>NZ_JBIBVJ010000003.1:236502-366906 GCF_043080305.1 Kitasatospora sp. NPDC015120 | reverse complement strand
GGGCGGCACCCCCGGTGGGCGGGCGTTCGGGGGGTCCGGGGCCCGGCTGTGTGCGGGGGGCCCCCCCCCCCCCCCCCGGGGGGGGGGGGGCCCCCCCCCGGGGGGGGGGGGCCCCCCGGGGCCTCCGGCGTCCCACCGGCCCGGATCGGCGGCTCACAGCCCCCAGAACTCCCCGCTCAGCCCCACCGAGCGCAGGTACGCGGCGGCCGCGGCCGGCTCGCGCCGGGTGTACGGGGAGCCGAGCCGCCCCTCGTACCAGTGCGCGGCGAGCCGCCAGAGGGTGACCAGGTCGAGCACGCTGCCGCGCGGGTTGCCGGTGGCGGCGAGCCAGGCGTCGACGCAGTCGGTGGAGCAGAACAGCCGCTGGTGGGCGCAGGTGTGGACGACGTCCTCCCACATCCGGGCGGCGGGCACCAGGAAGTGGGCCACCTGCGCACCCTCCGGCGGGGCCTGCCGGGCGACGGACCAGGCGTGCGCGCGCCCGCAGGCCGGACAGGTGGTGGCGACCAGCGCGGGGTCGGCGCCGGGGACGAGGTGCGGCAGCGCGAAGGAGTCCCAGGCGCAGCCGCCGAACCACAGGGTGTCGCCGGCCATCACCGAGAAGCCCAGGGGCACGGCCGAGAACGGGTGGGCCATGACGATCGCGTCGTCCGGGCCGAGTGCGAGGTGCCGGGCCCCGGCGAGCCGGCGCAGACCGGCCCGGACCTCGGGTTCGGTGGCGCCCAGCCGGGCGGCCAGCGCCGCGTGACCGGGGGCCCGGCCGGTGGCGGCGAAGGCGTGGTAGACCGCGAGCCGCAGCTCTTCGGTGTCCACGGCCGTCAGCCCGCCGCGGCCGGCGGCACGGCCGGGACCGCCGGGTGCGGCGCCGGGACCGCCGGGTGCGCGGCCCGGCCGTCGTGGGCCTCCCGGTGGGCCAGCACCTCGGGCATGTTCTCCTCCGCCCAGTCCTTGATCGCCCGCAGCAGCGGGAGCAACCCGGCGCCGAGCGGGGTGAGCGCGTAGTCCACCCGGGCCGGGACGGACGCGGTGACCGTCCGGGTCAGCAGGCCGTCGCGCTCCAGGGACCGCAGGGTCTGGGTGAGCATCTTCTCGCTGACCCCGGCGAGGCGGCGGCGCAGGTCGCTGTAGCGCTGCGGGCCGTCGGCGAGGGCGTTGACGATCAGGCTGACCCACTTGTCGCCGATCCGCTCCAGCAGGTGCCGGGCGGGGCACTCGGCGAGGTAGGCGTCGTAGCCGGCCCGGGCGGCCGAGCGGCGCTGGGCGGCGGTGGTGGTCGCCATCGGCTCTCCTCTGCGTGCGGTACGCACTCGGAGGTGCGTACTTCCTTCCGGAGAGCAACTCTCCTTAGGTTGGAGGCCGTTGGCAAGCCCCGCCCGTTCGGGAGGCGGGGCCCTGCGGGAGGGAGAGCGCGATGCGCGCCGTGGTCGTCCGCCGGTTCGGCGGTCCGGAGGTCCTGGAACTGGCCGAGGTGGCCGTCCCCGAGCCCGGCCCGGGCCAGGTGCGGGTGCGGGTGGCGGCCGCCGCGGTCAACCCGGTGGACGCGGTGACCCGCTCCGGGGTGCTCACGGAGGCCGGGCTGATGGCGCCGCGGGAGACCGTCGGGATCGGCTGGGACGTGGCCGGCACGGTGGAGCGGCTCGGCCCGGGGGTGACCGGCTTCGCGGTCGGGGACGAGGTGATCGGGCTGCGCGACCGGCTGGACGTCCCGCTCGGCAGCTACGCCGACGCCCTGGTGCTGGACGCCACCGCGCTCGCCCCCGCGCCGCCGGGCGTGACCGCCGTCGAGGCGGCGACCCTGCCGCTCAACGGGCTCACCGCCCTCCAGGCCCTGGACCTGCTGGACCTGCCGGCCGGCGCGACGCTGCTGGTCACCGGCGCGGCGGGCGCGGTCGGCGGGTTCGCCGTGCAGCTGGCGGCACGGCGCGGGCTGCGGGTGGTCGCGCTGGCGGGCGAGCAGGACGCCGCGCCACTGCGGGAGCTGGGCGCCGAGTGGCACGTGCCGCGCGACGCCCCCGATCCGGCCGCCGAGGTGCGCGCGCTGGTGCCCGGCGGGGTGGACGGCGCGCTGGACGCGGCGCTGCTGGGCGTGACGGCGCTCGGTGCGGTGCGCAACCGGGGGTCCTTCGTCGCGGTGGCGGCGGGCGCGGCGCCGCTGGGGCTGCGCGGGATCCGGGTCGCCCACGTCTGGGTGACGGCGGACGGCGCCGCGCTCGCCGGGCTGGCGGCCCTGGCCGCGCGCCGGGAACTGGCGCTGCGGGTGGCGGACACCCTGCCGCTGGAGCGGGCCGCGGCCGCCCACCGCCGCCTGGTGCGCGGCGGGCTGCGCGGGCGGCTCGTCCTGGTGCCCTGAGGCCGGTGCGCCGGTGCGCCGGACCCGGCGGCCCGGCGGATCCGGCGGGCGGTCCGCGGGTCCGCCGTGAGCTGGCATGATCGCAGGATGAACGACCGAATCATCGCCGCCTGCGACGGGGCGGCCAAGGGGAACCCGGGCCCGGCCGCCTGGGCCTACGTGGTGGCCGACGGCACGGGCGCGCCGCAGCGCTGGCAGTCCGGCCCGCTCGGGCACAGCACCAACAACGTGGGCGAGCTCACGGCCCTGGAGCGGCTGCTGTCCGCCACGGACCCCGCCGTACCGCTGGAGGTCCGGCTGGACAGCACGTACACCCGGGACGCGGTGACGAAGTGGCTGAAGGGCTGGAAGCGCAACGGCTGGAAGACCGCCGCGGGCAAGCCGGTGGCCAATCAGGAGCTGATCCAGCGGATCGACGGGCTCCTGGAGGGGCGGGACGTCACCTTCGTCTACGTGCCCGCCCACCAGGTGGACGGCGATCCGCTGAACGCCGCCGCCGACAAGGCCGCCAGTGACGCCGCCCGCACCCAGGAGGCGGCCGGCGGGACCGCCGCCGACCTGCCCGTCCCGGACCCGGCCGCGAGCACCCCGGCGCGGGCGCGGCGCGCCCCGGCCGCGTCTGCCGCCAAGCGGCGGACCGCCGGAGCGTCCGGTGGGTCCGGCAGGGCGGGCAAGGCGCCGACGCTCTCCGCCCGCTTCCCCGGGACCTGCCCGTGCTCCCGCCCGTACGCCAAGGGCGACAAGATCACCAAGGTCGGCGCCGGCTGGGGCCACCCGGAGTGCGCGGCCGCGCAGTCCTGAGCCGGACCGGCCGCCGTCTCAGGACTCCTTCCGGCCCCGCCCGGTGCGGCGGGCCCTGAACCAGGTGACGGCGGCCGCCAGTCCGACCGCCCCGCCGACGCCGAGCTTCACGGCGCCCTTGGCGACCAGCCAGCCGAGTCCGGGGGCCGTCCAGCCCAGTCCGTGCAGCACGGCCAGCAGCACCGCGGCCCCGCAGAGCCCCGCCAGCACCGTCACCACCACGGCCGCGCCGACGGGCAGTTCGCGCTCCTCGGCAGCCGGATCGTTCGTCCCCCGGGTGTCCATGGCGCGAGTGTAGCCAGCGGCCGTCCGGGGCGGACCCCGCCGATCGGCCGCTCCGGGTGCGGCGGTCAGCGCCGGGCGTGGTGGGTGTCGCCGACGTGTTCGCCGGTCTCCTGGTCGGGGAAGCTGACGGCGAGGGTGACCCGGTACTCGAAGACGTCGTCGCGGTGGCCCGGGACGCGTGCCCAGGCCAGCGAGTGCACTTCGGCCTCGGGCGCCTGCCGGCACCAGGCGGCGGCCTCCTCCAGGGCGCGGGCCGCCGACCGCCCCGTGCAGACCACGGCGGTGTAGGCGGCCACCGCGAGGTCGCCGCCGCTCCGGCCGTCCCGGGAGGCGGAACGGACCGCGGCCGCCGCCCGGGTCAGGTCGCGGGCGAGGTCGTCGACCACCCGGGGCGGCGCGGGCAGGACGGCCGGGGCCTCCGCCACGGTCTCCGGCAGGTTGGTGCTCATTCTCAGGGCCTCCGTCCCTCTGGCATCCCCTTGGTCGCGCGCCCCGCCCCGTCCCGGGATCCGCATGATCACGAGGTCAGGATGCCGGGCCGCCGTTCCTGGCATGACCACTTTCACCAGAACGTCACCCGTCCGGGGAAGACGCCGTCCCGTGCTCGACAGCGGCCCGCCCGCACTGATAAGGAGGGGTCCCTCGCATCCGGGCAGGTCAGCTCGGCCCGGCACCGGCGCCGCCGGGAGCCCGGCCGCACGTGCGCGTACCACCCCCGTGCCCCGGACCGCCGTCCCGGGCGCCCGGGCGCGCCCGCTCCACGACCGGTCCGCTGCCGCCCCGCGGCCGGTCCGCGGCACGCTCCCGGCCGTGACGGATCCGTCCAACTCCTGTAGCACCAACGGAACATCACGGGTCGCCGGGCGCCGTAGGATCCTGCCAGGTCACCGCCCGCCGCACCGGCGGGCGCCATCGGAGGGGGAATCCATGGACCGCAGGTCACCGCTCACGCCCGGCCGCCGGTACGGCCTGCTGCCCGCGCTGGCCCTCGCGGCCGTCGCGGTGACCGGCTGCTCCTCCTCGGGCGGCGGCTCGTCGACGGCCGCCCCCGCGCCGGCCACCACCGCCGCTCCCGCACCCGCCACCACCGCGCCGGCGCCGGCCCCGACCCCGGCTGCGACGACGAGCACGGCCCCCACGACGAGCCCGGCCACGAGCCCGGGCACCACCGCCGCCGGCACCCCCGCCGGCACCGGCAAGCGGCCCGCGGACGCCTGCACCCTGCTGACCTCCCCCCAGGTCGTCGCCGCCGTCGGCACCGGCGGCCCGTTCCGGGGCACCCACCCCGACCCGGACAACGGCAAGCCGGTCTGGGGCTGCACCTGGGGCTCCCGGCAGTCCTACGCCCACATCCGCGAGATGGACCCGGCCCTGTACACCGCGCTGCGGGCCAACCCCGACTACACGGCCACCCCGCTCCCCGGCGCCGGCAAGGACGCCTATCTGCTCCGCCGCAAGAACGGCACCCGGCCCGAGGTGAACTTCCTCGCCGAGGACGGCCGCGCCTACACCGTCGAGGTGATCAAGGACCGCGGCCCGGGCGACGACGTGAACGCCGAGGCCGAGGCGGTCGCCGCCACCGGGCTGGCGCTGCTGCTCTCCAAGAGCGTGTAGCCGCGCCCCGGAACCGGCCGCGCCGCCGCCCGGCGCAGCCGGTTCCCCCCGGGGCGTGAACGGGACGGGCACGATGGTGCCGGGCGGATGCGGGTGCGGCACGGTCATTCGCACAAGGACGCCACGGCGCCGTTGCCCCCGCTCCCCGACAGCCAAGGCGGATCGCATGAGCCGATCTCACCCACCCGCGCGCCCCACCGGACCGGCCCCGGCCGCCCCCGTTCCCGCTCCCGCCCCACCCGTCCGACCCGCCCCGCCCGTCCGGCGCGCGCGGACCGGACGGTCCGCGGCGGCCCTGCTCTCCGGGCTGACGCTGCTCGCCCCCGCCCTCGCCGCCGGCGCGCTCGGCGGCTCGACGCCCGCCCGGGCCGACAATCCGACCGTCTCCGGCACCGCCCTGCGCACCGCCTGGGACGCCGCCGAACCCGGACTCGCCCCGGCCGAGGTCTCCGCAGCCGGCTTCGGCCGCCGCTGGTCCACCGCCGTGGACGGCGCGGTCTACGCCCAACCGCTGGTCGCGGGCTCGACCGTGGTGGTCGCCACCGCGACCAACCACGTCTACGGCGTCGACGCGGCCGACGGCCGGATCCGGTGGCAACGCGCGCTCGGCACCCCGGTCACCTCCGACAGCGCCTGTCTGTCCCCCGGCACCGGGATCATCTCGACACCGGTCTACGACCGGGCGAGCAGAACGGTCTACCTGGTCTCCAAGTCCGGCGACGGGGGCGCGCACTTCTCGGTGCACGCCCTCGACGTCGGCTCGGGCGCCGAGCGCAGCGGCTGGCCGATCACCGTCCAGGGCTCGCCGGTGAACAGCCCCGGCGTGCCGTTCGACCCGGTCACCTCCGCCCAGCGGGCCGGACTGCTGCTGCTGGACGGCGCGGTCTACTTCGGGTTCGCCTCGGACTGCGGGATCGGCACGTACGTCGGCACGGTCGCCGGCGTCGGCACCACGACCCGCACACTCACCCTCTGGTCCACCGAATCCGGTTCCGCCTCGCAGAACGCGGGCGTCTGGATGAGCGGCGGCGGCCTGGTCTCGGACGGTTCCGGACGGATCTTCCTGGCCACCGGGAACGGCGCCGGTGACGGCTCCTCCCCGTTGAAGGGCCCGGGCGAGCGGCCCGGCGGCCACTTCGCCGAGTCGGTCGTCCGGCTCGGCGTCAACGCCGACGGCAGCCTCGCCCCGAAGGACTTCTTCAGCCCCACCGACAACCGGGAGATGGACCACGGCGACGTGGACCTCGGCTCCGGCGGCCCGGCCGCCCTGCCGTCCGGCTTCGGCACCGCCGCGCACCCGCACCTCATGGTGCAGGCCGGCAAGGACGGCCGGATCTTCCTGCTCGACCGCGACCGCCTCGGCGGCATGGGCCAGGGCCCCGGCGGCACCGACGCCGTGGTCGGCACCACCGGCCCGTTCAAGGGCATCTGGGGCCACCCGGGCGTCTGGGGCGGTGACGGCGGCTACGTCTACCTGGTCGAGAACTTCGGCTCGCTGCGCGCCCTCAAGTACGGGGTGAACGGCGCCGGGGATCCGCAGCTGACCAGCGCCGCGACGAGCACCGAGGGCTTCGGCTACGCCTCCGGCTCCCCCGTCGTCACCTCCGACGGCACGGCCACCGGCTCGGCCCTGGTGTGGGTGGTCTACTCGGGCACCGGCCCGGGCGGCCAGAACGGCGAACTACGGGTCTACGACGCGCTTCCGGCCAACGGCACGCTCCGGCTGCGGCGCAGCTTCCCGCTCGGCACGGTGAGCAGGTTCTCGGTGCCCGCGACGGACGGCGGGCGGGTGTTCGTCGGCACCAAGGACGGCCACCTGCTGGCGTTCGGCCGCTCCGCCTGACCCGCCCGGCACCGGCGCGGCCGCCGGCTCCCGGTCCACCCGGCCCCCGGCTCCCGGGGACCGGGTGGACCGAAGCGCACGCCCGTCCGGTGCGGGCGGGCGTGCGCGGACGGTGCGCGGGCTACCGCTGGAGCCTGAACACCAGGACGGCGCCCGGGTTCTCCAGTTCCGCGGACGGGGCTCCCGTGTTCACGTCGCGGACCAGGCCGGCGCTGTCGGTCGCCACGAAGACGGTCCTGCCGTCGGGGGACAGCGCGGTGGCGCGGTAGCGGTTCTGGGTGGTCCAGAGGCGCTCGGCGTCGCCCACGGCGTTGCCGTCGCGCCCGACCTTGAGCCGGTAGACGCTGCCGTCCTTGAGCGTGGTGATGAGCAGGGAGTTCTCCCAGCCGGGTACGCCGTTCTTGGCGTAGTAGGTCAGGCTGGAGGGCGCCACCGTCGGGTAGCAGATGAAGTACAGGCCGCCCTCGGCGCACTTCGGGTCGCGGAACTCGAAGCCGTTGTCGACCGTGGTGCCGAGGGTGCTGATCGGCGGGACGAACGCGCCCCTGAAGTCGCTCTCCTTCTGCTGCGGCACCGACGGCGGGACGTCGATGTCGTCGTAGGTGAGGTCCGTGCAGGGCGTGGGCGACGACGCCGCCCAGTTCGCGTACGTGTACGCCTTGTCGTCGCGCCAGCCGGCCACGTACGGCCAGCCGTAGTTGTTGCCCGGGCGGATGAGGTTGACCTCGTCGTCGGTCTTCGGGCCCTGGTCGGTCTGGTAGAGCCGGCCGTCCGGGGCGAAGTCCAGGCCCTGGCTGTTGCGGTGGCCGTAGGAGATGATGTGGCTGCGCACGCCGTCGATGACCGGGTTGTCGTCGGGGACGGACCCGTCCGGGTCGATCCGCAGGATCTTGCCCTGGTACGGGCCGAACCAGGCGTGCTGGTCCACCTCGCCCTGGGTGGGGAGCCGCTGGGCCCAGTTCGGGTTGCAGAAGTGCGCGAGCTGGTTGGCGCCCTGGTCGCCGACGGTGTAGTACAGCTTGCCGTCCTGGCCGATCCGCAGGCGGGCCGACTGGTGGTCGGTACCGGAGGGCAGGCCGGTCAGGACCTCCTGGGGGCTGCGGAGGGTGTGGTCGTCGCAGTCGAGCGTGTAGCGGACGATCTTGAGCCGCCTGGTCTCGCCGGTGACCTCCGCGGGGGTGTCGGTCAGGTAGGTGTACGACACGTAGACGTAGGTCTCGCCCTCGTCGTGTCCGCCGCCGCCCCGGTGACCGCCGTCTCCCCAGTCGGTGTCCTCCTGCTGGAAGGCCAGGCCCAGCACACCGTCCTGGCCGCCCTCGGTGTGGTGCGCCACGCCCGTCAGGTCCAGCGCGGTCGTCTTCTCGCCGGTCTCCGGGTCGATCCGGGTGACCTTCAGGCCGCTCTTCTCGGTGGACCACAGGTGTCCGTCGGGGCCCCACAGCAGCTCGTAGGGGTCGCCGAGGCCGGTGGTGAGCACGCTCCTCTCGAACTCGGGGCTGGACACGGCCCCGGAAGGGCCGGTCGGACCGCCCGCCGTCGCCGGGACGCCCGTGGCCAGGGTGACGCCCAGGGCCAGTGCGGAGACCGCGGCGAGCGCGGGGTATCGATGCTTCACGGCAACTGCCTTTCGATCGGGGACTTTTGTCCCATTGAGTGCAATCTCCGGCAGCTCCGCCCGCACGGCCAGCGCAGCGCATCCGAACGGCCCCACCCGCTGCCCGCGATGCCCGCCGCCGCCGCGCCCCTTCGGCCGGACCGCGGCGGCGGCCGGACGGCACACCCGCACCGGTTCTCAAGCGGTGGGCTCCTCACGTCACCCGTTCGAGCGCGATTGTCACGCGACCGCGCGAGTTGGGCCCGCGGGCGGGCCCGGCAGCTCGTAGCGTCCTGTCCGGGGACCGCCCGGTCCCCGAACCCCCCACTTCACCGAGGAGGGCAACTCCCATGAAGCCCACGCTCACCGTGCAACTCCCCGCCACCACGACCGGCACCGCGCCGTCCGCTCCGGCGGCCCCCGCCAAGCCCGTCTGGTCCGCACCCGCGGTGGAGTGCCACCGCACCGGCGCCGAGGTCACCGCGTACGCCGCGCGGACCACTCGGTGACCCACACCCCCACCACCGCGTCGAGCCGCGAGCGGTTCGCGGCCAGGCTCCACGGCCTGCGGGAACGGTACTGGGACACCCACCCGTTCCACCTGCGCCTGCACTCCGGCGGCTGCACGCCGCCGGAGCTGCGGCGCTGGGTCGCCAACCGCTGGTACTACCAGCTGGTCCTGACCCGCAAGAACGCGGCGATCATCGCCAACTGCCCGCTGCCGGAGGTCCGCCGGGAGTGGACCCGGCGGCTCGGCTACCAGGACGGCCCGCAGGAGGGCGAGGGCGGTCTGGCCGACTGGCTGGTGCTCGCCGAGGCCGTCGGCCTCGACCGCGCCGAGGTGCTGGACGAACGGCACGTGGCGCGCGGCGTGCGCTTCGCCGTCGACGCCTACTTGCACTTCTGCCAGACCCGGCCGTGGACCGAGGGCGTCGCGGCGGCCCTGACCGAGATGTTCTCGCCCGACCACATGGCCGAGCGCGTCATCGCCTGGCGCACGCACTACGACTGGATCGACCCGGCCGGTTACGCCTACTTCGAGCACCGGATCCCCGACGCCCGCCGGGACAGCGAGCGGACCCTCGACCTGGTGCTCGACCACTGCGTGACCGCCGAGCAGCAGCGAGCCGCCGTGGACGCGCTCGCCTTCAAGTGCGAGGTGCTGCGCGCGATGCTCGACGCCGTCGACTACGCGCCGGCGGAGACCGCGGTGCCCACCGGGACCGCCGGGACCGCCGGGACCGCCCGGTGAACGCCGCACCCGCCGCCGTGGCCCCCGGGCTGCGGCGCGGGGTGCGGCTGGTGCACGACCCGGTGCGCCGACAGGCCGCCCTGCTCTACCCCGAGGGCGTGCTGCTGCTGAACGCGACCGCCGCCGCCGTACTGCGGCACTGCGACGGGCGGCGCGACGCGGGCCGGATCACCGCCCGCCTCGCCGAGGAGTACGAGGGCGTGGACACCGCCCAGGTGCTGACGCTGCTCGCCGACCTCGCCGACCGCCGGCTGCTCACCCTCGACGGCACCGGCGCACCGGCCGAGCCGTACCCGGCGGCCGGGCTGCCCGGCGCCGCCACCGGGAAGCGGGCGCCGGCCCCGCTCGGCCTGGTCGCCGAACTCACCCACCGCTGCCCGCTGCAGTGCTCCTACTGCGCCAACCCGGTGGAACTCACGCGGCAGCGCGACGAGCTGGGAACCGACGAGTGGCTGCGCGTGCTCGACCAGGCCCGCGGCCTGGGCGTGCTGCAGGTCCACCTCACCGGCGGCGAACCGCTGTTGCGCCGCGACCTGGCCGTCATCGTCGCGCACGCCCGCCGGCTGGGCCTCTACACCAATCTGATCACCAGCGGACTGCCGCTGGACGGCGCGCGCGCCGCCGAACTCGCCGCGGCGGGCCTGGACCACGTCCAGCTCTCCGTGCAGGACGCCGATCCGTCGCAGGCCGACACCGTGGCCGGGCTGACCCGGCTGTCCGGTCCCGGCGGGCACGAGCGCAAGCTCGCCGCGGCCGCCCTGCTCACCGGCGCCGGGCTGCCGCTCACCGTCAACGCGGTGCTGCACCGCGGCAACCTCGCCCGGCTGGGCGCCATCGCCGACCTCGCCGCCGACCTGGGCGCCGACCGGGTGGAGCTCGCCCACACCCAGTTCTACGGCTGGGCCTGGGTCAACCGGGCCCACCTGGCGCCGGACGACGAGCAGGTCCGGCAGGCCGAGCGCGACGTCGCCGAGGCCCGGGCCCGGCACGGCGACCGGATCGAGATCACCCATGTGACCGCCGACCACCACTCCGGCACCGCCAAGCCCTGCATGAACGGCTGGGGGAAGGAGCAGCTCGTCGTCGCACCGGACGGCGCCGTGCTGCCCTGTCTGGCCGCCGCCCAGCTGCCGGACCTGCCGCTGCCGAACGCGGTCACCGACGGGCTGGCCGCCAGCTGGCACGACTCGCCCGCCTTCAACCGCTACCGCGGCACCGACTGGATGCCCGAGCCGTGCCGCGGCTGCGAGCTGCGCGAACAGGACTTCGGCGGCTGCCGCTGCCAGGCCTTCCAGTTCACCGGCGACCCGGGCGTCACCGACCCGGCCTGCCGCCTCTCCCCGCACCACCACCTGGTGCGGGAGTCCCCGCGCCCGGCCGCCGCTCCGACCCCCGCCCCGGCCCCGGTCCCCCGCCGGTTCACGGCCTCCGTCCCGCCCGACTCCGGCCCGGTGTGAACCCGCCCCCGCCCTGAGGAGCACCCGCTGAAGATCCGGATCCTCGGCACCGCCGCCGGCGGCGGCCTGCCCCAGTGGAACTGCGGCTGCGAGAGCTGCGCCACCGCCCGCCGCACCGGCGCCGTCCGCAGCCAGGACTGCCTGGCGATCAGCGCCGACGGCGCCGCCTGGTACCTGGTCAACGCCTCCCCCGACCTGCGCTCCCAGCTGCTCGCCGCGCCCGAACTGGCACCCCCGCCGGGCACCCGGGCCACCCCGCTGCGCGGCGTCCTGCTCACCAGCGGCGAACTCGACCACACCCTGGGCCTGGTGAGCCTGCGGGAGGCCGCGGAGCTGTCCGTGCACGCCACCGCGCCGGTCCGCACGGCGCTGCACGAGGCGTTCCCGGCCGGGCCGTTGCTGGCCCCCTACACCAAGGTGCACTGGCACACCGTCACCACGGGCCGGCCCGTCGAACTGGCCGGCGGGCTGGTGGCCGAGCCGCTGGCGCTCGGCGGCAAGCGCCCCCGGTACGCCGCCGACCCCGCCGGACTGCCCGCGGGCGACCCGGCCGGCGAGCGCACCGACTGGGTGATCGGCTACCGCTTCACCGAGGCGGGCGGAGGGGCCCGCGCGGTCTACGCCCCCGGCCTCGCCGCCTGGACGCCCGCCCTCGACCGGGCGGTGGCCGACGCCGACGTGGTGCTCCTGGACGGCACCTTCGCCACCGACGACGAACTCGCCGAACGCACCGGCGGCGCCCGCACCTCACGCGGCATGGGCCACCTGGCAGTCACCGACTCGCTCCCGCTGCTGGCCCGCCGCCCGGGACCGCGCTACCTCTACACCCATCTCAACAACACCAACCCGCTCGCCCACCGGGGTTCGCCGCAGGCCGCCGCGCTGGCGCCGGCCCTGGCGGCCGCGGGCGCGGCCGTCGCCGAGGACGGGACGCTGCTCGACCTGTGACCCCGCCCCGGGGTACGCCCCGTGCCCGGCCGGGGCCGTCCTGACCGTGTCCGGCCGAACCGGTCCACCGTCCGTTCACCGAACGGTGGCGCCCGGTACCGGCCCACGCCACCAGGAGCCTGTCGGATCGTCGTGATACTAATCATTCCGGTGAAGTGGACTGTCATGCACCGGCAGGCACGATGGTGACAGCCCGTCCGTTCCCCGGGGGACCGGACGGTGACGGGAGGGGCACGGCATGGTGAGCAGGAACGGCGAGGCCGCACAGGACGGCGCGGAGCCGGCCGGGAACGGGGAGCCGCGCAGGAGCCGGACGGCCGGCCGCCGGCTGCGGCTCGGCAAGCGGGTGACCGGGATGCTGGCGGTGTTCACCGCCCTCGCCGCGCTGACCGGTTCGCAGACCGGCCTCGGCCTCTCCCCGGTCGCCGCGGCGGGCACCGCGCAGGGCCTGCCCGGCGCGGCCACCGGCCCCGACGGCACCACCGCCTCGCCGTTCGGCGTCGCCACCCCCGGCGTCCCCGGGATCCCCGGCACGCCCGGTGTCCTCGGCACCGCGCCGGTCGACGGCGGTGGCACCCTGCCGCTGCTCCAGCCGCCGCTCGACCCGCTCACCTCGCCCTTCGCCGACCCGCAGCGCACCGGGCCCGCCCTGCCGCAGACGGTCTTCGCCGCCTACCGCAAGGCCGAGGCGGCGCTCGCGCTGCGCTCGCCCGGCTGCCACCTGCCCTGGCAACTGCTCGCCGCGATCGGCGAGGTCGAGTCCGGCCAGGCCGGCCGGGGCGCCGTCGACGCCGCCGGCACGACCTTCCGCCCGATCCTCGGCCCGGTGCTGAACGGCGCCGGCTTCGCGGCGATCGCCGACACCGACGGCGGCCGCTACGACGGCGACGCCGCCTGGGACCGCGCCGTCGGCCCGATGCAGTTCATCCCCTCCACCTGGGCGTCCTGGGGCGTGGACGCCAACGGCGACGGCAAGGCCGACCCGAACAACATCTTCGACGCCGCCGAGGCGGCCGGCCGGTACCTGTGCGCGGGCGGCCGCGACCTGTCCGACCAGGCGCAGCTGGACCGCGCGGTGCTCGGCTACAACCACTCCTCCGAGTACCTGCGCACCGTCCGCAACTGGATGGCGCACTTCGGCAGCGGCAGCCCGGTCACCACCCCGGACCGCCCGGGCACCCCCGGCCCGCTCGCGCCGCTGCTCCCGGCCGCGCCGCCGAGCCCGCTCGCCCCGGTGACGCCCGCGCCGCCGGTGACGCCGGTGCCGCCGGGTCAGGGCGCCGGTGCGCAGCCCGCGCCGGGGGCGACCACCGGCCCGGTCACCACGCCGTCCGGGACGCCGTCCGCGGAGCCCACCGGCACCCCGACCGGTGCCCCGTCGCCGAGCGCGACGCCCTCCGGCTCGCCCTCCCCGTCCGCCTCGGCCTCGCCGTCGGCGCAGCCGAGCGCCACCCCGTCCGGCACACCCGGCACCACGCCGCCCGGCAGCGCGAGCCCGGACCCGACCGCCACCCCGACCGTGACGCCCACCGCGACGCCGACCACCACCCCTTCCGGGACCCCGTCGACGACGCCGTCCGGCACCCCGGGCGCCACCCCGACCGCGACGCCCACGGACACACCCACCGACTGCGCCACGCCGACGGGCACCCCCACCGGCACCCCGAGCGCCGGCCCGTCCGCGACGCCGAGCGCGACGGCCACGCCGAGCGCGACGGCCACCGCGACCGGCCCCGGCTGCCCCACGCCGACCGCGACGGCCCCGGCGGGCGCGCCCTCGGCGGCCCCGTCCGCCAGCGCCACCCCGAGCGCCTCGCTCTCCCCCTCGGCCGCCGCGCCCTCGGCGCGCTGACCGGCCCGGCGGTCCCGCACGACGGTCCCGGCCCGGCTCCCGTTCACCGGGGAGCCGGGCCGGGGCGCGCGGCGAGCGGCGAGCGGCGCGGTGGCGTGCGCGGAGGGCGTCCCGCAGCCGTCCTCCGTGCGACCCGGCCGCCGTCCCGTCGTTCTTCCTCGTGAGGACGACGGCGAGCGTCTCGCGGCTGCGCCACCCGTCCGAGAACGTCCAGCCCTCCCACGGGTGCCCCGGCGTGGCCGACGCCGGCCGGTCCGCCACCGCAGCGGCACGTGCACCAGGAGCGGGAACGCCGACTCGTCCTCCGGGGCGACACCGAATCCGGTGCACCCCCGGCTCACGTCGCCGTCCGCCCGAGCGCGGCTGCCCGGAGTCCTCGGTTCCCTCCAGCCCTGCGCATCCACGGACCGGCCGAAGCTGGTCATCGTCCGGGACCGCTGCCCCTGCACCGGCACGCTACGTCCGCCTTGGCGGCCGTCAGCGGCGAGTCGGCCTTCTCGCCGGCCACCTCCGGAGGCGCATGAGCTCGGAGCGTATTCCTACTCCAGCAGCTTTTCCCCGGTGCAGTAACGTGCCAACGCCCCCTGGAAATGACCAGCTGCCGCAGAGCGGGACAACCGGAGGATCACCCATGCCCCGAGAGGCGCCGTACCTCGCAGTAGCCGACGTGCTGCGCGCGCGGATCCTCTCCGGAGAGTGGGAGATCGGGGAACGCCTGCCCTCCCGGGCTCGGCTTGCCGTGGACTACGGGGTCGGACGCAACGTCATCCAGAGGGCCATGGACCGTTTGATCATCGAGGGCCTCCTCGAAGGCCGTGCCGGCTCGGGCACCTACGTCCGCAGGCCGCGAGAGCGCCTCCGACTGATCCGCTCACGGCACCGCGGACGCCGGGAGAGTTCTCCTCCTCGGCAGGACAGGAGGGAGCGGGGCAGGGCCGACGCCTGGGATTCGCACAGTCAGGTCCGCGTCCCCGCCCCCGAGCCGATCGCCGCGAGGCTTGCCATCAGTGCCGGGGATCTCTGCGTCCGTACGCACTACGAGTTCCTCGCCGACGGGCGACCTGTCCAGCTCTCCGAATCCTGGGAGCCGATGGCTGTCACGGACGGAACGCCGATCGTGCTGCCCGAGACGGGTCCCCTGGCGGGTAAGGGGGTGGTCGAGCGCATGCGTTCCATTGGCGTAGCCGTCTCGACCGTGGTCGAGGTGCCGCGCCCCGCACCGATCTCGCTCGCGCGCTGTTCCTTGTGACGGTTCCGGTGGCCTGGTGGGCGGCCCATGCGCACGTTGCCCACGGAGTGCGGTCAGTGATGGCCGAGGCCCGGAGAGGCCCGCAAGGTTGCCGCCGCACTCCACCCGACCGGGCGGACCCCGTTCCCGGACCCGGCCGGCACCACGGCCGGCCTGGTCCGAAAAGGCAGGTCCGGAAGGCCGGTCAGAGGTGCTTGACCAGCTCCGGCATGAGGTCCTGGAAGGTGCGCCCGGTGGCCGGCTGCCCGATCGCGGTCATCTGCCAGCCGCCTGCGGTGCGCTGCACCTTGGCCATGATCTGCGCGGTGTACGCACCGCCGCCGGTGAGCGTGTACCGGGCCAGCTCGGTGCCGGTCTGGGTGTCGACCAGCCGGCAGAAGGCGTTCTCGACCTCCTGGAAGGTCTGGCCGGTGAACGAGTTGACGGTGAAGAGGATCTGGTCCACCTCGGCCGGGACGGCGGTGAGGTCGACGGTGATGGTCTCGTCGTCGGTCGCGTCCCCGGCGCCGCCGGTCAGGTTGTCCCCGCTGTGCCGCACCGAGCCGTCGTTGCTGGTGAGGTGCTGGAAGAACACCACGTCCACCGGCTTGCCCCCGGCGAACAGCACCGCCGAGGCGTCCAGGTCGATGTCCTGGCCGGCGAACAGCTTCGCGAGGAAGCCCTTCTTCTGCGCGGCGCGCCAGCCCAGGCCCATCCGCACCACGCCCAGTCGGCCTCCACCCGGCTTCTCCAGGCTCAGCTTCTGACCCTTCGCCAGCGAAACGCTCATCGCGCCCTCCTCGTTGCTCGCCTGCGCGCCTCGAATCTACAGCACTGTAGATCTTTTCGGCGCCCCGCGTACGCCCTCGTCCCGGGACACCTGCATACCCCGCCGACGCGTCGCGGAAGCGGATCCCCCGCCGACGCCGGCCCGCGGAACGCCCTGCGCCCACCCCGGTCCGCCGACGCCGGCCACGCCCTACGCCCTACGCCCGCTCCAGGCGGACCAGGGCGTCGATCGCCTCGGCGTCGCCCACCGGGCGGCGGACCCGTTCGGCACGGACCGTGCGCAGCCCGGCGCCGGCCAGGTCGGCGAGGACGTCGTCCGCGGTGAAGAGCACCGACGGGTCCTGGGGACCGCCGACCCCCTCGGTGAGGTTGCTGGAATCGTGGCCGACCACCAGCAGGGTGCCGCCCGGGGCGAGGGCCCCGGCGGCCGCGCGCAGGGCGGCCCGGCGGTCCTCGGCGGGGAGCTGGAGGTAGGCGACGAGGACCAGGTCGTAGCCGCCGGGCGGGGCCTCGAAGGTGCGGGCGTCGCCGTGCCGCCAGGTGAGGCGGTCGGCGACCGCGTCCGGCAGGGCGGCGGTGAGCCGTTCGGCGCGGCCGAGGGCGATCGTGGAGAAGTCCAGCCCGGTGACCTCCCAGCCGAGACCGGCGAGCCACATGCTGTTGCGGCCCTCCCCGGCGGCCAGGTCCAGGGCACGCCCGGGGGCGAGCCCGGCCAGTTCGCGGACCACCCAGCGGTTGGGTTCGGTACCCCAGACCAGCTCGCTCGCGGCGTAGCGGTCGTCCCAGGCGCGGCTGTCCATGACCCGTTCTCCGTTCGACGCGGGACCTCTCGGGAGGCCACCGTACCGGGCCCGCGCTCCTCGCACCGGTCGTGCGGCCGCCGACGGTCCGTCCAGCGGACACCCTTGACGGCGAATATTGGTCCAGTCCAATCTGTGATGTCGTGACCGCGACGGCCCCCGGGCCGGTCCGCGCCACGCATCCGCACGCCCTGCCGCATCCTGCCCTGCCGCACGTGTACACCCGACCGCGCACCCCCCACGGCGCCCGGTCCGGCTCCCCCCCGGCCCATCCCGGGCCATCGCACCGCCGGAACCCCCACTCCTCCGGAGGACCACCGCATGCACGACCGTGTCATGTCCGCGCGCCCCGCTGAGCGCCGGACCGTCGCTCCGCGCCGCCGGGCGCTCGCGCTCGCCCTGGCCGCCACGCTCAGCACCGGCAGCGCCGCCCTCGCGCTCTCCCTCAACACCGCCTCGGCCGCCGCCGTCAACCTGCTCACCAACGCCGACCTCGAAACCGGCACCCTGGCCGGCTGGACCTGCGCCAACGGATCGGTCGTCACCACTCCGGTGCACGGCGGCGGTTACGCGCTGAACGGCGCCGCCTCGGCCTCCGACACCGCGCAGTGCCAGCAGACGGTCGCCGTCCAGCCGAACACCAGCTACACCCTGGCCGGCTGGGTGCGCGGCAGCTACGTCTACCTGGGCGCGACCGGAACCGGCGTCAACGCCCAGACCTGGGCGCCCAACGCCACCGGCTGGACCCAGCTGAGCACCACCTTCACCACGGGCGCCACCACCACCTCGGTGACGGTCTTCACCCACGGCTGGTACGGCACCGGCGCGTACCAGGCCGACGACCTCAGCCTGACCGGCCCGGGCGGCCCGACCACGACGGCCAGCCCGACGGCGACCACCAGCCCCACCGCCACGAGCAGCCCGACGGCGACCACCAGCCCCACGGCCACCAACAGCCCGACCGCCACCAACAGCCCTACGGCGACCAACAGCCCCACCGCGACCAACAGCCCCACCGCGACCAACAGCCCGACCGTGACGCCCACCGCCACCTCGACCGGCACCGGCCCCACCGGGGACGGCAAGGTCACCACGCCGACCGGCCTCACCGTCACCAAGGTCACCCACAACGCCGTGGTCCTCAAGTGGCAGCCCTCCACGGTGAGCGCCGGTGACCTCCCGGTCGCCTACAAGGTCTACGCGGGCGACCAGCTGGTGGCTACCTCCATGGGCACCTCGGTGGCGGTCAGCTCGCTGCTGCCGACCCGCGGCTACACCTTCACCGTCCAGGGCTACTCCGGCACCCACGCCTCCGCCCAGTCCGCCCCGGTGAACACCACCACCGCCGCGGCGCCCGCGAACAGCCCGTTCCGCTCGGCCTACTTCGACCAGTGGGGCGTCTACGAGAACGCGTACCACGCGAAGAACGTGGACACCAGCGGTGCGGCCGGCAAGCTGGACGTCATCAACTACGCGTTCGCCAACATCCACCCGACCAACCTGACCTGCTTCCAGGCGGTCAAGGCCTCGGACTCGGCGAACGAGAACAACCCCAACGCCGGTGACGGCGCCGGTGACGCCTACGCCGACTACCAGGCCGACTACAACGGCGCCGCCAGCGTGGACGGCACCGCCGACACCTGGGAGCAGCCGGTCAAGGGCAACTTCAACCAGCTGCGCCAGCTGAAGGCCAAGTACCCCAACCTGCGGTTCACCATCTCGCTCGGTGGCTGGACGTACTCCAAGTACTTCTCGGACGCGGCCGCCAGCGACGCCTCGCGCAAGAAGTTCGTCTCCTCCTGCCTCGACATGTTCCTCAAGGGGAACCTGCCGACCAACGTCGCCGGTGACCCGGCGGGCGGCACGGCCGCGGCGGCCGGCCTCTTCGACGGCGTCGACATCGACTGGGAGTACCCGGGCTCGGCCGGCGGCCACACCGGCAACCACTACTCCCCCGCCGACAAGCAGAACTTCACCCTGCTGCTCAAGGAGTTCCGCACCCAGCTGGACGCCCTCGGCAACGCCCAGGGCAAGCGGTTCCTGCTGACGGCGGCGCTGCCCAGCGGCCAGGACAAGATCGCGCAGCTGGAGACCGACAAGATCGGCGCGTACCTGGACTACGCCGACATCATGACCTACGACATGCACGGCGCGTGGGACGCCAAGGGCCCGACCAACCACCAGGACCCGCTGCACGACAGCCCGGCCGACCCGACCACGCCGATCACCCCGGGCACCCGGAAGTACAACGTCGACACCACCCTGACGGCGTACACCAGCGGCCTGCCGGAGTACGGCATCACGGGCGGCTTCCCGGCGAACAAGATCGTGCTGGGCGTGCCGTTCTACTGGCGCGGCTGGACCGGCGTGCCGGCCGGCAACAACTTCGGCCTCTACCAGAGCGCGACCGGCCCGACCCCGGCCAAGCCGCTGAGCGCGGAGGCCGGCCTGGCCGCCTGGAAGGAGCTCAACCCGACCGCCGCCAACACCCACTGGGACCCGGTGACCGAGTCCTCCTGGGTCTACGACGGCACCAACTTCTGGACCGGTGACACCCCGCAGGCCGTCCAGGCCCGCGGCGCGTACGCCAAGAGCAAGGGCCTGGCCGGAATGTTCGCCTTCTCCCTGGAGAACGACGACGCCTCCGGCACCATGCTCAACGCGATGAGCAGCAGCCTGAACTGACGCTCCGCACAGCGGCCCCGGGGGGCGTGGGCTCAGCGCTCCGGCACCGGGTCGACGCCACCCCCGCGCCGGGCCGCGCCCGGGCGGCAGCGCAGCAGCCGGCCCGCCGTCAGCCGGGCACCGCGCAGGGCGCCGTGCCGGTGCAGCGCCTGGACGGCGTAGGTCGAACAGGTCGGGGTGTACGGGCAGCAGGCCGCGCGCCCGGGGCTGATCTCGGTGCGGTAGTGGTGCACCGCGCCGTACAGCACCCCCGCGACCAGGCCCCGCGGCGGAGGGGCGGCCGGGTCCGTGCGCTGCGCCGCGCGCCGCGTCCGGCCGCCGCCGAGGGCGAACCGGAGGCCGGCGGCCATCATCACCGGGAAGAGGCCGATCAGGCAGGGGCCGTCGCACCCGCCGCCACCGCCGCAGCCGTCACCGTTCCTCCCCCCGCCCCGGCAGCCCCCGCCCGTGCTGCCGCCTCCGCTGCAGCCGGGCGGGAGGTAGTCCTCCAGGTCGCTGTCCTTCTTCTTCTGCCCGTGCCGGCGCAGGTAGGCCTTCCACTCCTGCTGCCGGCGCTTGCGCCGGCGCCGTTCCTCGGCCGGCAGCCACCACCAGGCGCGTCCAGGGTCCTGGGTCGTCGGGAACTGATCGCCCTGGGCGGGCTCTTGACGGGACAACGCTGGCGGTTCCTCTCGGCGCACGCACACCGGGGCCGGCCCCCAGCGGCCCGATCAGACTATCGAAGACCACGGGGCCGGCCCCCTGGAAGGATCGTTCAGGCGCTCAGTCGCCGCCGCCCAGGTGCGGGAACAGATCGGTGAAGGTCTCGGTGGTGACCGAGACGCTGCGGCCGAAGGGGTCGTCGAAGTCCCAGATGAGGAACAGCAGGAAGGCGATCAGCGCGCTGAACGCCCCGGCCAGCAGCAGCTCCCGGCGGGAACGCCTGATCTGCAGGGCGAACACCATGCCGACCGTCACCACGGCACCCACGATCAGGCCGAACCAGACCACGCCCGGCATGGTCGGGCCGGCGTTCTGCCCGCGCGCGTTGCGGGCGTCGTCGGCGGTGCTGATCCGGTCCATGATCGGCTGGTAGGCCTGGGCCTCCAGGTCCGAGGCCGGGGTACGGGTCGCGACGTCGGTGCGCAGCTTCTCCAGCAACTCGGTGCCCCGGTCGGAGAGCCGGCCGTTCTCGCGCATGTACGTCCACTCCACGTCCACCACGTAGGAGACGTAGGCGTCGACGTCGGCGCGGACCTTGTCCCGGAACTCCACCGGGTAGACCTGCGCCCGCTCGCTCACCTCGTGCAGCGACTGCGCCTCGCGGAAGACGTCGTCCTGCGCCACGCCGCGCGCCTCCCAGACACCGGCGATGGCGAGGCCGAGCACGATCGCGTAGACCACGCCGATCATCATCGTCATGTACTCGATGACGTCGGGCGTCTCGTCGGTGTCCTCGTCCTCACCGGCACGGCGGTGCCTCAGCAGCACCACCGCCACCACGACGGCACCGGCCGCCAGCATGGCGATGGCCAGCGCCAACCACTCGGACATGGGAACTCCTTTCTCGGTCGGGGATCGACGGGGTCGATCGGAAGCAGTCGGGACCGTTCGTCGGGCCGGGGGCGGCCCGACGAACGGGAAGCAGGAGGGGAGACGGGGAAGGGGCGGCGGCCTCAGGAGCCGCCGGAGGCACCGGATCCGCCGCTACCGCCGGAACCGCGCGAGCCGCCACCACCGCGACCGGACCGGCCGCGCGGCCTCAGGGCTGCTGCCGCGAGCACCGCGGGCACGGTGACGACCAGCATGGTCCGGGTCGTCGCACCGCCGTGGTGGCGCTCCGGCGCCTGGACGGGCGGGGCCTGCGGGACGGCGCGCACCGTCGGGGCCGACCGCACCGGGCTGGGCGCCGGGGGCGTGGGGGCGGGTGCCGGGGGCGGGATCGGCGCGGGCGGTTCGGGCGCGGGCTCCGGCGGCGGGGGCGGCGGGACCACCGGCGCGGGCGGCGGGGTCGCCGCTCTCGGCGTCGGGGCTGGGGCGAGGCCGGGCGCCGGCGGCCTGGGCGACGCGGGCGGCGGGGTGGGCCGCGGCGGCGGAGTGGGCGCGGGCGGCACGGGCGGGGCCGGAGGCACCGGGGCCGGGCTCGGGGGCGGGGTCGGCGCCGGCGTGGGGGTGGGCGTGACGATCGGCGTCGGGGTCGGCGTCGGGGTCGGTGTGGGCGTGACGGTGGGCGTCGGGACGGGCGTGGGCGTCGGCCGGGTCGTCGGCGTGGGCGTGGGCGTCGCGGTGGGCGTGGGGGTCGGGCTCGGCGTGGGGGTCGGCGACGGCGACGGGCAGGGGTGGTGGTGCGTCGGCCACGGCGAGTGCGGGTGATGCGGATGGTGCGGGTGATGCGGATGGTGCAGGATCCCGGAGAGGTCGACGTCCACGCCGACCTCCACCTCCACGTCCACCTCGACGTCCACACCGCCCCGGCCGGCCCCCACCGCGACGTCCGCCCCGGTGCGGACGCAGGTCTCGACCACCGGGCCGTGCGGCCGCCCGCCCCCGTGCTGGGCCGCCGTGGGCCGGGCCGCGGCCGAGCCGCTCACCAGCGCGCAGAGCGCGGCCACCGCGGCGGCCGCGCCGGCCAGCCGGATCCGCCGCTCGCGGGGGCCGCCGGGAGCACCGTGTCCGGCGGCGACGGGCACCGGGCGCGGGTCCGTGGTCACGACGACCCGTCCATCGGTATCCGCCGGGGCGGCTGGGGCTGCGGCATGGGCTCCGTGCACCTCTCGTGTCGGCGGGAGTCGGCCGCGCCGGGAAGGGGGCCGACACCGGGACGGCCCGCCGCAGGGGCGGGCCGTCCGGCATCCGGTGAAACGATCATGCGGTGGACCGGGTTACGCCCGGCCCCGGGCGGGCCCTCCGGGGACGGCCCGTCCGGGCTGCGCCTCAGCGGCGCCCGTGCGCGATCTCGACGTTCTCCAGCACACCCACCGCGTCCGGAACCAGGATCGCGGCGGAGTAGTAGGCACTCACAAGGTAGGAGATGATCGCCTTCTCGTCGATGCCCATGAAGCGGACGGACAGGCTCGGCTGGTACTCGTCCGGAATGCCGGTCTGGTGCAGGCCGATGACGCCCTGGTTGTCCTCACCGGTACGGATCACCAGGATCGAGCTGGTGTTCTCCTTGCTGATCGGGATCTTGTTGCACGGCAGGATGGGCACGCCGCGCCACGCCGGCACCTGCTGCCCGCCGAGGTCGATGTGGTGCGGGTAGAGCCCGCGCGCGTTCAGCTCGCGGCCGATCGCGGCGATGGTCCGCGGGTGGGCGAGCAGGTAGTCGGGGTCGCGGCGGCGGTTGAGCAGCTCGTCCAGGTCGTCCGGGGTGGGCGGACCGGAGTGGGTCTGGATCCGCTGGTCGAAGTCGGCGTTGTTGAGCAGGCCGAACTCCGGATTGTTGACCAGCTCGTGCTCCTGGCGCTCGCGCAGGGCCTCGATGGTCAGCCGCAGCTGGTGCTCGACCTGGTTCATCGGCTGGTTGTAGAGGTCGGCGACCCGGGTGTGCACCTTGAGGATCGTCTGGGCGACGCTCAGCTCGTACTCGCGCGGCTTGAGCTCGTAGTCCACGAAGGCGCCGGGGAGCTGGTACTCGCCGTGGTGGCCGGCCGACATGGCGATCTCGGCCTCGCCGCGCTCGTTCTGGGCCTGGAGGGGCAGCGCGAGGAAGGCCTCGATGTGCTCCTGCAGCGCGGGCGAGTTGGCGCGGATCTGCTCGAAGTCCCGGCGGGGCAGCGACAGCACGGTACCGGCGGTCACCGTCTTGGCGGTGAACTCCCAGACGGCGGACGGGTCGAGCACCGCGTGCTCGCCGAAGCGGTCGCCGTCGCCGAGCACGCTGACCACCGTCTCGTCACCGTACTTGCCGGTGCCGATCTGGTTGATCTTGCCGTGGGCGATCAGGTAGATCCGGTCGGCGGCCCCGCCGCGCTCGGCCAGCACCTCGCCCGGGCCGAAGTCGCGCTGCTCGCAGCGGTCGGCCAGGGCGGTGAGCACCTCCTCGTCCTCGAAGCCGCGCAGCAGGGCGAGTTCGCCGAGCTCCTGCGGGATGACCCGGACCTCGGAACCGGTCTTGATGAACTCGACCCGGCCGTCGCCGACGGTGTAGGTCAGGCGGCGGTTGACCCGGTAGGCGCCACCGGCGGCCTGCACCCAGGGCAGCACCTTGAGCAGCCAGCGGGAGGTGATCTCCTGCATCTGCGGTGCGGACTTGGTGGTCGTCGCAAGATTGCGGGCAGCGGCCGTCGTCAGGCTGGACTGCTGGGCCACCTGCGGTGTCTCCGGGGTGGTCGTCTCCACGGACATCGGCAGGTCTCTCCTTCGTGTGATCGGGTCACGCCGACCCGTCGTACGACCGGCGGCAGCCGGAAGCAGCCGGGGGATCGATTCGGACGGATCATCAGATACGCGTATCGGTGGGAGGTTTGGCGGCCTTCGCGATGCGGTGCGCCGCGCTCGGGCGATCCATCCGGAACCCTAGATCACCAAGGGCCCGGCAACCCCGCACCGCAGCCGAGCGCCCCCCGATAGGGTGAATCTCTCCGACCGGAAGGTTTGAATCCGCGCGGTGTGAGCCACCAGGGCCGGATGTTCCTGCGCACACGAATGGCCCGGACGCGGGAACGATCCACCCCACTCGAACGGAGGAGCGCGCGAGCCCGCCCCCCGACCGGCGGGGCGCGGGCTCATCGAACGCGTGTCCAACATTCGAACAGGATGCCGGTGAGGCCTGCGGCGGGGGTCCGGATCAGACCAGCGCGGGCTCCTCGGCGAACCGCGGCTCGGCGCTGAACCAGGGCCTGCGCTCGAACGACGCGGGCCTCAACTGGTCGAACCAGGTGGCACGTTCGTCGTACCGGGCGAAGAACGGCAGGCCCACCCGGTCCGGCTCGCGGGCCTGCAGGAAGCGGCAGACGAAGACCCGCTCGCCGCCGATCCCGGCCACCCCGTCCAGGCAGACCTTCCCGGGCCCCGCCGACATCACCGGCCCCCGCGCCGTCCGCTCCAGCCCGGACACCTGCCGCACGGCGTCCCGGTAGATCCCCACCGCCCGTGCCAGCGGCACCTCGAAGTAGGAGCTGGCCCCGGTGTCCCGTTCGACGAACAGGTAGTACGGCACGATGCCCAGGCCCACCATGTCCCGCCAGAGCGCCGCCCACACCGCCGGATCGTCGTTGACGTGCCGGATCAGCGGCGCCTGGGCGCGGATCACCGCCCCCGTCGAGCGGATCCGCGCCACGGCCGCCCGCACCGCCTCCCCGGCCAGCTCGCGCGGATGGCTGAGGTGCGCCATCACCGCCACCTGCCGGCCGGCGGCGACCGCGCGTTCGAACAGCCGCAGCAGGTCGTCGGCGTCCGGATCGGTGGTGAAGCGGTGCGGCCACCAGGCCAGCGCCTTGGTGCCCAGCCGGATCGTGCGCAGGTGGTCGGTGCCGGGTCCGAGCAGCGGCTCGACGTAGCCGGCCAGCCGGGCGGTGGACATGATCAGCGGATCGCCCCCGGTGATCAGCACGTCGGAGACCTCGCGGTGGGCGCGCAGGTACTCCAGCGCGGTCGCCGGGCCCGGCAGGCTCTGCCGCAGGTCCGGCTCGCCGACGAACTGCGCCCAGCGGAAGCAGTAGCCGCAGTAGGCGTGGCAGCTCTGGCCCTGCGCGGGGAAGAGCAGCACCGTCTCCCGGTACTTGTGCTGGAGGCCCGGGACCGGGCGGCCGTCGAGCTGGGGGATGTTCTCCTCCAGCTGCCCGCCCGGGTGCGGGTTGAGCGCCCGCCGGGCGACGGCGACCGCCTCCGCCAGCCGTTCGCGCGGGGCGCCGGCGGTGAGCAGTGCGGAGATCCGGTCGAAGACCTCCGGCGGGAGCATGTCCCGGTGCGGGAAGGTCAGCCGGTACATCGGATCGTCGGGGACGCGGCCCCAGTCGATCAGTTCCTCCAGGACGTGGTTGTTCACCTTGAACGGCAGGACGGCCGCGACCACCGCGATCTCGTGCCGCAGCCGTTCGCCCGCCCCGGCGAGCTGCGGCAGGGCGGCCAGCCGGTGGCCGGGGACCGCGCGCAGCTTCGGCCGCCGGCCGCCCGCGGGGTCGTCGTTCACGCCCTCGTCTTGTCCGGTTCGCACCCGTGTCACCCCTCTCCCGGCCGCCTCACGCGGCCCTCCGGGCAGCCTAGCCTCCGCGCCCTGACGGTCAGTCAGGGGGCTTCGGCGGCGGGCCAGCCGGGCCCGCCCGGCCGCTGACGGAGCGGTCCCGGGGCGGGTGCAGTTCGTGCCGGTGGGCGATCCACCACAGCCCGCTCACCACGACCGCGAGGCCGATCAGCACCAGGGCCAGGACGGGCCAGCGGCTGTCGGCGAGCCGGATGTCGGCGACCAGCAGGACGCCCACCGCCGCGACCGGGACCAGCAGCGCCAGCAGGACCCGGCCGGCGGCGGCCGCCATCCCGGCGTCGGTCCGGCCCCGGCCGGTGCCGGGCCAGTCGGCAGGCTCCCCGCCGAAGTGGAAGGCCAGCGCACGGGCGGCCAGCCGGTCGGTGGCCCGGTTGTAGGAGAACGCCATGTAGGGGAGCCAGATCAGCGGGGCGACGGTGCCCATCAGGAGCACCAGGGCGAGCAGCGCCCACTCCCCCGCGGTCCGCCAGCGGGACGGCGGCGGAACGACGTCCTCGCTGGTCAGTCCGAGCAGCCGGGCCATCCGCCAGAGCAGCGTGCCGAACCCCCGCAGCCGGCCGGTCCGCCCGCTCCTGGGCGGCGGACCGGCCGCGAGGGCGCGGTCGGCGGCGGCGAGGTCCGGGTGGGCCCCCTGGAGGACGAGCAGCTCGGGGGCGCGCTCCCGGGCGGTGGGGTCCTTTCCGGTGAGGGCGGCGATCTCCAGCAGCATCTGCCCCTGGGCCAGCAGCGCGGTGCAGAAGGCGAACGGGGCCATCCAGAGGAAGGGGCCGGCGACGAACGCGCCCTCGTTCCGGCTGACCCGCCGCGCGTGGTCGACGACCCGCCGGGCCAGCTCGTGCTCCGGGGCCTGCGGATGGGCCTCCCGCAGTGCCGCCACCCGGCGGGCGGCGCGCGGCCCGCGGTGGCGCACGCCGAAGACGGCGAGCAGCTCCGGCATCCGGGCCGGGTGGTCGCGCATCGAGCGCATCAGCTCGGCCAGCGGGGCGCCGTCACCCGCCCCGTCCGGCCCGGGATCCACCCGGCCCCCGGGGTCCGGTTCTGTCGTCGGGGCCACGTCCGTCCCACCGCTCCGCCGCGCGCTCCGGCCGCGCCCGGGCCTGTCTCCACAGTAGGTCCCCGGCCCGGCCTCCCGCCTGTCAGGCGATCTCGAAGCCGTGCCGGACCTCGTCGAAGCGGCCGGCCGCGAGGTCCTCGTCGGTGATCCAGAAGGAGACGTTGACGCACTCGCCCCAGTCGGCGGCCAGCACGCCGCTGTCGATCTGCAGCAGCGGGCGGTGGCCCTCGGGGCGGCCGGTGTCGGTGTCGCACCAGCCGAGCAGCCGGACCGCGGGGCGGGGCAGGTGCTCGGCGAGGTCCTGGGCGAGGTCGAGGGCGACCAGGAAGTCGTCGGGGAACAGCCGCTCCAGCTCGCGGTCCTGGTAGGACGGCGCGGACAGCGCCCGGGCCGCCCGGACTGGGACGGCCGGGAGGGCGGGCATGCCCCGCCCGACGGCCGGCGCGGGGCGCGGCGGCGCTCCGGCGGGCACGTGCAGGACGCGGCAGCCGCGGCCGGTGAAGTCGGCGAGCCATTCGTCGTGGAAGAAGAGCAGCAGCCCGTCGGCGGGCAGCGGCCAGCCGCCGGTGTCCGGTCCGGTGGTCCCGTGGGCCTCGGCGAGCGCGGCGCAGTCCAGCTGGGCGAGCAGTTGCATCGGGCGGCCGGAGAACTCCGGCCAGTCCGTGCCCCCGGGCAGCGCGGGGAGCCCGCCGAGCCGTCCGGCGCTCCCGGCGGACCCGCCGTCCGTACCGGCCCCGCCCGGCACGGGGTCGAGGACCAGGGAGGAGCGGAACAGCCCCTGCACCAGCGGTGCCAGCTGCTCGCCGGCCCGGGCGCGGATCAGCTCCGCGACCTCGCCGGGTATCGGCGGCACGTCCTCACCGGGGGCGGTCGCACGAGTGTCGGTGGTCACGAGTTCGGCCATGCGCCAAGCCTGTCACGAGGGTCCGACAGCGCCGGGCCGGCGGCGGCCGCGGGGAACGCACCGGGACCGGCGAGGGCCCCGCCAGGTGCCGCTACGGGGGCGACCGGCACCTGACGGGGAGTCATCGGGGGGAGGGCGCGCCGGCCGTCAGGAGCAGACGACCTCGTTGCCGGGGACCTGGAAGATGCCGGAGTCGTTGGCCGTGCCGTTCGCGTACTCGTAGTAGAGGTAGGTGTAGAAGTCGATCCGCGCGCCGCTGCCGCAGACCGAGTCGGCGCCGATGGAGTAGGTCAGGGTGACCGTGGTGGTGGCGCCGGCCGCGACCGGCACGGAGTGGTGGACCAGCCCGTTGGTGGCCCCCGTGTCACAGCCGGTGACGTTGCCGCCGCAGGCGGAGAAGGCGTACTTCAGGCCGGTGTTCAGGGTGGTGGCGTAGGTCGGCTGGATGGACTCGTAGACGAACTGGGCGGCGGTGTCGTGCGGGTTGGTCAGGGTGAGCGTCAGGGTGACGTCGGAGCCCGGGGTGGCGGTCGCCCGGTCGACGGAGACGGCGAGCACCGGGGTGCCCGCGTGGGCGGGCGTGGCCGACAGCAGCAGGGCGACGAGGAGGGCGAGGACCGCGGGGAGGCCGGAGCGGCTCAGCAGTGATGTGCGCATGACCAAGGAGCGTAGGGGGCCGTCCCGGCGCCGGCGGCGGCCTCCGCACCGGTCCGTACCGGCGGATGACCGGCGAGCGGACGCCGGGGCCATTACCTTCCGGTTCCCCCGCCGCCGGGCGACCGGAGCCCTACCCTCCACGCCGCCCGTCCCCGCCTCCGCCCGCCGCCGGCACCTCCGGCCGCGCCGCCGCCCGTACGGGACGCCGGCCCGTACGACGGTCCGTCAGAGCGGCGGCGGCAGGATCGCGAGGAGCGCCTCCAGCGCCGCCGGGTAGGCGTGGTCGGGCGGGGTCGCGTAGCCGACCACCAGGCCGTCCACCGCCGGCATCGCCTCCGGCGCCAGCCGCGGGTGCCGGAAGTCCGCCAGGCCGTCCACGGCCAGCCCGCGGTAGGCGGCCGCCTTGAGCACCGAGCGCTCGGTGCCGGGCGCGAGGCGGAGCACCGCGTGCAGTCCGGCCGCGATCCCGGTGACCTCGACGTGCGGGGCCCGCCCGGCCAGGGCGCCGACCAGCCGGTCGCGACGGTCGCGGTAGCGGCGGCGCATCCGCCGCACGTGCCGGTCGTAGCCGCCCGAGTCGATGAACTCCGCCAGGGTCAGCTGGTCCAGCGCGCTCGCCCACCCCTCGCGCTCCCCCTTGACCGCGAGCACCCGGTCCACCAGGTGGTCGGGCAGCACCATCCAGCCGAGCCGCAGCGCCGGGCTGAGGCTCTTGCTCGCCGTCCCGAGGTAGACCACCCGCTCCGGGTCCAGGCCCTGCACCGCGCCGACCGGCTGCCGGTCGTAGCGGAACTCGCCGTCGTAGTCGTCCTCCAGCACCAGCCCGCCGCGGCCGCGCGCCCAGTCGACCACCGCCGCCCGGCGGCCCGCGTGCAGCGGCCCCCCGGTGGGGAACTGGTGGGCGGGGGTGAGCAGCACCGTGCGGACCTCCCGGTGCTGCGCCAGCACGCCGACCCGGGCGCCGTCCTCGTCGAGCGGCAGCGGTACGGCGGTGACCCCGGCGGAGGCCAGCAGGCCGCGGTGGTGGGCCAGCCCGTAGCCCTCGACGGCGAGCGGTCCGGTGCTCCTGGCGGGGAGCACCGCGCGCGGGCCGTCGAACAGCAGCCGCAGCGCGTGGGCGAAACCGGAGCAGATCACGATCCGCTCCGGGTCGGTGCGCACCCCGCGGGCCCGGGCGAGGTAGTCGGCGAGGGCCTGGCGCAACTCGCGCCGGCCCTGCGGGTCACCGGGCCCGAACGCCTCGCTGGGCGCGGCGGTGAGCGCCCGGCGCCCGGCGGCGAGCCAGGCGGCGCGCGGGAAGGCGGCCGCGTCGGGCCGGCCCTGGCGCAGGTCGTGGACGGGGCGCGGCGGCCGGGAGGAGCGCCGGGCGCGGTGGGCGGGGACGGGTTCGGCCCGTTCGGCGACGGCGGTGCCCGAGCCCTGGCGGGCGGTGAGCCAGCCCTCGGCGACCAGTTCGGCGTAGGCGTCGGCCGCGGTGTTGCGGGCGATCCCGAGGTCGGCGGCGAGGGCGCGGTAGGGCGGCAGCCGGGTGCCGGGGGCGAGCCGGCCGCTGCGGATCGCCTCGCGCAGGGCGGCCATCAGGGCGGAGCGGCGGCTGCCGGCGGCGGGCAGGTCGAGGTGCAGATCGGTGCCGGACGGGCCCGCGTCGCAGCGGGCGGCGGCGGTGGCGCTCCCGCCGCCCGGCCCGGCCGCCGGCCCGGCGGGGCGGGGGGTCGTCCGGGGTGTCCGGGGCGGATCGACCGAGCTGTCCGTCATGGTCACGCACCCTATCGCCGGGTCCGTGCGGGGCCCCGGGCCGGGTCCGCCGGCCCGGGGCCCGCGGTGCGTGCGCCGCCACCGGCCGCCCGCTCAGTCGATGCGGACCGATTCGACGATGAACGACCGCACCTCGTTGCGGGTGCGTTCGGCGAGCGCCGAGTCGGTGGAGTAGGCGCTGACGCTCAGCCAGGTGTTCCCGGACTGCGGGACGCAGACGACGGTCGCGATGACGTCGGCGGTGCCGCCGATCACCTGGTAGTCGCCGTCGGCCGCGCCGTCCCAGATCTGGAAGCCCTGGCGCAGGAGCGCGCTCCGGGCCAGGCCGAGGCAGTCGGAGAGGGTGTCGTCCTTGGTGAAGGTGCCCCAGTGTGCGTACATGCGGGTCTCCCGTTCGTGCGGTGGTGGCGGCGGCCGGGACCGGGGTGACGCGGTCCCGGCCGTCCGCCGTGCATCGAGGGTCGGGGGGCGGCGGTCCCGGCCGCACGGGGCCGGGGTCCTGTTCGTGGCCCGGATCCCGGCCGGGACGGCGGGGCGGGTGGGCGCGGGCGGGTGGAGGCGGACGGCCGGAGGCGGACGGGGGCGATTGCGCCAGGCGGGTGCGCCGCGCGGGTGGCGGCGTTCCTGCATCGGTGTGCGGATCCGACTGCGATCGGGTGGTCCTGTGGTCGGATCGTGTCGTCCTCAGCGTGTCGGCTGGCTATTCCTTCGACATGACCAACACCAGGAAGTACCTGCTCGCCGCCGGTCTCAGCGCCGCGCTGGCCGTCCTGTCCGCCGGCCCCGCCTTCGCGGGCGACTGCGACGAGCCCGAGCACCACGCTCCCGGGCACCACGCCCCCGCGCACCAGTCCCCCACGTCCCTCCAGGGCGGTGGCACCACCTGTATCAACGAGGGCGGCGCCTACGCGAGCGGCGTGGTGGCCAACTCGCCGGGCGTGCTGTCCGGCAACCAGATCCAGATCCCGATCAGCATCCCGATCAACGTCTGCGGCAACGGTCTCTCGATCCTCTGACCGACGCCCGCGCGCCGGCGCCGTGCGCCGGCGCCCCCTCCGCACCGCACGAGGGCTGCGGTCCCGGGAACCCCCGGGGCCGCAGCCCTCTCCTCGTACCGCCGCCCCCGCCCGGCCGCTACGGGACCACCGTGACCGGCCAGCGGCCCGCCTTGACCAGTCGCACCGCGACCGAGCCGATCACCCGGTGTCCGGCCTGCTCGGAGGCGCCGACCACCACGCCGTCGGCCCGCAGCTCGTCCGCCAGCCGCGCCAGCCCCGTGTACGGGTCGCCGCGCACGGTCAGGAACCGCCAGTCCACCCGCCACACGTCGCGCAGCCGGTCCTCGGCCTCGCGGAGGGCGATGAGCAGTTCCTCGGCGATCTCCCGGGTGGTCTCCTCGACGGCCGCGCCGGCCAGGGCGGTGGCCGCGCCCAGCACCGGCTGGATGTAGGCGATCGCCAGGGTGGCGCCCTGCCGCCGGGCCAGCCCGGCCGCGAAGGCCGTGGCGCGCCAGGAGGAGTCCGAGCCGTCCAGGCCCGCGAGGATCATCCTGGGGCCGTCGGTGCCCAGCTCGAACCCGGCCGGGGCGACCGCCGCACCCGGCTCCGCGGCGTCGAAGGCCGCCTCGTCCCGCTCCGCATCGCTCTCGTTGCTCATGCGCCGAGGCTATGCCGGACACGGTGGGTGACGGCAGGGGGCACGACGGGTGAGGCCTGTGGCCCGGGCCACCCGGACCGCGGACGACGGTCCGCCGGAGGGCCGGAATCGTGCACGACGCGGCGAGCGACCGTCACCCCCCGTCGACCGTGTGCGCGGCCTCACAGGGCCCCGGACGTGGCCCAGGCCACTTTCCCGGGAGGTTTGATCTTGAAAATCGGGACATTTACCTTCAAATCCACCCATTTTCTTGATCCTTACGCCCGGTAACCCCGCTCTGACGTGGCTAAACCTGCGATTCCTTGAAACCGCCCCCCAGCCCCCGTAACTTCGAATGCGTTGCACCGAGCAAGCCGCTCACCAGGGCCTCACCGCCCAGGAGCGAGCACGGTGCCGAACCACGCGAGCGACGTGTCCCCGAAACCGACGGCCTTCCGAGGGCCTGGTTCCGCGCGCTCGCACACCCTCTCCGAAAGGAAACCCATGACCTTCCGTAACGAGACCACCGCTGCCACCACCACCGCCACCAAGCGTCGCAACCGCGTCCGGATGGCGCTGATGGCCGGGGCGCTCACCGCCCTGCCGGTGGCCGGCCTCGTCGCGGCCAACGGTGCCTCCGCCGCCCCGGTCTCCGTGTGGGACAAGGTCGCGGCGTGCGAGGCCACCGGCAACTGGGCCATCAACTCGGGCAACGGCTTCTACGGCGGCCTGCAGTTCACCTCCAGCACCTGGGCCGCCTTCGGTGGCACCGCCTACGCGCCGCAGGCCCACCAGGCCACCAAGGCGCAGCAGATCGCCATCGGCGAGAAGGTCCTCGCCGCGCAGGGCCCCGGCGCCTGGCCGGTCTGCTCCGTCAAGGCCGGTCTGACCAAGTAAGACCGCTCCGCCCCTTTCCCGGGGGCAGCACGACGACGCCGCTGCACCCGGCCGGGCCCCGAAGGGCCGGTCGGAGTCCAGCGGCGTCGTGCGTGGTGCGGGCGCGTTGTGCGCGGGCACCGGGCGCGGACGTCGCGTTCGGTGCGGACGTCGCGCCCGCTCAGCCGAGGGGCCCGGGGCGGGCGGGGAGCGGCAGCGGGATCGCCGGCAGGCCGTCGAGGCTGGTGGCCACGCGCTCCTTGCCCTCGCAGTACCTGCTGAACTCCTCCTCCGTCTTCCGCCCGAAGTACTCCGCGTGCAGGCCCCGGTCCTCGCGGTAGTCCATCAGCGGGACCGCGAATCCGCAGGAGTCGCTGACCCGCTCCGCCTCCACCAGGACGATCGCCCGCAGCGAGGGCCCGTCCACGGCCGGGTCGAAGCGGGCGAGCAGCGCGGGGAAGCGCGGGTCGTCCCGAAACACCGCCGCCCCCTGCCCGTGCACCCGCAGGATCTTCGGCGGCCCCTCGAAGGCGCACCACATCAGGGTGATCCGCCCGTTCTCCCGCACGTGGGCCACCGTCTCCGCCCCCGAGCCGCCGAAGTCCAGGTAGGCGAGGGTCCGTTCGCCGAGGACGGCGAGCGTCCCGGAACGGCCCTTGGGCGAGACGTTGACGTGCCCGTCGGCGGCGAGCGGTGCGGTCGCGACGAAGAAGACGGGCTGGGCCTCGATGAACGCGCGCAGGCGGTCGTCGATCTTCTCGTAGGTCTTTCCCATGGGGTGATTGTGCCTTCGGGCGACCCGGCCGGAAATCGGTTTCCAGCATCCGGGACGGCCACCGCGCCTCGGCGGCCGGCCGCGTGCGACCGGCCAGTATCCTTGACGGACTCGCGGACCGCCCGGTCCTCGGGGGCGGACCAGTGTGAGGGAGTGGGGGCCTTGGCCGACAGCGGGCTGCTGGCCCATCAGCGGCAGGCGATGATCGCCGAGATGGTGCGCCGCAGCGGAGCCGTGCGCGTGGCCGAACTGGTCGAGCAGCTGGGCGTCTCCGACATGACGGTGCGCCGCGACCTCGATGCCCTGGAGCGCTCGGGCGTGGTGAAGAAGGTGCACGGCGGCGCCGTCTCCGCCTCGGGCACGGCCGTCGACGAACCGGGGTTCGAGGCGAAGTCGGCGCTGGAGTCGGCCGCCAAGGCCGCCGTGGCGGAGGCCGCGGCCACCCTGGTCGAGCCCGGCAGCGTGGTCGCCGTCGCCGCGGGCACCACGGCGTACGCGGTCGCCGCCCGGCTGCTGCACGTCCCGCGCCTGACCGTCGTCACCAACTCGCTGCCGGTCGCGGAGCTGGTCCGTTCGACGGGCGAGCAGACGGCCGCGGGCGCACCCACGCTGCTGCTGACCGGTGGCTCGCCCACCCCGTCGGCGGCGCTGGTCGGCCCGCTGGCCGACCAGGCGATCCGCTCGCTCCACGTCGACCTGCTGGTCCTCGGGGCGCACGGGGTCGGCGAGAGGGCCGGTCTGACCACGCCCAACCTCGCGGAGGCGCAGACCAACCGGGCGCTGATCGCCGCCGCGCGCCGGGTCGCCGTGGTGGCCGACCACACCAAGTGGGGCGTGGTCGCGCTCAGCGGGTTCGCCGCGCTCGACGAGATCGACGTCTTCGTCACCGACGCGGGTCTCGACGCCCAGGCCCGCACCACCCTGGCCGAGACCGTCGGGGAGCTGGTCGTGGCACCGGTCCCGGAGGACTGAGACCGGGCGGGCACGACCCTTGTCCGGGCGGGGATTTCGCGACGAACACCGCTCCCCGAGGGGCGGGGTTCTGCCACACTGTCGGCTGTCCGGCGGGGGCGCCGGCCGTGGGGGGTGCCATGAGTTCCGAATCGTCCGCGACGTCCGAGCATGGCGGGGCGGTGCCCGGGAGCATCGACATCGTGCTCTCGGATCCCTCCCAGCTCTCCGCACTGGAGAGGTGGCTGACCCACGGCCCGACGGGGGTCGAGGTCGCGCGGCGGCCCGGCGTCCCCGGGCCCGGCGAGCAGGGCGTCCTGGACGTGCTGACGGTCCTGGGCGGCGCCTCGGGCATCGTCGCGGCGATCCGGGTGCTCCCCGACTTCATCCGCTCGCGCCGCTCCGGCCTCCGGGTGGAGATCGTCCGCGACGGGCGCACCATCACCCTGCACGCGGAGAACGTCGACGAGGTCATGCCGCTCCTGGAGCGCCTGCTCGGTGAGTGAACGTCCGACCGGCGAGCCCGTCGCAGGGCCGGTCGGCGGGCCGGCCGCACGCCCGGTCCGCGACCACTCGCGCTCGATGGCCGTCCTCGTCGGCACCGCCGGCTACCAGCACCTGCGTCCGGTCCCGGCCGCCGCGCACAGCCTCGACCGGATGCGCCGGCTGCTCACCGGCGAGCTGTGCGGCTGGCCGGAGGACCGGGTGGCGGTGCTGGCGGACGTGCCCTCGGGGGTCAACCTGCCCGACCGGCTGGTCGAGCTGTTCCAGGGGGCCGACGACACGGCCCTGTTCTACTACGTCGGACACGGCCAGGCGGACGACCGGGACGAACTGTGCCTGGCGCTGCCCGGCACCCGGGACGACGCGGACCGGCGGGCCACCACCAGCCTCCCGTACTCCGCCGTCCGCCACGCGCTCCGGGCGAGCCGCGCCACCACCACGATCGTGCTCCTGGACTGCTGCCACGCCGGACTCGCCGTCTCCCCCGACGGACGGCTGTCCCCCGGCGACCACCTCATCGGCCTCGCCCGCACGCCGGGCGGCGCGCTGATCGGCGCCGCCGGGCCCTACGAGAGCGCGCGGTTCGAGGAGCGGTCCGCGGACGGGCGCCCGCACACCGTGTTCACCCGCTGCCTGGCCGAGATCGTCGAGGAGGGGGTCGCGGGCGGGCCCGAGGTGCTGACCGTGGACCTGCTCCTGCGGCTGCTGCGGGAGCGGCTGCTGCGCGCCGGGAAGCCCTCGCCGACCGGCATCATGAGCGGCTCCGCGGGCGAGTTCGTCTTCGCCCGCAACGCCGCCGCGACGGCGCCGCCCGCCCCGCCCACGACGCCCGCCGCCCCGGTGCCGCGGCGACGGCTCCGCACCCGGCTGCGGCGGCTCGCGGCCCTGGTGGCGGCGACGCTCGTCGCCACCACGGTCTACCTGCGGCTCCCGGACGACCCGGGGGGCCGCACGGACACCGTGCTGGTCGCCACGCTGTCCGGCTCGCGCACCTCGATCACCGCCGCCGACGTGGACCTCTCCGCCGAGGGCACCCTGGACTGGGCGCAGTGGGGCTACCTGCCGTCCGACGACACCGCCGCCGAACGCTTCCCGCAGAACCCCGTCGCCCGGTGCACCGACAACCCGTACTGCGTCGTGCGCCGCACCGACACCTTCCTGATCGGGAACTTCGCCACCCTCGGCACCGATCCCGCCGTCCGGATCCACGACGCCGGGCAGCCCGTCTCCTTCGCCTGGCACGACGGAACCCCGTACGCCGCCGCCCGCGGCGCCCGGTCCGCCGTCTACCAGGGCGGGCCCGGCGCGGGCTTCCAGCTGCTGGTGCCCGGCGGCACGGGCATCCGGACGCTGCGCCTGTACGCCGGGTACCACCAGGCCGCCCTGCGCTGCACCGTCACCTTCCGGGGCAGTGACCTCGTCTCCTTCACCGACTACGCCGACATCGAGCCGGACCGGCTCAACGCGAACTACTACCTCGTCTACACCCTCGGCTACCGCCCGGGCGACGTGGCCCAGCTCCTCGACGTCCGGCTCACCATGGCCCACGAGTACGGCGGCGGCAACGTCGCCCTGCTCGCCGCCACGCTCTCCTGACGGGCGGGCCGCGGACGGGCGAGCGGGCGGGCGGAGGGTCCACCCACCCGGTCCCGTCTACCGGCCCGGCCCGGCCCCGTTCACCGGCCCGGCCCGGTCCCGTCTACCGGCCCGGCCCGGTCCCGTCTACCGGCCCGGCCCGGGTCCGTTCACCGGCCCGGTCCGCACGGCACGCCTCAGCCCGGCAGGCCGATCGCGCGGTCGCCGGAGCGGGACTGCTGGACGACCACCGCGACCACCAGGAGCGAGCCCTGGGCGACGTTCTGCCAGAAGGCGTTGACCCCCTGGACGGTGAGCCCGTTCTCCAGGGCGCCGAGCAGCGCGACGGCCAGCAGGGTGCCGCCGATGCCGCCCCGGCCGCCCTTGAGGGCGCAGCCGCCGAGGGCGGCGGCAGTGATCGCCTTGAGCTCCAGGCCCTCGCTGCCGGAGACCGGCTGGCCGGAGCCGGTGCGGGCGGTGAGCAGGATGCCGGCGACCGCGGCGACCGCGCCGATGAGGGCGTAGACGGCGACCAGGTACTTGTTGATCGCGATGCCGGCCAGCCGGGCGGCGGTGTCGTTGCCGCCGATCGCGTAGAGGTTGCGGCCGAGGTCGGTGGAGGTGAGCAGGACGTGCACGGCGAGCGCGACGAGGATCAGGATCCAGACCATCACCGGCAGTCCGGCGATCCGGCCGCGCCCGAGGAAGACGAACACCGGGTCGCCGAGGACGTAGCCCTGCGCCCGTCCGTCCGAGAGGAGTTGGGCGATGCCCTTGTAGGCGGCGAGGCCGGCCAGGGTCGCGATGGTCGCGTTGACCCGGCCCCGGACGATGACGAGGCCGTTGACGGTACCGACGAGGACGCCGACGGCGACCGCGGCGGCCGTCCCGAGGAGGGCGTTCGACCCGGCCGAGGTGAACGCCATGGCGCTGACCACGGAGGCCAGACCGGCCTGCGACCCGACCGAGATGTCCAGGCCGCCGCAGATGATCACCACCGTCTGGACGACGGCGAGCAGGCCGGTGATGGTGGCGGCCTCGGCGATCACCCGGATGTTCGTCCAGCCGAGGTAGTGGTCGTCGAGCAGGCCGAAGACGGTGAGGACGAGCGCGAGGGCACCGAGCAGGCTGAGGTTCTGGCCGCCGATGCCGGTGAGCAGGGCGAGCGGGCGGCCGCCCCCGCGCGGCGTGCGGCCGGTGCCGCCCCCGCCGGCGGCCCCGCCGGGACCGGGCCGGCCGACGGCGGGCGGGGTGGTGGCGCTGCTCATGAGGGTGCTCCCGGGGTGGTCGGGCGGGCGGTGGCACCGGCCGCGGTGATGTCGTCGGCCATGGCGAGCTGCAGGACGGCCTCCTCGGTGGCGTCGGCGCGGTCGAGTTCGCCGGTGACCCGTCCGTTCTGCAGGACGACGATCCGGTCGGCCAGGCTCAGCAGCTCGGGCAGCTCGGAGGAGATGACCAGCAGGGCGACCCCCTCCTCGGCCAGGTCGGAGATGATCCGGTGGATCTCGGCCTTGGCGCCGACGTCGATGCCGCGGGTCGGTTCGTCGAGGATCAGCAGCTTGGGCCGGCGGGCCAGCCAGCGGGCGAGCACCACCTTCTGCTGGTTGCCGCCGGAGAGCTTGCCGACCTCGTGCTCGATCGACGGGGCGCGGACCCGCAGCCGCCCGGTGTGGGCGCGGACCAGGTCGCGTTCGGCCGCGCGCCGCACGAAGCGCCCGCGGCGCAGCCGCTCCAGGACGGCGATGGAGGTGTTGTCGCGGATCGAGCGTTCCAGGAAGAGGGCCTGGGTGCGGCGCTCCTCGGGGGCGAGGCCGAGGCCGGCCCGGATCACCCGGCCGGGGCTGCCGGCGGGCAGCGGCTGCCCGTCGAGGGTGACGGTGCCGGAGCGCACCGGCAGGTCCCCGGCGAGCGCGAGGGCGAGCTCCGAGCGCCCGGCGCCGATCAGTCCGGCCAGACCGACCACCTCCCCCGCCCGGACGGTGAGGTCGACGTCGCGGACGTGGTCGGTGGTGAGGCCCCGGGCCCGCAGCACGACGCGGTCGGTGGCGGCCTCCGCGCGCAGCGCCAGGGCGGAGAGGTCGCGGCCGACCATCTGCCGCACGAGCTCGCCCTCGGTGGTGTCGCGCGCGTCCTGGACCCCGGCCAGTTCGCCGTCGCGCAGGACGGCGATCCGGTCGGCGAGCCGGAGGATCTCCCGCATCCGGTGCGAGACGTAGACGACCGCGATGCCCTGGGCGCGCAGCCGGCCGATGAGTGCGAAGAGGGTGTCGGCCTCGTGCTCGGACAGCGAGGAGGTGGGCTCGTCGAAGGCGATCAGCTTGGCCTCGCCGGTCAGCGCCCGCATGATCTCGACGAGTTGGCGCTGGGCGGCGGTGAGCCGGGAGCCGGGGAGGTCGGGGTCGAGCAGGCCGGTGAAGCCGAGCCGGTCCAGGTCCGCGGTGATCCGGGCGCGCAGGGCGGCGCGGTCCAGCCGGCGGCCCCGGCGGGTGGGGAGGGCGCCGGCGTAGACGTTCTCGGCGACCGGGACGTGCGGGACGATCTCGGGTTCCTGCGGGACGAGACGGATGCCGAGGGCGCGGGCCTGTGCCGGGGAGCGTAGGTCGACGGGGCGGCCGTCGAGCAGGACGCGGCCCTCGGTGGGCCGGTGGTCACCGGTGAGGACCTTCAGCAGGGTGGACTTGCCGGCGCCGTTCTCGCCCATCAGCGCGGTGACCGTGCCGCGGGGGAAGTCGAGGGTGACGCCGCTCAGGGCCCGGACGGCGCCGAAGGACTTGGTGACGGCCAGGACGCCGGTGCCGGCCGGCGGTTCGGGGGCGGGCGGCCTCTCGGTGGCCGGGTCCCGGGGGGCCGGGCCCTCGGCGACAGGTCCCCCGGCGGCCGGCCCCTCGGCGGCCGGTCCCTGGGCGGCCGGCCCCTCGGCGGCCGGTCCCTGGGCGGCCCGGTCAGCCACAGGTGACCCCCGCGCCCTGCCAGGTGGCGGCGTCGACCATGGTGGCGCGCGCGAACAGCTCGGCCGGGAGCTCCTTGCCGCTCCTGAGCTTGTCGTACATGGCCTGGACGGCGAGCGCGCCGACCTCCTTGCCGTTGATGAACAGTGCGGCCCTCATCCCGGTCGGCTTGCCCGCGCCCCAGTCCTTGCAGGCGAGGTAGGCCCCGAGGCCGACGCCGATCACGTCGTCCGCGCCGATGCCGGCGTTCTGCAGCGCGGTGACGCCGCCGTGCACGTTCTCGTCGTTGCAGCCCCACACCACCCAGTGCTTGACGCCCGCGTTGGCGGTGACGGTCGCGGCGACCTTGTCCTGCGCGCCGGTCGGGGTGTTGTCGGTGGCGACGTCGATGCTCCGCACGCCGGGGGCGGCCGCGTCGAAGGCCTCCTTGGCCGCCTTGACGCGGTCCCCGCAGACGGTGACGTCCTGCTTCCAGGCCGACAGGACCCGGGTGTCGGCCGCCGTCCAGCCGGCCCTGGCGTACTCCTCGGCGGCGCGGCGGCCGACCTCGGCACCCATCTGGGCGCCGCTGAAGCCGATCCGGGGCACCAGGTCGGCCTTGGCGCAGGCGGCCGGGTCCGGACCGGTCGCGCAGACCTGGTCGTCGGAGGTGAGCAGGGCGATCCCGGCGTCCCGGAGGGTACGCACGACCTGCGGCCCGACGGCCGGGTCGGGGACGACGACGATCACGCCACCGGCCTTGCGGGCGACGGCCGCCTGGACCTCGCTGACGGTCTTGTTGGCGTCGTTGCCGAGGTTCACCACCTTGAGGTCGACGCCGAGTTCGGCGGCCTTGGCCCTGGCACCGGCGGCCTCGCCGATGAAGTACTCCTGGTCCCCCTGCTTCTGCAGGTAGGTGATCGAGATCTTGCCGCCGACGGGCGCCACCGAGGCGTTGCCGGTGGTCGTCTCCTGCCCGTCGGAGCATGCCGCGGTCAGGCCGAGCGCCAGCAGGAGGGAGCCTGCCGCGGCGCGGCGGCTGGTGCTTCTGGTCATGGAGGGGGCCACTCCTCATCAAGCAGAATCGAACAGATTTCAACGCGATGTGAAATATCACACTCGATCCTGACGGGTCGTCAAGCCCCTTGACTGCGAAAGGCCCTCTTGAGTGTCGGCTCCGATCGTGACTATGCTGCGTTGCTTTCTGTTTGAAAATGAGACAGAAAGCACCATCGCTGCTCCCCTTCACCAGCGAACCTCATGCGCCCCCACCCGCGCCCCCTGGAGCGCTCATGCGCAGAACCGCGCCCCGTTTCGCGTCCCGGACCCTGCTCGCCCTGTCCCTCGCCGCGTCCGGCCTCGGCACGCTCGCCCTCGGCCCCGCAGCCGCACCCGCCGCGGCCACCTCCACGGCAGCCCCGACGACCGCCCCCACGGCCGTCGACGCGGCCGTCAGCGCAGCCGTCAACGCGGCCGTCACCGTCGAGAACGGACAGGCCCTCACCCCGCCCATGGGCTGGAACTCCTGGAATACCCTCGGCACCGCCGTCACCCAGGAGCAGGTCGTCCAGACCATCGACTTCATGGTCGCCCGCGGCCTGGTCGCGGCCGGCTACGACACCGTCACCGTCGACGACGGCTGGTCACTGGGCCACCGCGACGGCCAGAGCGCCGACTTCGCCAAGACCGCCGAAGGCGCCATGCAGCTCTACGACGCCGACCGCAACCCCGTCAGCGGCACCGACGGCACCGGCCTCGACCTCACCAGCGGACACCTGGTGCCCGACCCGGCACGCTTCCCCTCCCGCACCGTCGGCGGCCGCACGCTCAACGGCATCGCCTACCTGTCCTGGTACGCGCACAGCAAGGGCATGAGGTTCGGCCTCTACGCCACCACCACCTACACCACCTGCCAGGGGCGCCCCGGCAGCCTGGGCCACGAGGGCACCGACGCCGCCGACTTCGTGGCCTGGGGCGTCGACTACGTCAAGTACGACGACTGCCCCTACGGGCCGAGGATCGTCGGCCCCGACGGCCACGACTACTACACCCAGGGCACCGGCCGGGAGCTCACCCGCTCCCTCTACGCCCGCGCCCAGGACTTCCGCCGGGCGCTGGACGCCGCCTCCGCCGCGCAGAACCGGCCCCGGGTCACCCTGAGCGTCTCCGCCCAGCCCGTGCACACCGGCGTCCCGTACCTGCTGGCCGCCGACGACCCGGCCCGCACCGACCCGGTCGTCGTCGCCGCCGGCACGCCCGAGCGCGAGGCGCCCGGCTACGCGCCGACCGGGAAGTGGTGCGGCCAGGTCGCCAACCTGTGCCGGATCGGCGGCGACCGCGGCCCCGACCTGGACGGCGTGCTCTACAACGGCCAGCTGCGGACCGCGCTGGCCTACCCGGGCAACGTCCGACCGGGCAGCTGGAACGACATGGACATGCTGTTCGCGGGCTGGCTGTCCCCCTACGGCGTCTACGGCACCACCGACACCTGCCTCTGCCACAAGCCGATGACCGACGACGAGGCGCGCAGCGAGATGTCGATCGTCGCGATGATGGCCTCCCCGTTCATCCTCGGCGCCGACCTGCGCACCGCGGCCGACTCCCGGCACACCGACCGGGGCGTCACCTGGAGCACCGGCGTCAGCGACACCGCCCTGGCGATGTACAAGAACGCGGACGTCATCGCGGTGAACCAGGACCGCCTCGGCAAGCCGGCCACCCTGGTCGGTGCCCCGCCCGGCAGCGCCACCGCGCCGGTCGTCCTCAAGCGGCAACTCGCCGACGGCGACACCGCCGTCCTGCTGGTCAACCAGGACCCGTCCGGCTGGCAGTACATCACCAGCACGCTCGCCGACCTCGGGCTGACCGGCCCCGGCTACACCGTCAAGGACCTCTGGACCGGCGCCACCGGCGTCTTCACCGGCGCCGTCGGCTCGTGGGTGCCGGCGCACGGCGTCGCGTTCTACCGCCTCCGGGCGCTGCCCACCACCGTCCCGGCCGCGGTCGTCGGCGACGGCCGCTACCACGGCATCGCCGCGGGCGGCACCGGCGGGCAGGCCCTGGAGGTGCGGGGCATGTGCGCCGCGCCGGACGGCTCGACCACCGACATCAACACCTGGTGGGACTGGCACACCTCGGAGCAGTGGACGTTCAGCCCCAACCCCGACGGCACCGTGCACATCACCGACAACTGCGACACGCCCACCCAGGTCCACGGCACGCTGACCGGCGGCAACGGGACCGGCTCGGCCGCCTGGGTGCTCAACCGCTGGGACCCCAACAGCCCGCACCAGAAGTGGCGGGTGCTGCAGAACACCGCCACCGGTGCGCTGACCATCACCAACGTCGCGACCGGGCTGGTCCTGGGCGCCCCGCAGGCCGCGCCGACGTCGGCGGTCGTGCTGAGCACGCCGGACCCGGCCGCCGCGGGACAGGCCTGGACGCTGCTCAACTGACCGGCCCTCCCCGCCTCTGCCCCCGGGTCGCCCTTCGGCCCCGTCCCCCGCCCCCACCTCCGTCTTCCGATCCCGGGCCGACTCCCCCGGCCCGGCCGCCCTTCCGGTTCCCGCACCGCCCTTCGTTCTCTCACCTGGAGGACTCTTGCGCATCCCACCCGGCCGGCCGGGCCGCCGCCTCGCGGCCGCACTGACCGCGCTCATCCTGATGACCGGCGGCGGCGCCCTCACCGTGGGGCTCCAACTCGCCACCGCACCACCGGCCGCGGCCCTCGACAACGGGCTCAACCTCACCCCGCAGATGGGTTTCAACAACTGGAACTCCACCTACTGCGGGGACCAGTTCAACGAGGTGATGATCAAGGGCATCGCCGATCTCTTCGTCGACAAGGGGCTCAAGGCCGCCGGCTACCAGTACATCAACCTCGACGACTGCTGGGCGCTGCCCCAGCGCGACGGAGCGGGCAACCTGGTGCCCGACCCGGTCCGCTTCCCGCACGGCATCAAGGCGCTCGCCGACTACGTGCACGGCAAGGGACTGAAGTTCGGCATCTACTCCAGCGCCGGCGACCACACCTGCGACGTCAAGGGCTTCCCCGGCGGCCTCGGCCACGAACAGCAGGACGCGGACCTGTGGGCGTCCTGGGGTGTCGACTACCTGAAGTACGACAACTGCCACAACCAGGGCGCCGATGCGCAGACCCGGTACCGGACCATGGGCGCGGCGCTGAAGCGGACCGGGCGGCCGATCCTCTACAGCATCTGCGAGTGGGGCAGCACCGGGCCGTGGAACTGGGCGCAGCCGGTGGGCAACTCCTGGCGCACCACCGGTGACATCAGCGACAACTGGCAGAGCATGATCTCCATCGCCCAGGCCAACCAGGGCCTGGCCAACTACGCCAAGCCCGGCGCCTTCAACGACCCGGACATGCTGGAGGTCGGCAACGGCGGCATGACCGGCACCGAGTACCGGACCCACTTCAGCCTCTGGGCGCAGATGGCCGCCCCGCTGATGATCGGCACCGATCTGCGCACCGCGGAGCCGGAGACCCTGGAGATCCTCACCAACAAGGACGTCATCGCGGTGGACCAGGACCCACTGGGCCGGCAGGGCGCCGTGGTCTCCCGGGAGAACGGGCTGGTGGTGATGAGCAAGCCGCTGGCGGACGGCAGCCGTTCGGTGACCCTCACCAACGAGGGCTCCTACGACGCCACCATCAGCACCACCGCGCAGGCCGTCGGCATCGGCGGCGCCGCGTCCTACGCGGTCAAGGACCTGTGGACCAGGCAGACCACGACCAGTGGCGGGGCGATCAGCGCCGTCGTGCCGGGGCACGGCACGGCGATGTTCCGGGTCACCCCGAGCTCGCCGGTCGCCCCGCCCACGGGGGTGACCCGGCTGAGCGACCTTCCGTTCACCTCCGTCTCCAACTCCTGGGGTCCGGTGGAGCGTGACCGCAGCAACGGCGACCACCTGGCCGGCGACGGGACGACCATCACCGTCCGCGGCGCCGCGTACCCCTACGGCCTGGGGGTGCACGCCCCCAGCGACATCGGCTTCCACCTCGGCGGCACCTGCCGCAACCTGGTCACCGACGTGGGGATCGACGACGACGCCTACGGCAACGGTTCGGTGGCGTTCCAGGTCTACGCGGACGGCGTGAAGGCCGCCGACAGCGGACCGGTCACCGGCCGGGACGCGGCAAAACGGCTCACCGCCGACCTCACGGGGGCCCAGGAGCTGCGTCTGGTGGTCACCGACGGCGGGGACGGCACCAGTTGGGACCACGCCGACTGGGCCGACGTCCGGATCGCCTGCGGCAGCGGCCCGGCCGCCGGCACGCACCAGCTGTCCGACCTCGCCTGGTCCGCGGCCGGGAACAGCTGGGGCCCGGTCGAGCGGGACATGAGCAACGGGGGCAACCAGGCCCGTGACGGTTCCGCGATCACCATCGGGACCACCACGTACGCCAAGGGCCTGGGCGTCAACGCGTTCAGCGAGATCGTTTACTACCTCGGCGGCTCCTGCTCCGCGCTCAGCACCGATGTGGGCGTGGACGCCGAGGCGCAGGGCCGGGGCTCCGTCTCCTTCCAGATCTACGCCGACGACACCAAGGTCGCCGACAGCGGACGGATGACCGCCGCCTCCGGGGTGGGACACCTCACCGCGGCGCTGGCCGGGGCCAGCGAGGTGCGGCTGGTGGTGACGGACGGCGGTGACGGCACCAACAGCGACCACGCCGACTGGGCGGCGCCGGTGCTCACGTGCTGACCGGTTGACCGGCGGGCCGGTTGGCCGGTTGGCCGGGGCGGGTGCGGTGCCGGGTGGTCCCCGGCACCGCACCCGCCCGCCGGGCCGACCGCCGGGCCGGCTGCCGGCCGCCGGGCCGTGGTCTCGGCGGTGTCAACGGCTTGACGATCTAGGACGGTTGACCTACGTTGTGGCTCTAGGTCAACTGTCCTACGGCGTCCAAGGGGGATCACCGTGCCTGCTGTGGCGACCCGTGAACAGATCGTCGCGGCGGCCGACCGGCTCTTCTACCAGCACGGCTACGAGCACACCTCCTTCGCGGACATCGCCGGAGCCGTCGGCCTGTCGAGGGGGAACTTCTACTACCACTTCAAGTCCAAGGACGCGATCCTGGAGGCGGTGATCGACGCTCGCCTCGCCGACACCACGCGGATGCTGGAGCAGTGGGAGGCCGAAGCACCCACCCCGGCCGGGCGCATCGCGCGGTACATCGAGATCGTGCTGGCCAACCGCACCGACATCCAGGACCACGGCTGCCCCGTGGGCACCCTGACCACCGAGCTGGCCAAGCTGGAACACGCCCTGCACGACCGGGCCGGCCGCCTGTTCACCCTGTTCCGCACCTGGCTGCGCGAACAGTTCACACAGCTCGGGCACGCCGAGCAGGCCGACGAACTGGCCATGCACGTCCTCGCCTTCAGCCAGGGCGTCGCCGTCCTGGCCAACGCCTTCCACGACGAGGAGTTCATCCGGCGCGAGGTCGACCGGATGCACGACTGGCTGCGCACCTACACCTCCCAGAGATGAGAGAAAGCATGTTCATCGTCCTGCTTCGTTTCTCCGACAACCGAGCCGCCGCCGACCGGCACATGGACGGCCACCAGGAGTGGATCAAGCGCGGTCTGGACGACGGGGTCTTCCTGCTGGTCGGCCGCATCCAGCCGGGCCTCGGTGGCGCGGTCCTCGCCCACAACACCTCGCCCGAGGAACTGCGCAAGCGCGTCGACGAGGACCCGTTCGTCGCCCAGGACGTCGTCACGGCGGAGATCTTCGAGATCGCACCGGGCGTGGCGGACGAGCGGCTCAGCTTCCTGCTGTGAGATCACCGGCCCTCGGCCCGGACGGCGCGGCTCCGCACCTGATCGTTCTCACCGACGGCCGCGGTGCCGCTGCCTCCCGAGGCCGGCGTCCGCCCCGATGTCCGCCCCGGCATCCGCCCGGCCGCCGAGCCGCGCCAACCGCCGGCGCATCCCGCGTATACCGCGGCCCGGTTCGGCGCCCCGGGCGGTCCTCCCCCCGTCGTCGGTGACGGCCGGCCGGGTGGCCTGACCGTCCAGGGTGAGCCGGATCTCCACCCGGGCCGCCCGGCCGTGCCGGCGGGCGTCGGCCGCTGCCTCCCGGGCGGCCCGATAGAGGGTGGTGAGCGTCCCGGCGTCGTGTCCCGACTCGTCCCCGGTGACGGTCAGTTCCACGGTCAGCCGGTCGTCGTCGGGATTCCGCGCGAGGCCGGTGAGCGAGCGGACCAGCGAGAACGGACGGCCCTCGTCCCGCCCGCCCGCCGACCCCCGGACCTCCGCGAGCGCCAGGCCGGCCGAGCGGCGCGCCTGCGCCACGGCCCGCGCCGAAGCCGCCGGATCCAGCGTGCGCAACGTCTCGGCCCGCTCCAACTGCGCACCCAGGAGGGCGAGGTGGCGGCCGAGGCTGTCGTGGACCTCCCGGGCGTGCCGGTAGCGCTCCTCGGCCGCGGACAGCTCGGCGACCCGCCCCGCACAGCGGGCCAGCCGCTCGCGCGACTCCTCCAACCGGGCCCGCGCCTCCTGCTCACGGACCGCCGCCCCGGCCGTCGTCAGGGCCAGCGCCAGGGCGAGGCCGAACATCAGCAGGTCCGACCCGTGGGCCGGCCGCGCCCACCACCCCGGCTCCAGGACGGTCAGGGCGGCCGGCAGCAGCGCGACGCAGCCGGCGGCGCAGCCGAACGCGGCCCGCCGCCCGAAGGCGGGGTACACGGTGAACGGCACCAGCACGAACAGGACCCACGACACCCCGGAGCCGTCCACCACCGCGACCGCCGCGAACAGCACCACCCGCACCGCCAGCAGCAGTTCCGGGGGCAGCGCCGCGGCCGGCGCGCGGCCCGGTCCCGGGGACTCCAGGGCGAGCAGGGCCAGCAGGCCCGCGGCGAAGAGGGCGAGCCGCGCACCGCCGAAATCCCCTGCGGCCACCGCCGCGTGGGAGAAGCCGCCGGCCAGGACCACCGTGTAGAGCACGGGCGGGATCCACCGCACTGCGCGCTGTTCCATCCACCCTCCCCGAGTGCCGACCGGGCCGGTCCCGACCACCGCCGGGGACTGTACCCGCATTCCCGGCCCCCTCCCCTCCCCGGCCGAAAGACAGGCCGAAGGTCATGGGCAGCCCTCGCCCGGCCCTCGCGAACATGTGCAATTCGGCACTTCTTGGCCCCCTCGGCCGACGTCTAGCGTCTTGGGTGTCCGGTTCGGCCGACGGAGGAGGGATCGCCCATGAGGACCAGCTCGATGACGGTGGGTCAGGACGTGCGCCCCGGTGTCCGCCACCGCCACGGCGGCAGCGGCAGCGGTGGCGACGGAGGCGGCAGCGGGGGCAGCAGCGGCAAGGACTCCCGCGCGGCTCGACACGGGAGTCCTCCGGGGCGGCCGGCGTCACCGCTTCATGTAGACGCTGTCCATGAAGTCGACGATCTGCTGGTCCGTCAGGTGCTGGCCCTCGCGGTGTCCCGTCGCCAGGTCCGCTTCGCTGATCATGCCGACCAGCCGGTCGCCGTCGATCACCGGGATCCGGCGGATCTGGTGCTGCTCCATCTTCTGGAGCACGGCGTCGATGCCGTCCTCGGCACGGACGCAGTGCAGGTGGCCGGCCAGTTCCATGGCCTTCGTGGTGGACGGGTCCTTCCCCTCCGCGATACATCGGACGATGATGTCGCGGTCGGTGATGATGCCCTTCAGCCTCTGGTCGTCACCACAGATCGGGAGGGCGCCGACACCCAGGTCGCGCATCATCCGGGCGGCGTCGGCGAGGCTCTCTTCGGCGCCGATGCACTGGGCGCCGGGATGCATGATGTCTCGGGCAGTGGTCACGGTGACTCCTCCTCCGGGTCGTCCCCCGAGCACCGGCTGTTCCGGTCTTCCCACGCTATGCACGCCGCCGACGGTCCGCTAGCGCATCGGGCCCGGGGCTACCCGCGGTCACCGCCCGCCCGGGCTCCGGGCCGGTGCCGGGACCGCGCGCCGGGCCGATACTGGGGGCGTGACGGAGGAGTCCGCCGGGGCGCCGCCCGGCACGACGACGGCCGGCCACGACCTGGTCGACGAGGCGGTCCGGGTGCGGCCGGCCCCGGCACTGCGCCCGTACGTGGCCTGGTACTCGGGCTACCGCCAGCGCGGGCTGCCGCCGGCCCTGCACCGCGGCCTGCCGTCCCCGTACCTGACCTTCATCCTGACCCTGGACGAGCCGATCACCATGGCCGGCCACCCGGATCCGGGACAGCCGCCCGGCCGGTACGCCACCCTGCTCGGCGGCCTGCACACCGCTCCAGCCCTGATCAGCCACGACGGCCGGCAGTCCGGCATCCAGCTCGCCGTCCACCCGCTGGCGGCCCGGGCGCTGTTCGGGCTGCCGGCCGGGGAGCTGTCCGGGCTGGACGTCCCGGGCGAGGCGGTGCTCGGGGCGGCGGTCGCGCACCTCCAGGAGGCGGTCCAGGAGGCCCGCGGCTGGGCGGAGCGGTTCGCGGCACTGGACGGCGCGCTGCTGCGGCTGGCGCGCCCGTCCGGCCAGGTGCCGCCGGAGGTCGTCCAGGCGTGGCACGCGCTACGGCGCAGCGGCGGGGTGCTGCCGGTGGCAGCGCTCGCCCGGGAGACCGGGTGGAGCGGGCGGCACCTGCTGGACCGGTTCCGCCGGGAGACCGGCCTCAGTCCCAAGGCCGCCGCCCGGGTGGTCCGGTTCGACCGGGCCCGCCGGCTGCTGGCCGCGCCCGACCCGGCGCCCCGACTGGCGGAGCTGGCGGCGAACTGCGGCTATGCCGACCAGGCCCATCTGGCCCGCGAGTTCCGCGCGCTGGCCGGGTGTGCACCGAGCGTCTGGCTCGCCGAGGAGGGGCCGGGCGCGGCCAAGTTCCGAAACGTTCAAGGCGGGGCCACCGGGCCCGCGCCAGAGTGGGAGGCATGACGGCGGTCCGGCCCGGTGCCCGTCCGGGGCCGGTCGCCACACGAGCCGAGGAGGTAGCCGCCATGGACACCAGCAGCACGGACACCACGGAGGGCGGCACGGCGCCCGCGCCGCAGGTCTGGCCGAGCCTGCGCGCCCGCGACGCCCGCGCGCTGATCCGCTTCCTGGCGGAGGCGTTCGGATTCGAGCAGGTCGTCGCCTACGGCGAAGGCGAGTTCGTGGCCCACGCGGAACTCGCCTGGCCGGAGGGTGGCGGGGTGATGCTGGGCTCCGACCGGCCGACGCCGGAGGGCGGCGAGCCGTGGCCGGGCGGCCCGGGAACGTTCACCGCGTACGTGGTCACGGCGGATCCGGACGCGCTGCACGCGAGGGCCGTCGCCGCCGGGGCGCGGATCACCGCCGCACCGTTCGACACCGACTACGGATCGCGCGACTTCGCCGCCGCCGATCCGGAGGGCAACCGCTGGTACTTCGGCACCTACCGGGGTGCGCCCCGACCCCCGGCGGGCTGAGCCGTGGGCCCTCGCGACGCATCCGAGGAGGTGCCACCCGAAGACGGGCCGCTCCGGGGCAATCGGTCCGGGGGCGGGCCGCCGGACCGATTGCGGGGCAATCGGTCCGGGGGCGGGCCGCCGGACGGGCCGGCGGCGGTGGAGCGGCTGCGGGCCGTCTGCCTGGCGCTGCCCGAGGTGGAGGAGCGGGTCAGCCACGGCGAACCGACCTGGTTCGCCGGCGCCGGCCGCCGGGCGCGGGTGTTCGCGATGCTCTCCGACCACCATCACGACGACCGTCTTGCGTTCTGGTGTCCGGCGGCCGCCGGAGCGCAGGAGTTCCTGATCTCCGAGGAACCGGAATGGTTCTTCCGGCCGCCCTACGTCGGCCACCGGGGATGGGTCGGCGTCCGCCTCGACGTCACTCCGCTCGACTGGGAGCGGATCGAGGACCTGGTCGCCGACGCCCACGCCCTGGTGACCGGTCGAGCACCTTGACAATATTTTTAGGTCATATGACCTACTTTTGCTCCATGATCCCTTCCCCGGACGCCGGCGTCCTCGCTCCCGCCACCGCCACCGCCACCGCCACCGCCGACACGCTGACCCACGACCCGCAGGGGCCGGTGCTGCTGGTCGGCGGCTACGGGACGGTCGGCGCCGAGCTCGCCCGGCTGGTGGCCGCCGAGGACCCCGTCCTGCTCACCGGCCGCTCCGTGGAACGGGGAGCGGCACTCGTCCGCGAGCTCGGCGGAGCCCCGCACGCCGCGGTCCGTCGCTGGGACCTCGCCGACCCGGAGCCGTTCGAGGCGGCGGTCCGGGCCGTCGTGGGCGTGGTCAACGATCCCAACGACCGGGTGCTGCGGGCGGCGGCCGCCGGCGGCGTGCCGTACGCCGACGTCACCCGCTGGACCGTGCGGCTCCAGCGCGCCGCCACCGTGACCGCCCTGCTGCGCCCCACCGCACCGGTGCTGCTCTCCTCCGCCTGGATGGGCGGCGTCGTCAGCCTGGTCGCCGCCGCGCTGGCGGAGCGGCTCGGCGGCGCGGACCGGGTCGAGACCGCCATCCGCTGGGACCTCGCCGACCGGGCCGGCGCGGACTCGGTCGAGTTCATGGACCGGCTGGGGCTGGACTTCGAGGTCGTCCGCGAGGGAAGCCGCCGCACCGTGGCCCCGCTCGGCGACGTGGGCACCGTCCTGATCGGCGACCGTCCCACCCGGGTGGCCCGGATCGACACGCCCGAGCAGTTCAGCCTGCCGCTCACCCTCGGCACCGGCACCGCCACCACCCGGATCGGCTTCAGCTCCGGTCTCAGCACCCGGGCCCTGCTGGCCGCCAAGCACACCGGCTTCTTCCGCTGGGGCCGGGGCGAGCGCTGGCAGTCCGCCCGCCGCGCCCTGCTGTACTCCCCCGGCGACGGCGGCACCGCGCTCCTGCGGATCGACGTCACCCGTGGCGACCGCACCCTCGCCGCCGTCGTCGAGGACCGCGCCGGCCAGGCCCACCTCACCGCCGTCGGCGGCCTGCTCGCCCTGCGCCGCGCCCTCGGCACGGACGGCTCGGCACCGGCCCCGGCCGGTGTCTCCTTCCCGGAACAGACGCCCAGCCCCTCGCAGGTCCCGGCCGCCCTCGCCGCCCTCGGCGTCACGGTCGACATCCGCCCCGCCACGGGCTTGAATGCTGCCGCATGAGCACCACACCCGGCGCCGGCACCCCGGCCCACCCCGCCCCGCCCGCCCCCGCCGGAACCGCCGGTGCGCCCCCGGGGCGGGCCCCCGGCCCGAAGGCGGCGCGGATACGCGACACCGCCCCACCCGACACCCCCGGCGCCGACCGGGCCCCCGCCACCGCGCCCTCAGGCCCTGCGCGCGGGCGGAAGGGGACGGAGCGGCGGGAGGCCCTGCTGGACGCGGCGGAGGGCGTGCTCGTCGCCGAGGGCGGGCCGGAGCTGACGATGCGGGCCGTGGCGGCGGCGGCCGGGGTGCGGCTGGGCCACCTCCAGTACTACTTCCCCACCCACGCCGACCTGGTGGCGGCCGTGCTGCAGCGCGTGCTGCGGCGGTCGGCGGAGCGGTTGGCCCCGCTGCTCGGCGCCGACGCCCCCGCCTCGGCGGTGGTGGAGGCGCTGCTGGCGGAGCAGGAGGACGCCCGGCTGGTGCGGCTGTTCGCCGAGCTGTGGGCCCTGGCCGCCCGGGACGCGGCCGTGGCCGGTGCCGTACGGGCGTTCTACGACGACTACCGCGAGCAGGTGGCCGCGTTCCTCGCCCGCCGCCGCCCCGGGTTGCCGGAGGCCGAGCGGCGGGCCCGGGCCGGGGTGTTCCTGATGCTGGTCGAGGGCGCCTCGCTGTTCCGCTCCGGGGTGGCGGGCGAGCGAGCGCCGGACACCGACGAGACGCTGCTCCGCACCGCGCTGGACCTGATCGGGCCGTGACCCGCGCGGCCCGGAACGGCTCGCGCCGCGCCCCCGCCGCGGGCAGACTGGCCGCAACGGACCCGGCCCGGCCCAGCTCGGCCCGGCCAGGACGCGCGCAGCCTCGGAGGCGGCGATGCCGCAGATGGTGGTCGACGGGCGCACCCTCGCGCTCTCGCACCTGGACAAGGTGTACTACCCGCAGACCGGCACCCTCAAGGGCGAGGTGCTGCGCTACTACGCGGCCGTCCACGCCGCGGTGCTGCCCCATCTGCACGACCGCCCGGTTTCCTTCCTCCGCACCCCGGACGGCGTGGCGGCCGAGGTCTTCATCGCCAAGAACCCACCGCCCGGGACACCCCGCTGGGTGCGCACGGTCGAGGTGCCGAGCAGCAGCGGCGAGCTGCGCCAGGTGGTGCTGGAGAGCGGCGCCGCCCTGCTCTCGCTGGTGAACCTGGGGTGTCTGGAGCTGCACGTGCCGCAGTGGCACGCCGTTGCGCCCGGGCTGGCGGACCGGCTGGTGCTGGACCTCGACCCGGGTACCGGCGCGACCGTCCTGACCTGCCGCACGGTGGCCGGGATGCTGCGCGAGCGGCTCGCGGCGGACGGCCTGGAGGCCTGGGTGAAGACCTCCGGGGGCAAGGGCCTGCACCTGCTGGTGCCGTTGGAGCCGACGCCGAGCGCGCAGGTCTCCGCCTACGCCAAGCAATTGGCCGCCGAGCTGGAGACCGCCCACCCCGACCTGGTGGTGCACACCATGGCGAAGGCCCGCCGGACCGGCCGGGTACTGGTCGACTGGTCGCAGAACGCGGCGAAGAAGACCACCGCCGCCCCGTACACGGTGCGGGCGCAGCAGCGGCCGACGGTGTCGGCCCCGCTCTCCTGGGCCGAGCTGGACGAGGCCGGTTCGGCGGAGGATCTGGTCTTCACGATCGCCGACGTCCCCGAGCGGCTGGCCGCGCACGGCGACCTGTTCGCGCCCCTCCTCGACCCGGCACGCGCCCGTCCGCTGCCCACCGCCACCCCACCGGGCCCGGCCCGCCCCACCGGACCGTCCCGGCCTTCCCGACCGTCCCGTCCGTCCCGCGAGGAACCGGCGGCGGGCCGCGCCGAAGCGCCCCCGCCGACGCAGACGCCGCGCCCCGCCCCCGTCCCCGCCCCCGCCCGGGACCCGGTGGTCCTGGAGCCCCCCGTGGAGGTGATGCGCCCGGCGGCGGTGCCCGCCGTGCCGCCGGCGGACGGCCTCGGCGGCTCAGGCGTGGTCTACGAGCTGAAGCTGGACGGCTTCCGCTGTGTGGCCTTCGCCCGCGGTCCGGAGCGTCCGCCGTTCCTCCAGTCCCGCTCCGGGCGGGACCTCACCACCGAGTTCCCGCCGATCGCCGCCGCCGTCGCCCGGCTGCCGGCCGGGCTGGTGCTGGACGCGGAGCTGGTCGCCTGGCGCGGCGGGCGGTTCGCCTTCGAGGAACTGCTGCGCACCCGCCAGGCCAGGGCCGCCGACGACGTGGCGCTCGGGCTGGTCGCCTTCGACGTGCTCGCCCTGCCCGGCCGGGACGTCCGGGGGCTGCCGCTGGCCGACCGCCGGCGGCTGCTGCTGGCGGCGCTGGCCGACGTCCCGCCCCCGGTCCAGGCCGTGCTGGCGACCACCGACCGGGCCGAGGCGCTGACCTGGATGGAACGGCTGGCGGACACCGGGGTGGAAGGGCTGGTCTGCAAAGCGGCCGGCTCGACGTACCGGGCCCGCGGCGCCGGGCGGGTCTGGGTGAAGTACCGGCGCGGCGACACCGTGGACGCGACCGTGCGCGCCGTCACCGGGCCACCCGCCCGGCCGAGGGCGGTGGTCCTGGAGCTGGACGACGGCCGGGTCCTGCTCTCCTCGCCCCCGCTGTCGCCGCCGCAGTCCCGGCAGGTCGCGGAGGCGGCGGCCGGACGGCTCGGCGCACCCGTCCACGATCCGCAGTACGGCTCCGTCCGCCCGCTCGGCACCCCGCTGCGCGCCGAGGTCACCGTGACCGGACGGCCCCCGACGGCGCTCTTCGTCCGGCTGCGCGGCGACTGAGCCCCGCCCGCGCTCCGGGCCCGCACGTCCGGAGCCACCCACCGCACCGGAGCCACCCACCGTGACCCGACACCGAGGGAACGCCGCCATGGAGCCCACACCCAGCCCCGGAGCCATCGACCCGCACGGCGGCGCGCCCGTCCACGCGGTCGGCCGGATCGGCGTCGACTTCCGCTCCGAGGCCCGCCGCGACGGCTTCCGCCGGCAGCTCGGCGAGGCCGCCCCCGACGGGCCTCCCCCGGACCCCGGGGACGTCCGGCAGCTGTACGACCACCTCGTCCGCCACCCCTGGGCCGCGTCCCGGCTGACCTGGACGCTCTCTCCCGACAGCACCCCCGTCTACGCCCTGGAGGCCGAACCCGCCGTGGCGATGGACTGGTCCGGCCCCCTGCCCGACCCCGAACCGGGCGGGAGCGCGGAGGAACGGCTCGCGCTGCTGCGCCGGATCGCCGCCGCCCCGCCGGTGCACCCCGTGCACCGGGCGCTGCGCGACGCCCTGCTCGGCCAGTCGCTCCCGGCCGGGGACCCGGGCCGCATCGGCCGCCTCACCGTGCCCGGACGGCTCACCGACCGCTCCGCGCAGCTGTTCTCGGGCGAGGTCGTGCCGGTGGTCCGGGTGAGCTCGGTCGGGCTCGCCCGCTGGGCGGAGACCCCGCTCATCACCGCCGCCGTGGCAGCCGTGCACGCCGCGGAGGAGCAACGCCATCACGACCACGTCCACGACCACGACCGGCTGACCGAGCACGTCCGCGCGCTGCTCGCCAGGGTCTACCACCACCTCCGCAACCCGGGCCGGAGCGCCGCCGAACGGGCCCTGAACCACGCCGTGACGGAGTCCTTCGTGAGCGGCGGCCTGCTCGGCGAGGGCCCGCTCTCCGCCGCCCTGGTGCCCGGCGGCCCCGAGGATAGCCCGGCCCCGCCCGGCCTCTACACCCTGGAGACGATCACCGTCGCCAGGACGCCGCACTGCCGGGCGGGCTCCGACTGCCAGGACGTCATGATCCGGTTCTCCGACCCGGCCGACGGACGACGGTCCCCCGTCACCTACGTCCACACCGTCGACGTGAGCGACGAGCTGCCGGTCAGCCTGGCCCCGGTCCACCGTTTCCTCGGCTGACCTCCCCGACCCCGCCACCACACGAGCCACCGCCCAGGACCGCCGCAGGCCGCCGACCGGAGCATGCGCTCCCCCAAGAAGACGAGGACCGCTCAGGACGGGCGCGGGCCGCCGGCCCGGCCGGCCTCGTCCGGCGCCGCCACGTGGCGGGAGGGGGCCGCCTCATGGGCGACCGGCCAGGGCGGGTGCGGGCCGCCGAGGGGGTGGGTGTGGGCCAGCTCCGTCACCAGTGCCTCGTTGAAGGCCGGGAGGTCGGCCGGCTTCCGGCCGGAGAGGAGCACGCCGGGGCCGTCCCGGCAGACGTGGACCGGCTCGTCGACCCAGAAGGCGCCGGCGTTGACCAGGTCGGTGCGGATGCTCGGCCAGGAGGTGAGGGTGCGGCCGCGCACCGCGTCCGCCTCGATGAGCGTCCACGCACCGTGGCAGATCACCGCGACCGGCCGGCCGGAGGCGGCCAGCTCGTGGACGAACGCGACGGCCGCCCGGTGCAGCCGCAGCGCGTCGGGGTTGGCGACACCGCCCGGCAGGACGAGTGCGTCGTAGCCGGCCGGCTCCGTCACGCCGACCACGTCGTCGACCGGGAAGGTGTCCGCCCGGTCCAGGTGCCGGAACGCCTGGACGCGTCCGGGCCGGGTGGACACCAGCCGCGGCGTGCCGCCCGCCTCGGCGACGGCCTGCCACGAGGAGGTCAGTTCGGCCTGCTCGACGCCCTCGGGCGCGACCAGGAAGGCGACCGTGCGGCCGGTGAGGGCGACGAACTCCACCCGGTTCACCCCGGCCGCCGCCCTCCCCGGCCGGCCGCCGCCACTCGCGCGTAGTGCGCGTCCAGCGCGGCGCGGCCCTCCTGCGACAGGCCGTGGACGGCCGGCTCGCGGCCGGCCCGGTCGATGGCGGCGGGCGGCGGCGCCGAGCGCACCCGGGCGCGCGGGCAGTCGAGGTGGACGACCAGCTCCAGGTGGTCGATCCGGGCGACCAGCCCGACCGGCACCAGGATCGGGGCGCCCGGCACCCACGGCCGGGTGTCCACCAGCAGGTGGTCCCCGGCGTCCTGGTCGACGTGGCCCAGCGGGCCGTCGGTCGCCTCGACGTCGTAGCCGACCAGCGTCAGGTCGGCGGCATGGTGGGAGCCCGGACGGTACTCCCACAGATCGGTGGTCATCACAACTCCGGGTGGTCACATCTCCGGGTAGTCCCACGGCCGTCGTTCGCGGCGGTCCGGACGGTCACGGCGCTCGTCCCGGCGGCCGCCGTCCGTGGGCTCCCCCGGCCACCCGCGGCTCCGCGGCTCCCGGTACCCGCCGTCCAGCAGGTCGTCCGCCGTCTCCGCGCCGCCGCGCCGACGGTGGTGCAGCACGGCCGAGAGTCCGGCCGCCAGCGCGACGCTGCCGACCCACACCACGGCCGCCGCGATCGCCATGGTCGCGGTGGGCTTGCGCACCGCGATGCTGAGGCAGATCGCCGACATCACCAGTGCCGTCATCAGCACACCGACCGGCACCCGGCGGCCGAGGCCGCGCAACGCGCTCCCCAACCGGCTCGGGCGTTTGGCACCCATGGTGCTCAACCGCCGGTCGAGCCGGGTGTCCCGGCGCAGCTCACCCTCGATCTCGGCCAGGAGCCGACGCTCCCGTCCGCTCAGCGCGGGTCCGTCCATCTCGGTCACCTCCGGCACTTCCGGTGACGACGTCCTCCCGTCCGGGCGAGTGCCCGGCGGGGTGCGGGCTAACCGCTCCGGCCCGCGGAGGCGGTCGAAGCGGTCGGACGGCGGTCACCGAACGCCCGGGGGCGGGCGAGCAGGCTGTCGTCCAACGCGCGCAACAGGGCCGCGGCGTCACGGTGCACCTCGACGGCGCCCGCCGCCCGCAGCTCCGGTGCGGTGGCACCGGTGCCGAGCACGGCGACGCAGGCCACCCCGGCCCGGCGCGCGGCCCGGACCTCGGACACGCTCCCGGCGACGAACACCGCGTGCGCGGGCTCGCCGTCCACCAGGTCGAGCGCGGCCCGGACCGGGTCGTGGCCGGGATCGGTCACGACGAGCGCGGGCGCCTCGGCCGGCCCGGGGGCGGTCAGCACCACGGTCCACCCGCGGGCGGCGCACTCGCGCGGCAACGCGGCGGAACCGCGTGGCGTTCCACGCCAATCGGCTCCGAAGAGTGCCGCCGAGATGACCGTCATGGCCCACCGTTCCCGTTCCGCACCACCTACCGGGCGCGCCCTTCCAGGTTAGGCCCGCGCCCCTCACCCCGCCCCCCGCCCACCCGGGGCGGGGGCGCGGACACGCCGGGCCCGGTGCGCTCAGGCGGTGGACTCCACGACCTCGACAGACTTGGCGGCCTCGACGGACTCGGCGGACTCGGCGGGCCAGGGGTCGGTGGCGAGGCGGGCGTGGAGGTGCTCGTCGTGGTAGAGGCCGTCGCCGAAGCGGAAGGAGGCCCGGAGGGTGCCTTCGAGGGGGAAGCCGCAGCGTTCGGCGACGCGGCAGGAGGCCGGGTTGCCGACCGCGTGGGCGAGCTCGATCCGGCGGGCACCGGCGGTGTCGAAGCCCCAGCGGGTGATCGTTCGGGTGGCCCGGGTGACGACGCCGCGGCCGCGGGCGGCCGGGAGCAGCCAGTAACCGACCATGGCGAGGCCGTCGGCGCGGTCGGTCCAGCGCAGGGCGATGGTGCCGAGCAGGTCGGCGTCGGCGGCGTCCAGGATCGCGAAGTAGCCGAGGCTGCCGTTCTCCCAGCCGGCGGCCCAGCGGTCGATGGACGCCTGCGCCTGGACCAGGTCGGAGGCGCGCAGCGGGTTCCAGAGGGCGATCTCCGGGTCGGCGGCGGCCTCGGTCAGCCGTGCCACGGCGCCGCCCCGCACCTCCAGTCCGGGGCCCCAGGGGCGCAGCGCGAAGTCGCCCAGGTCGAGGGTGACCGGGACGAAGGCGCGGCCGTCCGCGGGCGGTTCGGTCATGGGTGCGGTGGCCGGGGTGGTGGCAGGTGCGGTGCTCATCCGGTCTTCCTACCTCCGGGCCGTCCTGCCCGGCAACGGATTTACCGCCGACGGAGGACCGGCGCGAGCTGCGGGCGCGGACGCCGTCGCGGTGCGGCGCGGCGCGACGGCGGCCCCCGGTGGCCGGGCCCGGGGCCGCCGCCGCGCCGGTGGCGGCGGCGCCCCGGTGGCGTCAGATCCGGGCGAGGTAGCCGTGGTCCACGAGCCAGAGCACGTTCAGCCGCTCCGGGCCGCCGGGGACGAGCGCGGCGTCCAGCTGGTACTGCAGGCCGTAGCCGGGCTGGCCGAACCAGGGCGCGATCGGTCCGGCGTGCACCCGGAGGGGCTTCAGCACCTTGTAGTCGTGGTAGTTGCAGCTCGCGGCCGGGTTGCTGTCCAGGCTCTGCGGCGGGATCGAGCGGCTCGCGTAGGGCAGGCCCTCGGGGGCGAGGAAGGAGCCGTACTCGCTGCCGTAGCGGTCGATCCGCTGGTTCGGGTAAAGGGTGATCTCGAACTCGACCGGGGTGCCGTCGGGCAGGGTGACGTAGCCGTTGGCGGGCGGGTATATCCAGCCCGGGCTGCCGTTGTTGGCGGTGGGGCTGTGGTAGGTGGCCAGGAACTTGTCCTCGGCGAGGCCGCCGGTGCGGTGGTAGCCGATCAGCTCGCGGCCGACCGTGCCCGTGGTCGGCAGGTCGGCGGGGCCGAGGCGGGGGTCGCCGTGGAAGTCCGCCGTGGAGCACTCACCGGACGGGGTGGCGGCCGCCCCGGCGGCGAGGGCCGGGGTGGTCGGGGCGAGCAGGGCGACGACCGCGGCGAGCGGCACGGCGAACAGGCGAAGGCGCACGTCTTCTCCGTCGTGAGGTGATGGCGATGGGGGGCGGGCCGGAGCGCGATCCGTCACCCTCCGCGTCCGGGCCGACACCAGGCAAGCGGATCATCTGACCATGCGTCAATAAGAAGAACCCGCAACGGATCCGGATCCCCCGGTTTCGGCCAACCGCGCACGCCAGGCGTCGGGGGCGCGCACACTGGAGGGTCGCGCCCCCAGCCTCGGACCCGGCGCAGCCGCCGCAACCAGCGGCGGACCGCGCCGGAGCCGCCGGACAACGCATCAGTTCCATTGACAGCCGCCCGGGCCGGCCCGATCCTCGCCGATACGGCCCGGCCACCGGCCACGGCCGCCCGACGACCGGGGGTGGTCAGCGATGACGGACCAGTGCGCCGCGCGGCGGATGCCGACGTCGATCCGGCGGGCGGTCGTGTGCGTGTGGATCCACGCCGTGCTCAGCGGCTGCTCGGGCCTCCTGCTGCTCGGGGCCCTCGGCCGGAACCAGGGCGACGAGGTCGCGCTGGTGCGCTTCGTCGCGATGACCTCCGTCCTGCTCGCCCTGCTGCTCGGCACCTGCGCGGGCCTCGCCTCCCGCCGGGCGGCCTGGACCAGGACGACGGTGGTGGTGATCGAGGCACTGTCCGTCGCCGCCGGCGTGCTGCTGCTGGTGACCGGCTCGTTCGCCGCGCTGACCGGCATCGCCCTGGGCGGCTTCGTGCTGCGGGCGTTCCTGTCCGCCGACGGCCGCGCCTGGTTCAGCGACTAGGGTCGGCCGGCAGACCTCCGTCGTCCGCTCGCAGGGCGAGCCGGGCGGCACGCGGGCGCGTGCATCACGAGGCGGAGGCGGGGGCACCTCCCGGCCGAAAGCTGGAAGCGCGCGGGCCGACGCGCCGACCGGCAGACGGGAGCACGACGACGGACCCTGAGCTTGTCGTTTAACGTCCGGCTTCGAACAGACGGGACCGGTGATCACTCGTTCGGGTGTTCCCGGGACGGCGATGCGGCCTTCGCATGATCCTGAACTCGACCAAGAGGCACAGGACTTGATGCGAAGGCCGCAGTGGTGAGTGTGCTGGAACAGGGTGTGCGGGGCGAGCCGTTCGCGGAACTGTCACGCTTCCGGGGGGTCTTCTACGACTGCCTGACCGGACGGACGTCGTGGACGGCGGTGCTGGACGCGGTGCGGCTGGAGCCCGGCGCCGAAGTCGCGGCCGTCACCGCCGCCCAACTCCGCGACGTGGTAGCTCGGTTGATCACTTCGGGGCAGTGGACGGCGGGTGATCCGGAGGTTCTGGTGGTGATGGACGCCGGCTATGACGCCCCGCGCATCGCGCACCTGCTCGGTGACCTGCCGGTCCAGGTCCTGGGGCGGCTCCGCTCGGACCGGGTGATGCGCCGCCCGGCGCCGACCCGGGCCGAGTGGCACGCGGCGAACCCGGCCGGTGGCCGGCCGCCCAAGCACGGTGGTGTGTTCGTCTTCGGCGACCCCGCCACCCGGGGCGACGAGCAGGTGGTCACCACCACCGAGACCCGCCGCTACGGCACCGCCGTGGCCAGGGCCTGGGACCGGCTCCACCCCCGGCTGACCCGACGGGCGGCTTGGCTGGACCACGACGGCGAGCTGCCGCTCCTCGAAGGCACGGTGATCCGCCTGGCCGTCGAGAAGCTGCCCAGCGGCGGGGTGAACCGGCCGGTCTGGCTCTGGTGGTCGCGCACCGGCGCCGGCCCGGCCGACGTCGACCGCTGCTGGCAGGCGTTCCTGCGAAGGTTCGACCTGGAGCACACGTTCCGCCTGCTCAAGCAGACGTTGGGCTGGACCCGGCCCCGCCTGCGGGACTCGGCGGCGGCCGACCGCTGGACCTGGATCATAATCGCCGCACATACTCAGCTCCGCCTCGCCCGCCCGCTCGTCGCCGACCTTCGCCACCCCTGGGAGAAGCCGGCGGAACCGAACAAACTCACCCCCGCCCGTGTCCGACGCGGGTTCAGGAACCTCCGCGCGAAGGCCCCCACACCAGCGCAAGCACCGAAACCTACCCGCCCCGGACCAGGCCGACCGCCCGGCTCGAAAAACCAGCGGCCCGCCACCCGCCACGAGGTCGGAAGAGTCCTGGCCACCGGCGAGGCATACGCCCGACCCGCCCATCACCAAAAGGGCACCAAACCACGACGAACCACGCAGGCCGCGGCGAGGCAACTCGACTGAATCTGGGCCGCTTCTTTCGGTGTCACAGCGATCGGGCAAGCTATGGGTCCATGATCGAGCCCCCACGCATCGGTGTCAGTCCGGTGATCGCGCCCGTGGCCGAGTCCTGGCGCCTCATCGACGGCTGGCTGGCGGAGCACGCACCAGCCAGCCGGGCCGCGCTCCGCCCGCCAGCGTCGCCCGAGGCGATCGACCGGACCGAGGAACAGCTCGGCTTCACGCTCCCCGCCGATTTGCGCGAGTCGCTGCGGTGCCACGACGGGGACAGCTCCTACCTGGGTGTTCTTCCCTGCGGCCCTCTGTACTCCACTGAGAGGATCCTGGAAATCCGCGACATGCGGATGAGCATTTGGGATGCCGATGACCCGGACCAGCGCGACGAACCGTGGTGGGGGACTCTGTGGGTACCGTTTGCGGGAAGCGATGGCGATGAGCACTTCATCGACGCGGGACCCGGTCTGTGGCGCGACCATCTCGGGCGCGCCGCCCACGACGACTCCGCCTGCTTCCTCGGCTGGCCGAGCCTGGCAGCCTGGCTCCACTGCGTCGTGCAGGCGATGCTGCACCACGACAACCGCAGTCGCTTGGAGCCGGTTCACCAGCCGATGCTGCCCGGCGACGGAAGAGTCGACTGGTAGACCGGCGTGCAAGCTGGTTAAACGTCAAGTTCAGCTTGTCGTTTAACGACCTCGTCGGGCGAGATCGATGAGGGACGCTGTCGGGCAGCAGAGCCAGTACAGGAGCCGATTCAGCACCACGTAGTAGTGGAAGCTGACCCATCCGTTCTCCTTGTCGACGATCAGGGGTGCGCCGTCCCGGTAGACGTAGCGGAGGTACCGGCGGCGGATCGGTTCTCCGGCGATCAACAACACCGGCGAGGCCGCGATGATCCCCACATAGATCAGGGCCCTGCTGGCGATCAGTCTGGCCGGTTCGTCGATGCGCATGACGGCAGTGTGCCGGGCCTTGGTCGTCGTGTCAGCTTGATCGTCGGGGTTTGGTGCCCTTCTGATGATGGGCGGGCCGGGCGTATGCCTCGCCGGTGGCCAGGACTCTGCCCACCTCGTAGCGGGGGGTGGGCCGCTGGTTCTTCGAACCCAGCGGCCGCCCCGGGCCGACGCCGGTCTGCTGTCGAAGGGCTCACAGGGCGGCCACGGATGCCGGGGCCCGGGTCGTCCGCCTGGAACGCGCGTGGGAACGAACGGGGGCCGCCGGCACACGGCTTCCGCGGCAACTCGCTGCGGAACGGTCTGCTGACACCCGGCGGCCGGGCTGCCCGCCCGAACGCCTCGGTCAGCCGACGTGCACGTCCACCGTGGTGAAGCCGAGCGAGCGCAGCAGTTGTTGGAGCGCGTCCCTGGTGTTCTGCTCCGCGCGCTGCAGCAGGCCTGAGGACTGCGCGGCGTTCTGGATCCGCTGGGAGGCCAGCTGCTCCACCTGCTGCTGGTTGCCCGGGTTGCCGGAGAAGAAGTCGCTGATCCGGTCGAACAGACCGCGCTCCTGGGAGTAGACGTAGGACAGCTTGGGGTCCAGCGCCACCTGCCCCAGCTCGGCGTGCGGCAGCGAGATCGTGGCGCTGCGCCGGTCGGCGGAGACCCATACGCCGGAGCCGGGGACCTTGCCGAGGTCCACGTAGGCCTCCACGCTCCCGGCCGCCACGTACAGCGTCCGGCGGCCGAGCAGGCCCGAGGGCAGGAAGACGGCCTCGCGGTCGAGGTCGACCACCAGCTGGAAGTTGCCGCTCGCGGCCGTGTAGCGACTCATGTCCTGGATGGACCTGAGCAGCACCGGCTGGCTGCGGTCGGTGGTCTTCTCGGCAAACGGGTTGGGCAGGCCCGGCAGCAGGTGGAGCGAGGCCGCGGCGACCAGGACCGCGGCGAGCGCGGCAAGAGTGATCGGCAGGCTGACGTACCAGGGGAGCCGGCGGCGTGCGGGCACGGGTGCGGGTGCGGGTGCGGGGTCCTGGGTGTCCGGAGTGGCTCTCCGGCGGGAGTGGCGGAACACGGCGATCTGCCTCCTTCGGGGTGAACTTCACTGACTCGTAGGTCATATGAGCGTCCGTTGGCCCGCCGGACCGGGTTCCCCGAACCGGGCGGCCAATGCTTTCGGGGGACTGGCTGTTTGGACTCGCGTGAGCGGGAATCCGAATGACGGGACCGGACCCGCCACTCCGGGCCGTGGTCAAACCGAAGGAGGAGCGGTATGAGCATCTGGATCGTTCTGGTAGTGGCCGTGCTGGCAGCCGCGGCGGCCCTCGCCGTGCTGCTGCCGCGGCTGAACACCCGTCGGCTGCAGCAGCGGTTCGGTCCGGAGTACGACCGGACGGTGCGGGCGCACGGCGGCCGCACCAGGGAGGCCGAGCACGAGCTGGCCGACCGGCTGCGACAGGCCCGGAAGCTGGCGCTCACCCGGCTGCCGCAGCGCCGCGCCGAGGAGGTCGGCAACCAGCTCGCCGCCCTCCAGGAGCTGTTCGTCGACGACCCCGCCCGCTCGCTGGACGAGGCCGTGACCCTGCTCGACGGCACGCTCGACGAGATCGGCTTCCCGGCCGAGAACCGGCTTGCCGTGCTCTCGGTCGACCACGCCGCCCTGGTGCCCGGCTACCGGTCCGCGCGGCAGGTGCTGGAGCGCAGCCGGTCGGAGCGGGTGGGCACCGAGGAACTGCGGACGGCGCTGCTGGCCGTGCGCGACCTGTGCCGCGAGGTGGCCCGCTCCGGCGGCGACGAGGAGGGGAGGACGGCCCCTGCCGGCAACTCCACCGCTGCCATCCGCCACTCCGGCCCGCGCCACGTCACCCGATGACGCCGACGACCCCACGAAGGAGAGGATGACCATGTCCCAGTACGGTTCCGCAGCCCGGAACAACCCCGACGACGACGCGCCGGCCCCGGACCCCCGCAGCGGTCCGGCGGACCTGGGCAAGCCGGACACCGCCCGCCCGCACGGCGCCCGCACCGACGCCGCTCGCGCCGGCACGGCCCGCCCGGACCCGGCCGGTCCGGAGACCGGGCGCCCGGCAGCTCCGCCCGAACGACGCGCTGCCGGAGGCCGGTTCGCCGTCGTCCCGGGAGGCGACCGGGCCGCAGAACGGCCGTCCGAGCCCGCCCGGCCCGCCCGCCCGCTGCCGGGCCCCCGGCTCGGTGACCCGGAACCGGCATCGGCGGCACCCGCGGGGAGCGGATCGGGCGGGTGGCTCGGCGTGGAGCGGACGCAGCGGCTGCGGGCCGAATGGCACTCCGTCCAGGCGGGATTCGTCGACGATCCCCGTCAGGCCGTGCAGCAGGCCGACGCCCTGATCGAGAAGTCGGTCGGCCTGCTGGCCGAGGCCGTCACCGAGCGGCGCCACCGGCTGCGCGGCGCCGAAACGGCACCGGGCGGCGCGCCGGCTGCCAGCACGGAGGACCTGCGCCTCACCCTGCGCGAGTACCGGTCCCTGCTGGACCGCCTCCTCGACACCTGAACCACCAGCGCACCCGGAGCCGGAGGGGCCGCCCGGGCGGCCCCTCCGGCTCCGGGTGCGTTCCGCCCGCCCTGATCCCGACGGCAGGGCCGAGTGTCCGGAGGTCACTGCACCCGGGCGCTCTCCGTCACCTGCTCCGTGATCCACCCGAGGTGAGGCGAGCCGGGTGAGGCCAGCCGGGTGGGGCGAGCCGGGTCTCCGCCAACACTCATCAGGTCGGACGAGGCCGGCGGGCGGAGTCGACGGCGACGGGGGCACCTCCCAGCCGCCGCGCCGGGAGCCATCGGCAACCGACGCCAATGCAGCACGGGGGCAGCCCCTGGCCGAAGGCTGGGCGCGCGCGTGCCCGGGCGTCGCGGCCCCGGGCTGATGCACGAGCCACGCCCCGAGGGGCCCGGCGGTTCGCGTCGGATCGGCGGGCGGCGGAGTCCGCGCGATGGGGAGCGCCCCCGGCCGGGGGCGGCGTGCGCGGACCGGCTCCCGGGACGGCGATCGGGTTCTCCCCTCCGGCATGGCTCCCCTCCGGCGTGGGGTCAGCCCCGGCTGCTGGGGGCCAGGCGGCCGAGGAGGTGCAGCAGGCGGTCCAGCGCGTCGCGGGAGTTGGGCTCCGTCAGGTTGACCATCAGCCGGAACGCCGCCCGCAGCAGGGCCGGGCTGCCCAGTCCGGCCGCCCCGGCGGCGCCCATCAGGCGCGGGCGGCTCAGCGCCGCGGCCGTGAGCCGGCCGAGCGCGAAGTAGCCGTCGTAGGCCGCGCGCAGGGCCTGCGGGTAGGCGCGCAGGGCGAGGTCGCGGCCGCGGTCGGTGCGCCGGGCGAGGGCCTGGGCGATCGCCTCGGCAGCGTACCGGCCGGACTCCATCGCGTAGGCGATGCCCTCGCCGGTCGCCGGACTGACCGTGCCGCCGGCGTCGCCGACCAGCAGCAGGCCGTCGGCGTAGTGGGGCTGGCGGTTGAGTCCCATCGGGAGGGCGGAGCCGCGGATCGGCTCGGTGACGGCCTCGGGGTGGTAGCCGTACTCGGCGGGAAGGTCCTCGCACCAGCGCCGGAGCAGGTGCCGCCAGTCCACTTCGCGGGGCACCGCACCGGTGTCGACGACGCCCAGGCCGACGTTGGCGGTGCCGTCGCCCATGCCGAACACCCAGGCGTAGCCGGGCAGCAGCCGGCGGGCCGGGTCGGCGGGGTCGCGCAGGTCGAGCCAGGCCTCCAGGTAGCGGTCCTCGTGGCGCGGGGTGGTGAAGTAGGTGCGGTAGGCGACGCCCATCGCGCGATCGGTGCGCCGGTAGCGCTGCATCGCCAGGGAGAGCCGGGTGGAGTTGCCGTCGGCGGCGACCACCAGGGGCGCCCGGTAGCCGACGGGCCGGCGTTCCTCGCCCAGCCGGGCGGTGACGCCGGTGATCCGGCCGGTCCGTTCGTCGAGCACCGGGCCCGCGACGTTGGCCCGCTCCACCAGGCGGGCGCCGGCCGCGGCGGCGCGGCGGGCGAGCAGTTCGTCGAAGTCGGCGCGGCGCCGGACCAGCCCGAAGCCCGGGAAGGCGGACAGTTCCGGCCAGTCGAGTTCCACCCGTCGCCCGCCCGCGACGATCCGCAGGCCGCGGTTGTGCAGCCAGCCGGCGGACTCCGAGACGTCGATGCCGAGGTCGATCAGCTGCCGGACGGCGCGGGGGGTCAGGCCGTCGCCGCAGACCTTCTCGCGGGGGAAGGCGGACTTCTCCAGCAGCAGGACGTCCAGGCCGGTGCGGGCCAGGTGGTAGGCGGCGGTGGAGCCGGCCGGGCCCGCACCGACCACGATCACATCGGCCGTCTCCACACCGTTCCCGGACGCGTCGGCCGCCGCGGCAGCCTCGGCGACGGCGGCGGCGGCCGGGTCGGCGACGGCCCCGGCGCCGCCGGGCGCAACGGCGGGCTCCGGCCGGGCGGGACGGGGGGTGGACGACTGCTGTGCTGGGCCGGGCATGCGGCGCTCCCACGGGTGTCGGTCCGGCGGCGGACTCGGCGGATTCGGCGGATTCAGCGGACACAGACGATATGGACCGCGGACGCCCCGTCGAACCCGACACGCGGGCATCGGACGCCGCGCCCGGCTCCACCGGCCCGATCCGGCACACCGGTCCCTCACATCCGAGTGACCGAATCGTTGTGTTGGACTTGTCGGACAATCGGCTCCGCTCCGTCGCAATGCGGCCAAACCTTCCTTGCGGGGCCGGACCCGCTGCGGGATTTTGATGCGTCTCATCCGCCGACCGTCGTCGGCTGAGGGCTCCCACCTCCCCGCGCGGCCCCCGGCCGCCGACTCCCGTTGGACACAGCCATGCGCATTCGCTCCACCACGGCGAGATCCCTCGTCGCCGTCCCCGCCGTCGCCGCCCTGCTGATCGCCGCTCCCGCTGCCGAGGCCGCCGCCGGTGGCCAGGCCGCGAAGGGCAACAACGGCACGGTCAAGATCCACGACTCCGCCACGGGCGAGGAGCCCACCAACAACGAGCCCAAGGTCTGCACCTTCTACCTGGACTCGTTCGGCTTCGACCCGGGCCAGGAAATCGTCTGGACGATCGCCCGGATGCACGGGGACAAGGAGACCGCCGTCGTCTACGGCGACATCCCGGTGGACGGCAAGGGCCACGTCCGCACCGAGGACATCAACCTGCCGGACGGCCAGTACAAGCTGTACTGGGAGGCGATCGAGCTGGAGCGCGGCAAGCTGCCGGCCACGCCGCCGAAGCTCAACCACCCGAAGCAGAAGGTGTTCAAGGTGGACTGCGGCGGCCGCACCCCCACGCCGACCGCGACGCCGACTCCGACGGCCACGCCCACCAGGACGACTCCGGTCCCGCTGCCCCCCACCCCCAGCGGCCCGCCCACCACCCTGCCGGTGCCGACGCCGACCACCACGCCGTCGGTGACCCCGAGCAGCACGCCGACCACCACCGCGCCGACGACGCCGGCCACCACGCCGCCCGTGACGCCGTCCACCACCCCGTCGGTGACCCCGAGTACCACGCCGACCGTGACGCCCACGCTGACGCCGAGCGCGACCCCCACCACGACGCCGGCCCAGCCGGCCTCCCCGAACCCGACGCCGCCGATCCCGACGGTCCCGACGGTCCCGGCGACCGTCCCGCCCACCGTCGTGCCGACCATCACGCCGACCGCCGTCCCGTCGGCCACGCCGAGCACCACCCCGGCCCCGTCCGCCACTGGCTCGCCGAGCCCGTCGGCCACGCCGGGCGGCCAGGCCCCCGCGCCCGCCCCGAGCGGGTCGGCCGCCCGGCCGACCGCGACCGTCCCGGTGCACACCGCTGCGCCCGGCACCGTCATCGACCCGGCCAACCCGCTGATCATGCCGACCGAGGTCAGCGTGCCCACCCCGATCGCCGGGGCCGCTCCGGTCGGCAAGGACCTCGCGTCCACCGGTAGCGACGGCAGCACCCTGCTGATGGCCGGCGCGGGCACCGTCCTGCTGCTCGGCGGCGCCGGCGCCGTCGTGTACACCCGCCGCACCCGCCGCTCCTCCTGATCCGGCACCCCCGGACACGCGAACGGGCCGGCGCCCCCGAGGGGTCGCCGGCCCGTTCGTCCGTCCCGCCTCCAGCCGCCGCCGCAGCAGCAGGTAGGAGTCTCACGGCGTGATCGCGAGTTCCACGTAGGCGGCCAGAATGGCCAGGTGCACCGCGCCCTGGAGCGGCGTCGCCCGGCGCGGGATGACCGTCAGGGTGCCGACCACGATGGTCAGCGTGAGCAGCACCAGGTGGGAGGAGTCCAGCCCCAGCACCAGCGGCCCGGAGAGCCAGTACGAGGCGACGGCCACGGCCGGGATGGTCAGGCCGATGCTCGCCAGCGCCGAGCCGAGCGCCAGGTTGAGGCTGGTCTGCACCCGGTTGCGCTTGGCGGCGCGCAGCGCGGCGATGGTCTCCGGCAGCAGGACGAGCAGCGCGATCACCACACCGACCACCGAGTTCGGCAGCCCCGCCGACTCGACCGCCGACTCGATGGTCGGCGACACGCCCTTGGCCAGGCCGACCACCGAGACCAGCGCCACGCCGAGCAGGACCAGGCTGATGACGGTGGCCCGCACGGTCGGCGGCTCGGCGTGGTCCTCCTCCTCGACCACCTTGCCCTCCGGAGTGACCGGCAGGAAGTACTCCCGGTGGCGCACCGCCAGGGTGGCCACGAACAGGCCGTACAGCACCAACGAGGCGGCGGCCGCGAAGGCCAGCTGCGCGGGCGAGAACTGCGGGCCGGGCGAGCTGGTGGTGAAGGTCGGCAGGACCAGGCTCAGGGTGGCGAGGGTTCCGATGCAGGCCAGCGCGGCGCCCGTGCCCTCGGCGTTGAAGACCGCCACCCGGTACTTGCTGGCCGCGACCACGATGGACAGGCCGAGGATGCCGTTGCAGGTGATCATCACCGCGGCGAACACCGTGTCCCGGGCGAGCGTCGAGGCCTTGTCGCCGCCGTCCGCCATCAGCGTCACGATCAGCGCGACCTCGATCACCGTCACCGCGACCGCGAGCACCAGGGAACCGAACGGCTCCCCCACCTTGTGGGCGATCACCTCCGCGTGGTGCACGGCGGAGAGCACCGCGCCCGCCAGGAACAGTGACACCACGCCCACCACCCAACCGGGGAGTTCGCGGTGCCAGGTCAGGGCCAGGACGGCGAAGGCCAACAGCGGCACGACGACGGTCCACTGCGAGACGACTGGTCGGAGCTTGGTGAACATGCCGCCGAGCATCCCATCCGGAAGCACGGGTTCCGTGGCGGCGCCACCGGGGAGGCCACGGATGTGGCCGACCTCATGACCCGGCCACCGTACTCCCGCCGTATTCCGCGAGGTAGGCGAGGACCCTCCCGACGTGCGGTTTCACCCGATCGGGTACACCGCCGGCATCGGCGACGGTCTTGTCGCTCGTCCGGTAGCCGGCCGTCACCAGGGCGGGCAGGTCGGCGGAGGGGTAGCCGCGCAGCTTGAAGCGCTGGGCGAGCCAGCAGACGTAGCCGCCCATCGAGGCGATCGCGTCGTCGGGGTCGAGGTAGTCCTTGACGCCGTCGTGGTCACCGTCCTGCGCCCAGGCGTTGAAGACCGTGGGCGTCCACATCGCCACGCCGTACTCCCCGCTCCGGGTGTCGGCCGCGGCCGGGTCGAATCCGGACTCCGCCTTGATCATCGCGGCCAGCAGCGCCGGGGTCACCTCGGGCTCCGGGCAGCGGCGGGCCGCGTCCTCGATCGGGCCGCGCAGCGCGGCGGGGACGTCGGCGTCCGGCGGGATCGCTCCGACCCGCACCGCGCCGCGCGCCGGTGGGGGCGCCCCGGCCGTCCGCGCCCCGCCGGGGGCGCCGGACGCGGAGGGATCCGACGCGGAGGGCTCCGGCGCGCCGGTCAGCGTGAGCAGGGCCGCCGCCCCGGCGAGCAGCGCCGCAGCGCCGACGGCCGCGCGCCGGGCCCGCCGCGTCCGCCCGGAGGCCGGGACGGACGGCGGCCCCGGGACGGACGCGTCGTCACCGAGCGCGTCCACGAGCAGCGCCGCCAGGTCCACCTCCGCGCGGCGCCGCCGGTCGGCCGCCAGGCAGGCGGTGACCAGCGGCCGCCACCGCTCGGGCAGGGCGGCGTCCAGGCGCAGCGGTGCACTGCCGCGCGCGTACGCCAGGGCGGCGAGCGAGCGGGCCCGGGCGGTGGCGCCGAGGAACGGGTGCAGGCCGCCGGTGAGCACCTGGTGGGCGAGGACGCCGAAGGCCCACAGGTCGGCGCTCGGGCGCAGCGCCACGCCGTGGGTGCCGGTCCGCTGGGACCACCACTCGGGCGGCACGTGGTCGGGCGAGCCGAGCGGCGGGGCGTAGGCGTGGGTGCCGTCCAGTTCGGCGGTCAGGCCGAAGTCGGCGAGCTTGGCGGTGCCGTCGGGCATCAGCAGGACGTTGGCGGGCTTGAGGTCGCCGTGCACCCAGCCGGCGGCGTGCATGTGGCGCAGTCCGGCGGCGACCTCGGCGAGGATCCGGCCGGCGTCCGGGACGGGGTGCGGCGGCCGGCCGGCGGCCAGGAGGTCCTGGAGGCTGCGCTCGGCGCGCTCCATCACCAGGGCGAGCGCGCCGTCCAGTGCCGGGTGGGCGGGGTCGGCGAGGGTGACCGCGGCGAGGGTGCGGATCAGGTGGGGGTGGTCGGCGCGCCGGCTGAAGCACAGTTCGCTGCGGGCGAGCCGGAGCATGGTGTCGCGCTGGCCCGGGCTGAGCCGGCCGGGGTGGAGGAACTTGACGGCGGCCTCGTCGGGGCCGGTGGCGGGCTCCGCGTCCGGGTCGCGGCGGGCGGCGTGCACGCAGCCCCAGCCGCCGGCCCCGATCCGTTCGCCCACCCGGTAGCCCGCGACCGGGTAGCCGGGCGGCACCTCGAAGGCGGGGCCGCCGTACGGTGCCCCGGCCGGGTGCGGCTGCGCCGCGCGCGCTGCCACCGTCGGATCACCCGCCGCGCCGGGGCGGGAGCAGCGCCAGGTGCTCCTCCCGCACGAGGTCGAACCGCAGGGCCAGTGCCACGAGTTCCTCCCGCTTGCCGCCCGGTTCGGCCGGTTCCACCGGGTCGCGCAGCCGGAGTTTGCTGCCGACCAGGTAGTCGATGTGGTAGTTGACCGCCGAGCGGCTGAGGTCCCGGCAGGCGGGCAGCTCGCGCAGCCGCGCCACCACCTCGGTCGCGCCGGGGACGGCCGCCGCGGAGGGCGAGCGCAGCCTCGGCTCGCAGAGCGCCAGCAGCACGAGGAAGTACTTGGCGCTCGGGTCCAGGGCGAACGGGCTGACCGTGCACTCGCCGTCCGCCTCGGCCGAACCGGCGTCCAGGTAGGCGTGCTGGGGGGCGAAGACCTTGAACGCCACCGGTTCGCCGTGGGCGGGCAGCAGGATCCGGGAGATCTCGAACGGGACGGGCGCGCCGAGCCGTCCGGGCGCGACCTTCACGTGCTCGCCGGCGCCTTCGAGGTTCTCGACGACGTAGGTGGCGGTGGCGCTGAAGTTGGAGAGCCGCCAGTAGTCCTCGGCCGCGGTGATCTCGCCGGCACGGCGCGACACGCCCGGGTCGGGGATCGGCACGGCAGGCGGGCGGCCGGGCTCGCCGCGCCCGAACGCGGCCGTGTCGCCCGGCCCGAGGTGCAGCAGGGCCGGACGGCTGGGCGGGGCGCCGCGCGGCGGCCTCGGCAGCCGGGCGAAGCGGCGGTCGGACGGGGCGGTCGGACGGGGATCGGGCAACTGCACGATGACCGTGGTCATCCAGGTCACCTCCGTGGGTCGGCCCGATCGTAGCCGTCCGAACCACCCGTCGGCGCCAGGCCACCCGGACGAGTGAACGGCGCGCCGGGGCGGGCGAGTTGCCGGGGACCGGCCCACCGGGGCCACGGCCGACCGCACCGGCCCGCCGATCGCACCGGCCCGCCGACCGCACCGGCCCGCCGGACCGCCGGACGGCCCGAGCTCCGGTCCGCCGGACCGCCGACACCTGACGGTAACCACGACGTCACCGGCGGGATCGCAGTGGGTAGTTGAACGGTCACCATGGGTGTGATGCAACACACATAGGGCATGTCCCGGATTTGTGCAAGACTCATCCCACAGAGTGAGATTCCCTTTCATTCCAAGGAGGTTGACATCATGCGCGCTCGGATCGCAGCCCTGATGGTGACGGCGGCAGGGATCACGGCGGCCACGATCCTTCCGGCCGCAGCCGCGACGCCCTCCCCCGAGACCGGTGCCGCCGCGTGCGCGACCGTGCTGAACCAGCCCTGCGTCTGGCAGCAGCGGGACGGCGCGGGCGGCGTCGTCGGCATCGCCCAGGTCTCCGCCGACCCGGGCCAGGTGACGGTCGTCACGGTCGAGGTGCGCACCCAGCGCGCCTGGGGCAGCCCGTGGGTGACGGCCGCCTCCGCGACCACCGTCACCCGGGGCTCGGCCCAGGCCGTGACGCCCCGCGTCGTCACCACGGACCTCAAGATGGTCTGCGCCACCGCGGGCCCCGCCCTGGAGGCGGCGCAGCAGGTGACCACCTGTACCGGCCCGTTCTGACGCCCCGTCCGAGGACGGGGAACTGACGGGCCGGTGCCTCGCGCGCACCGGCCCCGGCCGGCCACCGGGTCCGCACCCGGTGGCCGGCACCCGGGTCGCCGGTCCGGCGGCTCAGCAGCGCCGGCGCCCTCGCGGAGCGGGAGCGGAAGGGTCTCGGCGGACTGGTGGTCGGGGGTGACGACCACGGCGTGGCCGTCGGGGCCGAGCAGCGTCTGCACGGCCAGGTCGAGCCCCCCCTGCGCGCCGCCGAGACAGATCACGTCCTCCGGGCCGGCCGGCTCGTACGTGCCGGCGACCGCCTCCCGCAGGCCCGGGTCGCCGAGGGTCTCGGTGCGGCCGAGGGCGAGGGTCTCCCCAGGCCTGCCGGTCCCCGGGGTCCGCGAGGGCGAGCAGTTCCGACATCGCCATGGTCTGCGCGCCGGACCCGGTGAGGTGGTGGCGGGCGGTGGACTCCCGGCGGGAGAAGTGCGTTTCCAGCCGGAAATCGCGGGGCGGGCCCGGTCCCGGGGGGTGCTCGCCCCGGGACCGGGCCCGCCCGGCTGCCGAGGAGGGCGGCTCAGTCGCAGGTGACCGCGAGGAGCGCGACCCGGCAGGTGCGGCCGGCCGCGTCGTCGGCGGCGACCGGGTCGACCGGGGCGCCGGAGGTGCGAGCGGCGGTGACGGTGAACGTCCGGCCGAGGTTGACCAGCAGGCCCACCTGGAGTGTGAGGTGGCGGGTGGTGCTCGCGCCGGCGGCCAGCGGGGCGGTGAGTGCGCAGGTCAGCCGCCCGGCGGCGACGGTGCAGTCGGTGCTGCTCGCGACGATCCCGGCGGGCAGGGCGGCCTCGACGGTCGCGGCGGTCACCTCGCCGGGGCCCCGGTCGGTGAGGGTCAGCGTGTAGTCGACGCGTCCGGCGAGCAGGCCGGACCCCGGGGCGGCGGAGAGCGCCACGGCGAGGTCCGCGCCGGGCGCCTGGTAGCCGAACCGGTCGGCGGCCGTGACCGCGCTGGTGCCGCCGGGCGTGGTGACCCGGACGTCGACCGTCCCGGCGGCCGCCGCGGGCGGTGCGGTGGCGGTGCAGGAGGTGGCGGTGCAGGAGAAGGAGGGGGCATCGCCGGCGGCGCCGAAGCTCACGGCGGTGGCGCCCGCCAGGTCCGTGCCGGTGACGGTGACCACGGTGCCGCCGGCCTGCGGGCCGCTCGCGGGGCTGATCCCGGTGACCGCGGGCACCGGCGGCGGGAAGGCGAGGACGCTCAGCGCGCCGCCGTCGAAATCGGCCAGGTAGCCGCGCCGGGCGTCGGGCGTGAGCGCCAGTGTGAACGGGCCCGCCCCCACCGGGACGGTGGCCGTGACGCTGCCGCTCGCGGCGTCGAGCACGCTGAGCGTGCCGTCGGCGTAGTTGCTCGCGTAGACGGAGCGGCCGTCGGGGGCGGCGGTGACCGCGTACGGGTTGGTGCCGACCGGGACGGTCGCGGTCACGGCCAGGGCGGCGGTGTCCACCACGCTGACGGTGGAGTCCCCGCCGTTGCCGGTCCAGAGCCGGGAGCCGTCGGGGGCCAGGGCGAGGCCGAAGACGCCGTGGCCGACCGGTATCGAGGCGCTCACGGTGGCGGTGGCGGTGTCGATGACGTCGACCCGCTGCCCCCCGGAGGCCGCCACGTACACCCGCCCGCCGCCGGGGGCCACCGCCAGCCCGTGCGGTTCGGCGCCGACCGGGACGGTGGCGGTGACGCTGCCGCTCGCGGTGTCGAGCACGCTGACCGTACCGGCGTCCGCATTGCTCACGTACGCGCGGGCGCCGTCGGGGGCGACCGCCACGCCGAAGGCTCCGGCGCCGACCGGGACGGTGGCGGTGACGGTGCCGGTCGCGGTGTCCACCACGCTGACCGTGCCGGTGAGGTGGTGGGTGAGGTAGGCGTGCGCGCCGTCGGGCGTGAAGGCCGCCGCGTAGGAGCCGGTGCCGGCGGTGAAGGTGCCGGTGACCGCGCCGGTGGCAGTGGACAGCACGGTCACCGTGCCGCTGCTCTGGCTGGTCACGTAGGCCCGCCCGCCGTCCGGCGCGAGCGCGACGCCCGCCGGGTACGGCGCGACGGCGACGGTGGCCGTCACCGTGGGCGGCGCCGCGGCGGCGGCAGCGGCGGCGGGCTGGGCCAGCAGTGCGGCGGTGGCCGCGCCGACGGCGGCCACCGCCGTCCAGGAGCGGCGCGGGGAGGGGCGTCTGGTCAACGGGGTCTCCAGGCTCGTCGGAGGGACGGGCGGTCCCCCCGGGTCGCCCGAAGCGTAGAAGCCCGGCTGACGGATCATCAGCGGATGACCGGGATTGTCATCAGCCGTTCAAATTCGGGCAGATGGTCATCATTCGAACCTTCGTCGGCCACAAGGGATCACCAGGGATCACCAGGGATCACCAGGGACCGCCGAGGACCACCGGCCGCCCACCCGGAGCCGCCGGGTACCCAACGCTCGTCCGGACGGCGATCGTTTCAAGGCCGCTACACTCCTGGGCAGGAGACGGTACGCGGCACGGCGGGAGGAACGGCGACGATGGCCGAGGACGGACGCATCGAGGTGCCCACCCGCACGCTGGTCGAGGGCATGGTCCGGGCGGACGGCACCATCGACGCCGGGGAGCTGTACGGCGTCGCGGGCGAGCTCGGCATGACCGACCAGCAGGTGCGCCTGTGCATCAAGCGGATGGCGGCCGACGGCCTCCTCGTCCAGGAGGGCCGCGGCCGGCGCGCCGTGCTGCGCGAGACCGACCGGGCCCGCCGCTCCGCCGAGCCGGAGGCCGCGTTCGTCCGCCACATGTACGCCCAGGACGCCGGGCTCGCCCCGTGGGACGGCCGCTGGCACCTGGTCGCCTTCGCCGTCCCCGAGGCCGCCCGCGCCGCGCGGGACGCGCTGCGCGAAGCGCTGGTCCGGCTCGGCGGCGCGGCCCTCCAGGGCGGTCTCTACGTCAGCGCCAACGACTGGGAACCCCTCGTCGAGGCCGAGGCCGCCCACCTCGGCGTCCGGGACTGCGTCACCCTGCTCACCAGCACCGACCTGCGCATCGCGGGCGAGGACGCCCCGCCCGCCCTGGCCCGCCGGCTGTGGCCGCTCGACGACCTCGCCGAGGGCCACCGCCGGCTGGCCGCACTGGCCGCCGCGTGCCTCGCCCGGCTGACCGCCCCGGACCCGGCGGACGCCCCCGCCCGGATCGAGCGGATGGCGATCGCCGTCGAGCTGGCCGCCGCGTTCACCCGGGCCACCGCGGACGACCCGCTGCTCCCGCCCGAACTGCTCCCCCGTCCCTGGCCCGGCGCCGAGGCCCGGGCGCTCACCGCCGACTGCTGGCGCCTGCTGCGCCGCGCCGAGCGGGACGCCCCCGGGCCCGGCCCCCGGTTCTTCCAGCGCTACGACGAGGTCATGGCCGAGATCACCGGCGAGCCGCGGACGGCCTGAACCGCCACCACGGCGCGGCGGGACGGTCCCGCGCCCGCCGGATGGAGCGGACGGCTCGGCGCCCGGCGGCTCAGCGCTTGACGGCCACGCCGCCGTACATCGCGATGTCCTGGTCGCGCACCGGCGCGGCCCCCGGCTCCGGGCGCCAGCGGTGGACCAGCGTGACACCCGGGTCCAGCAGCTCGTAGCCGTCGAAGAAGGCCAGCGTCTCGGCCCGGTCCCGGATCTGCAGCGGGATGCCCCGGGCGTTGTACTCGCGCCCCACTCCGCCGACGCCGACCGGGTCGGTGTCGCCGGTGAACACGGTCAGGGCGAGGAAGCTGCCCGGCGCCAGGTGGTCCATCAGCCGGCGCACGATGCCCTGCGGGTCGTCCTCGTCGAGGACGAAGTGCACGATGGCGATCAGCGAGAGCGCCACCGGCCGCGTCAGGTCGAGGACCTCGCGCAGCCGCGGCGCGTGCAGGATCGAGTCGACGTCGCGCAGGTCCGCGTCCAGGTAGGCGGTGCGGCCCTCCGGGCGGCTGGACATCAGCGCCCGGGCGTGGGTCAGCACGATCGGGTCGTTGTCGACGTACACCACCCGCGAACTCGGCGCCACCTCCTGGGCGATCTCGTGCACGTTCGGCGCGGCGGGGATGCCCGCGCCGATGTCCAGGAACTGCCGCACGCCGTGCTCCTCGGCGAGGTGGCGGACCACCCGCTCCATGAAGCCGCGGGTGGTGCGCATCGAGGTCGGCAGCGCCGGCCAGGCCTTGACCGAGGCGTGCGCGGCGGCCCGGTCCGGCTCGAAGTTGGTCTTGCCGCCGATGAGGTAGTCGTACACGCGCGCCGAGTGCGGGACGTCCATCCGGAGGTCCACCCCCGTCCAGCCGTCCTCGCCCCGTCCGCCCGTCCGCTCCCCCGCCACCCGGTCAGCGCGCGCCATGCCCACCCCTCCGTACATCCCCGTTGATGTTCCGTCCGTGCTCCGTCGGCGCTCCGGGCCCGCGTCAACTCCGCAGGCGCCGCGCCTTGGTGCGCATGGTAACCGTAACCCGGGGAACGGCGGCCCGGCGGGCCTTCAGGTCTGCCCGAACAGGGCCGCGAAGGCTGCCTCCAGGCCGCTCACCGCCGCGGCGAGCACCGCGACCGTGCGCAGCGCGTCGGCCACCGTGCCGACCCGGCGGCGCAGCGGCCCCTCGCGGGGCTCGTCGAGCGCCGTCTCGTCGAGGATCCCGGCGAGCGCGGCGTCGGCGTCCTCGGCGTCCTCCTCCGGTACGGCGCCCGGCTGTTCGGCGCGCAGCCGGGCGAGCGCCGCGCGCAACGCCCGGGCCTCGACCCGCAGCTGCTCGGGGCCTCCCGGCCCCTGGGGCCCGGCGGCCCCGGCGCCGATCGACACGGTCGCGCCCCGGCCGCCGGCCACGTGACCGCGGACGGTGGAGCCGACCACCTGGACGCCGCCGTCGTTGCGGTTGCCGGCGGGCGGCTGCTTCTCCGTCATGTGTTCTTCCCCTTCGGCAGGTTGATGTTCGCGCCGGCCCCGCCCACGACCGGTCCGTCCACGGCGGAGTTGACCACCTGGACGCCGCCGTTGTTGATGTTGGTGATGCTCTGGCTCTGCTCCTCGAAGGCCGCGTTGTCGTAGCCGCGCGCCCGCAGCTCGCCGCCGACGGCGCTGAACACCCGCTGGGTGACGGTGTTGAGGAAGCGCTGCACGTCGTGTTCCTGGAAGAGGTTCTCGTACACCCCGGCGGAGCCGAGTTCACGCGCACTGGTCCGGGGCGCGTAGTCGACCGCGCGGCCGGCCCGGACGCTCGCGGCGTAGTGCTGACGGTGCCTGGCCCCGCGGCTGTTCGAGGCCTGCACCTCCCACAGCTGGCGGACGGCGGCGCCGACGTCGCTGCTGAGCCGACGGGCGGCCCAGCCGAGCGCGTTCACCGCGTGGCCGAGGTCGGAGCGCTCCCCGAGCAGGTCGACCACGTGGTAGTGGTGCGCGACCGGGCCCAGCACGTACGGCAGCCATTCCAGGTAGAGCAGGCCGCCCCGGGTACTGGCGCGGACCAGCACGGTGACGACCACCTCCTCCTGCCAGGAACCGACCCTGACCGCCAGGTAGTGACGCAGCCGCTCGTGGCCGGTGCGGCTCAGCAGGTCGGCCCAGGCGGGTTCGAGCTGGAAGCGGTCGCCCGCCCGGACGGACATCGCGCCGAGCCAGTCCGCCGGGTGGTCGTCCCGCAGACCGGGCCGGTACACCCGGTCGGTGACGGAGAGTCCGCGCAGCGGGTCCTCCGGATAACGCGGGTCCTGGGCCAGGGCGCGGACCTGCTGGGCGATGGCCCGGTAGAGCACGGCCGCGTCGAGCGGATCGGGCGCCCGCCCCTCGGTGTCGCGTTCGGCGGAGGGGCGCAGCTCGAAGGTCATCCGCCAGGCGCGCCCCGGCACGCCGAGGCCGACCAGCGGCGCCTGCCGGCTGTAGAGCAGTTCGGGTCCGCCCTGCTGCTCGCGCAGCCGCTCGTAGAGCCGGGCGGCGACGCCGCCCTGCGGTTCCACCGGGGGCACGGGAGCCGGGCCGAGGCCGCCGAGGGCGACCAGCCGGCGACGGATCCCGTACCGCAGGGCGGCCGCGACCAGGCAGAGCATCAGCAGTTCGGCGAAGACGGGCCCGAGCAGGCCGGCCCAGTCCGCGTCGTACGAGGGCAGCTCGTGCGCGAGGACGCCGACGAGCGCGACCGCCAGCAGGCAGCCGAGGACGAGACCCTCCGTGCGCACGACGCGGCTGCGGGGGCGCGGGGCGGGGAACTCCGTCTCCTCGACCTCCAGGCCGAGCCGGTGGTCCATCCGGTCCGCGCCGGCGCCGAGGAACAGGACCGGCAGCAGGGCCACCAGCACCGCGACGGAACCGGCCGCGACGCCGAACAGCGGGAAGCCGAGGACGAGGACGATCAGGAGGACGGCGCCGGTCCAGGCCTCCCAGCGGCGGGCGGTGAGGGCCTCGTGCAGCACCCGGACCACGTCGGTGCCGGGCGAGGGGGCGGGGATGCGGACCGAGTGCTCGACGAGTTCCCTGATCAGCGCCCCGCGGAAGTGCCGGTCCAGCCAGGCGGCGGCGCACAGGTAGCGGGTGGCGTCGCCGGGGACGAGGCCGACCTGCCGGCGGAGGTTCTCGGGCGTGGCGGGCAGCGCGGGCCGGGCCGGCGGGGCGGGAACGGGCGGGGCAGGACTCGGCGGCGGCGGGGCGGCCCACGGAGCGGCGGGCGGAACGGCGGCGGGTGGAACGGCGGCGGGCGGAACGACGCCCGTCGGGACCGGAGGCAGGGTGGCGGGCGGCAGGGCGGCGGGCGGCCCCGGGCGGACCGGCCCGAGCGGGACGGCGCCCCACTGCGGCCCGGCCGACTGCGGCGGCGCGGCCTCCGGCGGCGGGACGGGCTTCTGCAGCGGCGGAGGCAAGGGCTCCGGTGGCGGAGGTGGCGGCTGGGCACCGCTGTCCATGACGTCCCCCATCTCTCAGGTCGCCTTCCGGCGAACGAGCTCGGACCGTAAAGCAGTTGGGTGTCCACCGGACAGCTTTCCCGCCGGCCGCGACACGTAACGGCCCGGCTCCGGTCCGTGCCGCGTGCAGAAAATTGGAGTCCTGGAGTCGCATTCGCTAGCCTCTCGAACGTGAGGCTGACCAAGAGCACCGACATCGCCCTCCGCATCGCCATGCGGCTGGCCGTCCTCGACGAGGAGGCCGACCCGACCACCCGCGAGGTGGCCGAGGCGGTCGGCGTGCCGTACACCCACGCCGCCAAGGTGGTCAGCCGGCTGCAGCACCTCGGCGTGGTGTCGGCGCGGCGCGGTCGCGGCGGGGGCCTGTCCCTCACCACGCTCGGCCGCACCGGCTCGCTCGGGGCGCTGCTGCGCGAACTGGAAGGGGTGGGCGACGTGGTCGGCTGCGAGGACGAACCACCGTGCCCCCTGCGGTCGGCCTGCCGGCTGCGCGGGATCCTGCGCAGCGCGCAGGAGGCGTTCTTCGCCACCCTCGACCCGCTCTCGATCGGCGATCTGGTGACCGCGCCGACCGGGCCCGTCCTGCTCGGCCTCACCCTGAGACCGGGCCTCGCCGCGAGGCCCGAACCCGTCGCCGGCCCCACCGGCTGACGCGCTCCGGCACACCCCGACGCCCCAACACCCCACCGCAGTACCGCACCGCACGGCCCACCGTCGCACCCGCGCCGCCTCCCCCCGCCGGTCCGCGCTTCCGCACGGCCGAAAATACGACTCTCATATTCCAATTTGGAGCGCCTCCGATGCTGTCCGCCAAGTCCGCCGAGGTCGTCGAAGCCACCCTGCCCGTCGTGGGCGGTGCGATCGGCGACATCACCCCGCTCTTCTACGACATGATGTTCGCCGCCCACCCGGAGCTGCTGCGCGACCTGTTCAACCGGGGCAACCAGGCCAACGGCAGCCAGCGGCAGGCGCTCGCGGGCTCGATAGCCGCCTTCGCGACCGCGCTGCTCGCCGCCCCGGACAGCCGTCCGGACGCGCTGCTCGCCCGCATCGCCCACAAGCACGTCTCGGTCGGCATCACCGACGACCAGTACAAGATCGTCCACGAGCACCTGTTCGCCGCCATCACCGAGGTGCTCGGCGAGGCCGTCACCCCCGAGGTCGCGGCCGCCTGGGACGAGGTCTACTGGCTGATGGCCAACGCGCTCATCGCCATCGAGGGCCGGCTGCGCGACGAGGCCGCCGCCGCCCAGGGCACCGACCCGGCCGACCTGTGGCGCCCCTTCACCGTGGTCGCCCGCCACCAGGAGACCGACGACGTGACCACCTATCTGGTCCGCCCGGCCGACGGCCGGCCGCTGCCGCCGGCCAAGCCCGGCCAGTACGTCTCGGTGCGCGCCGAACTCCCGGACGGCGCCCGGCAGATCCGCCAGTACAGCCTTTCCGGCGCCCCGGCCGGCGCACTCCAGTTCACCGTGAAGCGCGCCACCGCCGAGGTCGCGGGCGGCCCGGAGGGCGAGGTCTCCAACCACCTGCACGAGACCCTGCGGGCCGGCGACGTCCTCGACATCGCCCCGCCGTTCGGCGACGTCGCGCTCGCCGAGGGCGACGGTCCGGTGCTGCTCGCCTCGGCCGGCATCGGCAACACGCCGATGACCGCGATGCTGGCCCACCTCGCCGCCACCGGCTCGGCCCGCCGGGTCATCACCGTGCACGGCGACCGCGACCAGCTGTCGCACGCCTTCCGCGCCGAGCTCGCCCGGCTGACCGCCGAGCTGCCGAACGCCACCGCCCACGTCTTCTACGAGCGGCCGCTCGGCGACTGGCCGGCCGACCGCACCGGCCTGGTCGACCTGGCCTCGGTCGAGGTCCCGGCGGGCACCACCGCCTACCTCTGCGGCCCGCTGCCGTTCCTGCGCGCCGTCCGCGGCCAGCTCCTCGCGGCCGGCGTCCCGGCCGCCGACATCCACTACGAGGTGTTCGGCCCGGACCTCTGGCTCGGCCGGGACGCCTGACCCGTCGGCCCCGGCGGGCCGGTGCCGCCGCCCCGGAGAGCGCTGTCCGGGGCGGCGCGCCCGGCGTGGTGCACCGCCGTCCGCAGCGGCGGCTCGGTACGATCACCGGCGTACCGGACCGCTCCGGCACCCCGCACCCCGGGCTCGGGAGGACCCTTGCGCGTCGCGTTGTTCGCCACCTGCGTCAACGACGCGCTGCTGCCGTCCACCGCGATCGCCACCGTCCGGCTGCTGGAACGCCTGGGCGTCGAGGTCGGCTTCCCGCCCGCACAGACCTGCTGCGGCCAGCCGCAGTACAACAGCGGCTACGTGAAGGCCTGCGAACCGCTGGTGCGCCGCACCGTGCGGGCCTTCGCCGGGTACGACCACGTGGTGGCGCCGTCCGGCTCCTGCGTGGCCATGGTCCGCGACGCCCACCCCCGGATCGCCGCCCGCGCCGGCGGCACGCTCGCCTCCGAGGTCGCCGCGTTGACGCCCCGGGTGCACGAACTGGCCGAGTTCCTCACCGATGTGCTGGGCGTCGAGGACGTCGGCGCGTGGTTCCCGCACACCGTGACGTACCACCCCTCCTGCCACGGCCTGCGGCTGCTCGGCCTCGGCGACCGCCCGCTGCGGCTGCTGCGCGCCGTCCGCGGACTGGAGCTGGTCGACCTGCCCGGCGCCGAGGAGTGCTGCGGCTTCGGCGGCACCTTCGCCGTGAAGAACCCGGCGGTCTCGGCCGCGATGGCCGCCGACAAGACCGCCAACGCCCTGGCCACCGGCGCCGAGGTGCTCTGCGGCGGCGACAACTCCTGTCTGCTGCACCTCGGCGGCACCCTGCGCCGCCAGGGCGCGCCGCTGCGCCCGCTGCACCTCGCCGAGATCCTCGCCAGCACCGAGGCCGCGCCCTGGCGGGCGGCACCGTGAGCGGGACGTTCCTCGGCATGCCCGCCTTCCCGCCCGGGGTCTCCCCCGAGGTGCCCTTCCCGCAGGCCGCCGCCGGGGCCGTCCGGGACGAACGGCTGCGCGGCAATCTGCGGCGCGCCACCCGCACCATCCGGGAGAAGCGGGCCCGCGCCGTCACGGAGCTCGCCGACTGGGCGCAGCTGCGCGCCGCCGGCAAGGCGGTCAAGGATCACACCCTGCTGCAACTCGACCGCTACCTCCTTGAGTTGGAGGAGAAGGTGACCGCCGCGGGCGGCACGGTGCACTGGGCCGCCGACGCCGCCGAGGCCAACCGGATCGTCACCGGCCTGGTCCGGGCCACCGGCGAGAGCGAGGTGGTCAAGGTCAAGTCCATGGCCACCCAGGAGATCGGGCTCAACGAGGCGCTGGCCGAGGCCGGCATCCGCGCCTACGAGACCGATCTCGCCGAGCTGATCGTCCAGTTGGGCGAGGACCGGCCCTCCCACCTGCTCGTCCCGGCGATCCACCGCAACCGCGGCGAGATCCGGGAGATCTTCACCCGGCGGATGGCCGACTGGGGCCGCCCGGCCCCGGACGGGCTCACCGACGCGCCCGGCGACCTCGCCGAGGCGGCCCGGCTGCACCTGCGGGAGAAGTTCCTGCGGGCCCGGGTCGCGGTCTCCGGCGCCAACTTCATGATCGCCGAGACCGGCACCCTGGTGGTCGTGGAATCGGAGGGCAACGGGCGGATGTGCCTGACCCTCCCGCGCACCCTGATCTCGGTGGTCGGCATCGAGAAGGTCCTGCCCACCTGGCAGGACCTGGAGGTCTTCCTGCAACTGCTGCCCCGCTCCGCCACCGCCGAGCGGATGAACCCCTACACCTCGCTCTGGACCGGCACCCACGCCGACGGCCCGCACGGCGACGGGCCCGAGGAGTTCCACCTGGTGCTGCTCGACAACGGCCGCACCGACGCGCTCGCCGACCGGGTCGGCCGCCAGACGCTGCGCTGCATCCGCTGCTCGGCCTGCCTCAACGTCTGCCCGGTCTACGAGCGGGCCGGCGGACACGCCTACGGCTCGGTCTACCCCGGGCCGATCGGCGCCGTCCTCACCCCCCAACTGCGCGGCACCACCACCCCCCTGGACGCCTCGCTGCCGTTCGCCTCCTCGCTCTGCGGGGCCTGCTACGAGGTCTGCCCGGTGGCCATCGACATCCCCGAGGTGCTGGTCCACCTGCGCGAACGGGTCGCCGGGCAGCGCGGCCACCGGCTGGAGCGGGCCGCGATGGCCGCCGCCGGCTACGTCCTCGACCGCCCCGCCCTGCTGCGGGCCGCCGAACGGGCCGCCGCCCGCACCCGGCGGCTCCACCCGCGCCGCCTCCCCGGCCCCGGCCGGGCCTGGACCGACACCCGGGAGCTGCCGGCCGTCCCCGCCGAACCGTTCCGCGACTGGTGGCGGAGGAACCGCCCGTGAGCGGCCACCCGCCCCCGTCCACCGGCTCGCGCGACCTGGTGCTCGCCCGGATCCGGGCCGCGCTGCGCGGCGGCGGGCCGCAGCCGGCGCCCGTGCCGCGCGACTACCTGCGCAGCCACGTCCCCGCCGACGATCCCGGCGCGCTGCTCGACCTGCTGGAGCGCCACCTCGCGGACTACCGCGCCCTGGTCCACCGCTGCACCGCCGGCCGGCTGCCGCTGCTGCTCGCCGCCCTGTTCGAGGCCCGCGGCACCCGCACCGTGGCCGTCCCGCCCGGTCTGCCGTCCGACTGGCTCACCGTCACCCGGGCCCGCGCGCTCCCGGACGACGGCCCCGGGGGCCCGCTCACCGCCGCCCGGCTGGACACCGTCGACAGCGTGCTCACCGGCTGCGCCCTGGCGATCGCCGAGACCGGCACCCTGGTCCTGGACGCCGGCCCGGGCCAGGGCCGCCGTCTGCTGACGCTCGTGCCCGACCACCACGTCTGCGTGGTCCGCGCGCCCGAGCAGGTGGTCGCCTCCGTCCCGCTCGCCCTCCCGCTCCTCGACCCGGCCCGCCCGCAGACCTGGATCTCCGGCCCCTCGGCCACCAGCGACATCGAACTCGACCGCGTCGAGGGCGTGCACGGCCCCCGCACCCTGGAGGTCGTCCTGGTGACGGGCGGCGACTGAGCCCCGGTGCCCGGGCGGCGCGCGTGCGGCCGGCCGGGCCGGCGCGGGGCGGCCCCGCGCGTCAGGCCGGGCGGAGCTCCAGGGTGCAGCACTTGGGGCCGCCGCCGCCCTTGAAGAGTTCGGAGAGGTCGACCGGCACGGGCTCGTAGCCGGCGTCGGCCAGCCGCGCGGCCAGGGACTTCGCCGCCTCCGGGAGCAGCACCCGGCGGCCGTCGGAGACCGCGTTCAGGCCGAACGCCTCGGCGTCCTCCCGCTCGGCGAGGATGGCGTCCGGGTAGAGGCTGCGCAGCAGCGCCTGGCTGTCCGGGGTGAACGCCTGCGGGTAGTACATGACGTGGTCGTCGGCGAGCACCGCCAGCGCGGTGTCCAGGTGGTAGAAGCGCGGGTCCACCAGTTCCAGGCCGAGCACCGGCAGGCCGAAGACGGCCCGGGCCTCGGTGTGGGCGGCGGGGTCGGTGCGGAAGCCCGAGCCCGCCAGCACCCGGCGGCCGACCAGCAGGTGGTCGCCCTCGCCCTCGTTGACGTGCGCGGCGCGCCGCACCTCGCGGTAGCCGCCGGCCCGGAACCAGGCGTGGTGGGCGTCGGACTCGGCGGCCCGCTCGGCGTGGCGGAAGGTGGCCACCAGCACCCGGCCGTCGAGCACGGTCGCACCGTTGGCCGTGTACACCATGTCCGGCAGACCGGGCACCGGCTCGATCAGCTCGACGGTGTGGCCGAGCTCCTCGTACAGCGCGCGCAGCCGCTCCCACTGGCGGACGGCGAGCGTGGTGTCGGTCGGCTTCGAGGGGTCCATCCACGGGTTGATCGCGTACTCGACGGTGAAGTACGTCGGACGGCACATGAGGTAGCGCCGCGGCCTCGCGGTGCGCTCCGGGAATCGGTGGGACATGCGGCGACCTCCGCCATCGGGAAGGGACTGCGGGACGGGGCTCGGGGACGGGGCTTCGGAGCGGGCGCGGGCGGCAGCCGTACCCGGCGTCCACGACCCAGAGGGCGGCTGCCCCGGCAGGACCGTTCGCACACCCCTCTCGGGCGGCCGGACGGCGCAGTCACCCGGCGCACGGGGGCGCGGAACCGCACGTGGCCGATCTCACGTACCGCAACCGGGCACCTACGGTGGCGTAGGTCACTTCAGACGGTGAACTATCTCTCTCATGCCGAACCTCCAGGAGACTCTTGACCTCGATTCCTACGTCGCCCTCGGGGACAGCTTCACCGAGGGGCTGAACGACCCCGCGGCCGACGGCGCCTTCGCCGGCTGGGCCGACCGGCTGGCGGTGCTGCTCGCCGCGGGCCGGCCGCCGGGCGGGTTCCGGTACGCGAACCTCGCCGTGCGCGGCCGGCTGCTGGACCAGATCGTGGCCGAGCAGGTGCCGCAGGTCCGCCGCATCCAGCCGGACCTGGTCACCTTCTGCGCCGGCGGCAACGACATCCTGCGCCCCGGCAGCGACCCGGACGAGGTCGCCGAGCGCTTCGAGGCCGCCGTCGCCCAACTCGCCGACTCGGCGGGCACGGTGCTGATCTGCACCGGCTTCGACACCCGCGGCGTGCCGCTGCTCAAGCACCTGCGCGGCAAGATCGCCACCTACAACGGCCACATGCGGGCCGTCGCCGACCGGCACGGCTGCCAGGTGGCGGACCTGTGGTCGCTGCGGGCGGTCCGGGACCGCCGCGCCTGGAGCGAGGACCGGCTGCACCTCTCCCCCGAGGGCCACCAGCGGGTCGCACTGCTGGCCGCCCGCGCGCTGGGCCTGCGCACCGAGCAGGACCCGGAGGCGCCGTGGCCGGCCGTCCCGGTGCCCTCCCCCGCCGAGCAGCGCCGGGAGAACCTCCAGTGGGCCCGCGAGTACCTGCTGCCGTGGGTCGGCCGCCGGCTGCGCGGCGAGTCCTCCGGCGACCACGTCGAGGCCAAGCGGCCCGAACTGCTGCCGCTCTGACGTACCGTCAGGTCAGGAGACGCCGCCGGGCCGCCGACGCACCCAGGTGCGTCAGGGCGGCCGCCGCGGCGCCGGCCAGGTACCAGAGCAGGTCCGGCGGGTTGAAGGCGGAGCCGAGCACCAGCCGGGCGAGCGCGCTGTGCCGGGCGAGGCCGTCGGGGACGCCGGTGAGCTGGAACAGCTCGACCGCCCAGCTCAGCCCGGCGGCCCAGGCGGCCGCCGTCCACGGCCGCAGGCGCGGCGTCACCAGCAGCGCGAGCGCGTACAGCAGCACCGTGTAGAGCGCGTCGCCCGCGGCCTTGGCGGCGTCGCCGCCGGCCACCGCGCGCACCCCGAGCCCCGCCGCCACCGTCAGCCCGGCCGCCACCGCGGCCGGGCCCCGGACGGCCCACCACCCCCGAAGATCCTCCACCGTCGCATCGTAGGGCGTGGCCCGTGGATCGGGCCGGGGGGGGCGTGCGACCGGGGCACGCGCGCCCAGCCCGGCCCGGCGGCGGGCGCCCTCGCCGCACGGTCCCCGTCACGCCCTCGGCCGGCCCGGTCCGCAGCACCCGCCCCGCCCCCGGAACCGTTGCCGGCCCTCCGGCGTCCCTCCCTGCCGGAAGGCCGCGCAGACGGCCCGGTAGCCTGCTGGCCGGCCCGTACGCGGCCGGGTCCGCGCCGGTCGCGGGCGGGAACGACTCAGAACAGGGCGGGGCGCAGTGACGCAGCTGACCGAGACGGTGATCGGGTCCGGGATACCGGCGGACGCGGCGGGGGGCGGGCGCGGGCCCGGGCGGCGGTTCACGGTCGAGGGCTTCGCGCCGGGCCAGGACGGCGGTGCCCGGGCGCGTGGCAAGGCGCTGCGCGCCCGCAGCCCGCGCGAGGGGCACGCCGAGTTCGCCCCGGCCACCGACCGTCCGACCGCCGTCGAGGCGATCGAGGCCTCCAACGCGGGCCGGCTCACCGAGCTGGTGCCGATCCGGCTGGGCCGGATGGCCGCCACCCCGTTCGCCTTCCTGCGCGGTTCGGCCGGTCTGATGGCCGCCGACCTCGCCGCCACCCCGACCAGCGGCACCGTGGCGCAGCTGTGCGGCGACGCGCACGCGGCCAACTTCGGCCTGTACGGCGACGCCCGCGGCCGGCTGGTGATGGACATCAACGCCTTCGACGAGACCGTGCCCGGCCCGTGGGAGTGGGACCTCAAGCGTCTCGCCGCGAGCCTGGTGCTGGCGGGCCGGGAGGTCGGCGCGGACGAGGCCACCGCCCGTCAGGCCGCCTTCGACGCGGCCGGGGCGTACCGCCGCACCATGCGCGCGCTCGCCAAGCTGTCGGCGCTGGACGCCTGGAACGCCGTCGCGGACGAGCAACTGGTCTCCTTCGCCCAGGCGCACGACCTCGCCGGGGTGCTGGAGAAGGTGGCCGCCAAGGCGCTCGGCAACACCAGCGCGCGCTTCGCCGCCAAGTCCACCGTCCGCACCGAGGAAGGTGGTTGGCGGTTCACCGCGGCGCCCCCGGTGCTCAGCGAGGTGCCGGACGACACCGCCGCGGCGGTGGCCGCCGCCCTCGGGCCGTACGTCCGGACGGTTCCGGCCGAGCTGCACCCGCTGCTGTCCCGCCACCGGGTGCACGACGTGGCCTTCCGGGTGGTGGGCACCGGCAGCGTCGGCACCCGCTCCTACGTCGTGCTGCTGACCGACCACCGGGATCAGCCGCTGGTGCTCCAGGTGAAGGAGGCCCGCCCGTCGGTGCTGCTGCCGTACCTGGCCCGGGCCGGCTACCCGGTGAGCACGCCGGAGAGCCACGAGGGCCGCCGGGTGGTGCTCGGCCAGAAGCGGATGCAGGTGGTCAGCGACACCCTGCTCGGCTGGACGACGGTGGACGGACTCCCCTACCAGGTGCGGCAGTTCCGCAACCGCAAGGGCAGCGTGGACCCGGCGGCGCTGCTGCCCGCACAGCTCGACGACTACGCCCGGATCACCGGTGCGCTGCTCGCCCGCGCCCACGCGCACACCGCCGACCCGGGGGTGATCACCGGCTACTGCGGCAAGAACGAGGCGCTGGACGAGGCGCTGGCGTCGTTCGCGGTGGCCTACGCGGACCGCACCGAGGCCGACCACGCCGACCTGGTGGCGGCGATCCGCTCGGGCCGGCTCCCGGCCGAGCACGGCGTCTGACCGGCGGCCCGGGGGCTCAGCGCTCCCGGCCGGCCGGGTCCAGGAACGGCGCCACCGCCGCGACGAACTCGGCCGGCCGGGTGCGGTGCACCAGGTGTCCGGCTTCGACGGTCACCACCCGGCAGTCCGGGATCAGCCCGGCCAGCTCGGCCATTCCGGCCTGCGGCACATGGCTGGCCGGGCCGCCGGCCACCAGCAGGGTGGGCGCGGTGATCGCGGTCATCCGTTCCAGCCAGCGCGGGTCCGGGCGGTCGATCCGGCCCTTGACCGCCCGGACCACGGCCCAGTCGAAGTCCACCGGCCCGTCGGGGGCGTCGGCCACCGGGCTCGCCGGGCGGGGGCGCGGGGCGGGGACGTCCTCCAGCACCAGCCGGCCGATCCGCCCGGGCCGCTCCTGGGCGGCCAGGTAGCCGACCACGCCGCCCATCGAGTGTCCGACCAGGTCGGCCCGGGGCAGCCCGAGCGCGTCCAGGAAGGCCAGCACGTCGTCGCGCATCGCCTCCAGGGCGTAGTCGCCCGGGCGGTCGCTGTCGCCGTGGCCGCGCAGGTCGAGGGCCAGCACGCGGTGGCGCGGGGCGAGGGCGGGGAGCACCGGCTCCCAGTCGGCGCCCCGCTCGCCGAGCGCGTGCAGCAGGACCAGCGGCGGGCCGTCGGCCGGGCCGCTCTCCCGGTAGGCGAGGGTGAGGCCCGGCAGTTCCACCGTCCGATGATCGGTCATGGCGACCACGGTAGGCCGGGCGTCACGTCCGCGGACCCGGCGTTCGCTCACCGCTCAAACCCGGCCGCTCCCGGCCGTCACCGCGCCGCCGAGCCCGGCGCCGCGCACCCGGCCGGTCAACCGGACGCCCGGGTCCCCTCCCGGACCGGCCCGGGCGCCGGTGCACCCGGTGCCGCGGCCGCGGCGGCCGCCTCCGCGCGCGCCGTCGCCCGGCCCGCCAGGACCGAGGCCAGCACCGCGAGCGCGGCCAACGCCGCGCAGACGCCGCTCGCCCAGGCGTACGCCGCCCGGTGCCCGGCGCCCCCGTCGGTCGCCCGCAGATAGACGCCGGAGAGCGCCGAGACGCCGACCGCCGCCGCGATCCGCTGCGCCATCTGCAGGATCGCCCCGCTCACCCCGGCCGCCTCGGCCGGCGCGTGGCGCAGCACGAAGGCCTGGTTGGGCGCCCCCATCAGCCCGATCGAGGCGCCGCCCAGCAGTTGCAGCAGCGCGAGCAGCCAGGGCAGCGCACCGGCCGGTGCCCGCAGCGCGAGCAGGCCGCCGGCCAGCATCACCAGCGCCGAGCCGGTCATGCCCGCCGTGACGGTCCGCCGGCCGAAGCGCTGCACCACCCGCCAGGCGACCGCCGAGGCGAAGCCCATCGCGACCGCCGAGGGCAGCGACACCAGCGCCGCGCCGAGCGGCGACAGGCCGAGCCCGTCCTGCAGGAACATGGTCAGCACCAGCCCGGCGGCCAGCGAGGAGCCGAACTGGGCCATCGCCACCGCCGTCCCCAGCGCGTACGGCGCCGAGCGGGTCAGCGCCGGGTGGATCAGCGGGTGGCGGCCGGCCCTGGCGTAGCGGCGCTGCCACCCGGCCAGCGCGCCCAGCAGCAGGACCGCGGCGGCGGCGAAGCCGAACCGGCCCGCCCAGCCGGGCGGCTGGACGAACGGCAGCATCAGCACCAGGGTCAGCGCGGCGACCAGCAGCAGCCCGACCAGGTCCAGGTCGGCGTGCCGGGTGCTGGGGCGCGGGCGCGGCAGGTGGCGGGCCGCCAGCAGCACCGTGACGAGGCCGAAGGGGACGTTGAGCAGGAAGGTCAGCCGCCAGCCGTGCTCGGGCCCGACGGCGGCGAGCACGGCCCCGCCGACCGGTGGCCCGAGGGCGAAGGCGAGGCCGCCGGTGACCGCGTACATCCCGAGCGCCCGGGCCCGCAGCTGCCCCTGGAAGACGTCCTGGAGGGTGCCGATCATCTGGGAGTTCACCAGTCCGGCGCCCGCGCCCTGGAGCAGCCGGGAGGCGATCAGCACCCCTGGCTCGGTGGCGGTCGCGGAGAGCAGGCTGACGACGGTGAACAGGGCGAGGCCGCCGACGAAGAACCACTTGCGGCCCCGGACGTCGCCGAGCCGCCCGCCGGGGATCAGGGCCAGCCCGAAGGCGAGCGAGTAGCCGGCCACGATCCACTGCAGGTGCGCGGGCTGGGCGTGCAGCGACTCGCGCAGCGCCGGGATCGAGGTGTTGAGCACCGACTGGTCGAGGAGGGTGGTGAAGCCGCCCGCGACGCAGACCAGCAGCACCCGCCGCCCGGCCGCGTCGAACGTCTCCTTGACGGGTGGCGCCGGTATCGCGCCGGTCCCGCTCACGGCTCGACCACCACCAGCGCGTACCGGGCGCCGTCCGGGCCGGGGCAGCGGAAGCGGGTGGTCCCGGGGACGAACCGCAGGCAGTCGCCGGCCTCCAGCAGGTCCTCGACGCCGTCGACGGTGAGCGCCAGGCGGCCCTCCAGCAGCCACAGGTGGTGCTCCCGGCCGGTGTCGCAGGGTTTGTCGTAGGCGATGTCGCCGCCGGCCTGCAGCCGCCCCTCGATCACCTCGGCGCGCAGCGAGCCGTGCGGCGGCGAGACGGAGCGCCGCACGAACCCGGTCGCCTCGTCCCGCCAGACCCGCTGGTCCGCGGCCCGCACCAGCCGCGCCGGCGCCGCCTCCACCTCGGCGAGCAGCCGCGACATGCTCCGCCCGTACACGGCGCAGAGCCGCCCGAGCAGCGCCGCCGTCGGGCTCACCTCCGCCCGCTCGACCCGCGACAGCGTCGAGCGGCTGACGTCCGCCCGCCGCGCCAGTTCCTCCAGCGTCCACCCGCGCTCGACCCGCAACTCGGCGAGCCGCTCCGCCAGCCGTTCGTCGGCGGCCCTCTCGATTCCCATATCCGTGATGCTATCCCGGATACGGGAGGGCCTTCGGGGCCACTGCTCCGGGCGCCCGCGCAGCGTCGGGTTCCGGCTGCCACCGGCCGCCGGCCTTCGGCGGGTTCGGCGTCACGTGGGGTGGCCGGCCGGGGCGTGACCAACGGGTCCGCCCCTCTCCGGGACGACGGCCGCCGGCTCGACCGCCGGGAGCGGCGGGAGCGTCGGGGTCGTCCGGCGGCGTCCGGACGGCGGGGACGCGCCGCAGGCAGGGGTTCCGGACGGGCGGGCTCGCGATCATATGATGTGCGCGATCACGGGCCCGCATGGCCCACGCGAAACACCGGGGGAACCACATGTTCGGCATCATCAGACCCTGCCGCCACCGCCTCTCCGAGCGGTTGCAGGCGAGTTGGGTGGCCCACCTCTGCGGGCTCTGCCTCGCCCTGCGGGACGACCACGGTCAACTGGCCCGCACCGCCACCAACTACGACGGGCTGATCATCTCGGTGCTGGTCGAGGCCCAGGCCGCCGCCGGCGAGGGCGCCGGGCGGCGGACCGCCGGGCCGTGCCCGCTGCGCGGCATGCGCACGGCCTCCGTCGCCCGGGGCGAGGGCGCCCGGCTGGCCGCGGCCGTCTCGCTGGCGCTCGCCTCGGTGAAGATCCGTGACCACGTCGAGGACCGGGACGGCGTCTTCGCCCGGCGGTCCGTGGCGGCGGGCGCCCGGGCGGTCACCCGGCGCTGGGACCGCAAGAGCGCCGGCACCGCCTCGGTGGTCGGCTTCGACACCGCCGTCCTGCTGGACGCGGCCGCCCGGCAGGGCGAGCTGGAGCGCGCGCTGCCCGCCGGCGGGTCGGTGCTGCTGGTCACCGAGCCCACCGAGACCGCCACCGCCGCCGCGTTCGCGCACACCGCCGCGCTGGCCGGCCGGCCCGGGAACGCGGCGCCGCTGGCCGAGGCGGGACGGCTGTTCGGACGCCTCGCGCACCTGCTGGACGCCGCCGAGGACCAGGAGGCGGACGCCGCGAGCGGCGCGTGGAACCCGCTCACCGCGACCGGCACCGACCGCGCCGAGGCCGAGCGGCTCTGCCGGGACGCCGTGCACGGCATCCGGCTCGCCCTGCGGGACGTCGAACTGGCCGACCGCACCCTGGTGCACGTCCTGCTCGCGCACGAGACCGAGCGCGCCGTCGAGCGGGTCTTCGGCCGGCCCGGCCACACCGCCTGCCGGACCGGGGCCGAGCACGGCGGCGGCGCCCCGCTCGCCGGCAATCCGTACCAGGCGCCGCCGCGGCACGACCCCGACCAGGCACCGCCGCAGGGCCCCGGCGCGCCGGTCCCGCCCTGGGTCCCGCAGGGTCCCGGCTTCACCCCGCCCGGGGCGCCGCCGCCGAACCGCCGCAACCTGCTGGCCGGTTGCGCGCTGTGGGCCCTGATGGGCTGCACCTGCCAGCTGCTCTGCTGCGAGCACGACCACCCGTTCAGCGGCGAGCGCCGCGAGGGCTTCTGCGCCCGGCACGACTGCTGCGACTGCGGCAACTGCTGCGACGCCTGCCAGTGCTGCGGGGAGGGCTCCGACTGCTGCAGCGGCTGCTGCGACTGCGGTGACTGCAGCTGCGGCTGCGACTGCTGAACGACCGGCGCGCACACCCTCAGGGGGAGCCTGCCCCCGGTCCGACGGCGTACCGGCGGCCGGGCCGGCTCCCCCTCGCGGCGTAGCGCCGCTCCACCGGCGGAGCGACGTGCCGGGGCCCGCGGCGAACCTAGCGTGGCGTCATGTCGAAGAACCGACGGCGGCGTTGCGCCGCCCTGACGATCGTGTCCACCACCCTCGTCCTGGCCCTGGCCGGTCCGGCCACCGCCGCGACCGGCCTCGCCGGGGAGGGCGCGGCCGGCGCCGGCACCACGGCCACCGCCACGGCCGGGCCCCGCGTTCCCGCACCGACCGCGCACCGGCCGGTCGGCACGGCCTCCGCCCGGCTGGTCGACCCGACCCGGCCCGATCCCTGGCGTCCGGACACCGCGAGCCGCGAGCTGATGGTCACCTTCTGGTACCCGGCCGCCTCGCCGCGCGGCGCCCACGCGCCGTACGTGTCACCACAGTTGTCCCGCGCCCTGTACGGCCTGGACGAGCCCGCCACGCTGCGGTCCAACGCCGTGGCCGACGCCCGGCCGGCCCCCGGCCGCCATCCGTTGATCCTGCTCTCCCCCGGCTTCGGCATGAGCCGCACCTCGCTCACCGCCCTCGGCGAGGAGTTCGCCGCCCGGGGCTACGCGGTGGCCGCCGTCGACTCCACCTACGAGACCTCGGTGGAGTTCCCCGACGGCCGCATCGAGTCCTGCCTGGCCTGCGGACAGGAGGCGGCGGACCCGGAGTTCGGCGTGAAGTCCTCCCGCGCCCGGGCCGCCGACCTGCGCTTCGTGCTCGACCGGCTGACCGCCCCCGGGCACGGCGGCCCGGTCCGCGGACTGAGCGTGGACCCCTCGCGGATCGGTGCCGCCGGGCACTCGCTCGGCGGGGCGGCCGCCCTGGAGGCCATGCGCGAGGACCCGCGGATCAAGGCCGCCGCCGACCTCGACGGCAGCATCTGGATCCCGGCGGGCGACGACACCGGGCGGCCGGCCCTGCTGTTCAGCGCCGGGGTCGGCGCCTCACCGGAGGCCACCCAGAACTGGGAGGACAACTGGAAGCGGTTCACCGGCCCCCGCTACTGGGTGGACCTGCCCACCGCCGGGCACCTGTCGTTCTCCGACGAGCACTGGATCGTCGACGACCTCGGCCTGCGTGACCAACTGCCGCCGGACGCCTACCGGGAGAGCTTCGGCACCATCGCCGGAAGCCGCGCACTGGCCGCCACCCGCGCCTACCTGGGCGCGTTCTTCGACCGGCACCTGCTCGGCCGCCCGGCCCCGCTGCTCGACCGGCCGTCGCGCGCCTTCCCCGAGGTGCGCTTCACCAAGTAGCCCGCCGGCCACGGCACTCCGGTAGGAGTCGCCCGTCCGCGCGCCGCGCTGCCACAGCGGCAGCACCGCGACGCGCGCGGCCGGGCGGCGCTCATCCCTCACGGCCCGGCACCGTCCGGGTGCGGCGGTCGGCCGCCAGCGAGTCCTCCAGCCGGGCCAGCAGCACCCGGAAGCGGTCCGTGTCCTCGGCCGTCATCCGGCCGCCCTCGGCCGGGGCCCGCACGCCCCGGTCCCCCGTCGTTCCCTCGTTCATGCCCCGACGGTAGGACGTGGCGATCAACGCCGGATAAACGGAACACCGTCCACCCGCTACGCGCGCCCGAGCACCCGGTCGACGGTGATCTCGATGACCACCCGGTCCGGGTTCACCCGGGGCTCGCGGTAGCGCTCGCTGTAGCGCCGCTCCGCGTCGGCCACCGCCTCCGGCGCGTCCAGGACCACCGCCACGCCCTCCAGCGTCGACCAGCGCGCCCGGTCCACCTGGCACACCGCCACCCGCTGCCCGCCCGCGCCGGCCGCCAGGACGTTGCGCACCTTGCGGCTGGTGCGGCTGCTGATCACCCGCGCCACACCGCGCTCCGGCTCGAACGTCACCCCCACCGGCACCACGTGCGGCGACCCGTCCGGCCGCCGGGTGGTCAGGGTGGAGATGTGCCGCTCCCGCCAGAAGGCGAGGAAGGCGTCGTCGAGCGCGCGCGGATCGTGGGCCATGCCCGCGATCGTACGTGCCCGGGCCCGGCGGCCGTCCGCCGGGCCCGGGTCGCCTCCCGCGCGGTCAGTGACCGCGGGCGATCCACTCCGGGAGGGCGGGGGCCTCGGCGCCGATGCTGGTCGGGTCGCCGTGGCCGGTGCGCACCACCGTGTCGGCCGGCAGGGTCAGCAGCCGGTCGCGGATGGAGTCGATGATGGTCGGGAAGTGCGAGAAGGAGCGGCCGGTCGCGCCCGGGCCGCCGTGGAAGAGGGTGTCGCCGGTGAACACCGTGCCGAGGTCCGGGGCGTACAGGCAGACCGCGCCCGGGGCGTGGCCGGGCGTGTGCAGGACGGTCAGCGCGGTGCCGGCGACCTCGATCCGCTGCCCGTCGGCGAGTTCGCCGTCCGGGAGGCGGTCCGGGTGGGTCAGCTTCCACAGCGGCAGGTCGTCCGGGTGCAGCAGCACCGGCGCGCCGGTGCGGGCGGCCAGCTCCGGGGCGGCGTCGATGTGGTCGTTGTGCGCGTGGGTGGAGACGACGGCGAGCAGCCGGCGCCCGGCGAGCGCGGCCTCGATCGCGGCGGCGTCGTGGGCCGCGTCGATCACCACGGCCTCGGTGTCGTCGCCGACGATCCAGACGTTGTTCTCCACCTCCCAGCTGCCGCCGTCGAGTTCGAAGGTCCCGGCGGTGACGAGCCGCTCGACGCGGACGGACCCGGCGCTCACAGGACCACCACCGAACGGAGCACGTCGCCGTGGTGCATGCGCTCGAACGCCTGCTCCACCGCGTCCAGGCCGATGGTCTCGCTGACGAAGGCGCCGAGGTCCAGGCGGCCCTGGAGGTAGAGGTCGATCAGCATCGGGAAGTCCCGGGAGGGCAGGCAGTCGCCGTACCAGGAGGACTTCAGCGCGCCGCCGCGCCCGAACACGTCGAGCAGCGGGAGCTCCAGCTTCATCTCCGGCGTCGGCACGCCGACCAGGACGACGGTGCCGGCCAGGTCGCGGGCGTAGAAGGCCTGCCGGTAGGTCTCCGGGCGGCCGACCGCCTCGACCACGACGTCCGCGCCGTGGCCGCCGGTCAGCTCGCGGATCGCCTCGACGGGGTCGGTGGTCCGGGAGTTGACGGTGTGGGTGGCGCCGAGCTTCCCGGCGGTGGCGAGCTTGCGGTCGTCGATGTCCACCGCGATGATCTTCGACGCGCCGGCCAGCCGGGAGCCCAGCACGGCCGCGCCGCCGACACCGCCGCAGCCGATCACCGCGACCGTGTCGCCCCGGCCCACGGTGCCGGTGTTGATCGCGGCGCCGATGCCCGCCATCACGCCGCAGCCGAGCAGCCCGGCGACGGCCGGGTCGGCGGCCGGGTCCACCTTGGTGCACTGGCCGGCGGCGACCAGGGTCTTCTCGGCGAACGCGCCGATCCCCAGGGCCGGGGACAGCTCGGTGCCGTCCAGCAGCGTCATCCGCTGCTCGGCGTTGTGGGTGTTGAAGCAGTACTGGGCACGCCCGCGCCTGCACGCGCGGCACTGGCCGCAGACGGCGCGCCAGTTGAGCACGACGAAGTCGCCGGGCGCGACCTCGGTGACGCCCTCGCCGACCGTCTCCACGATGCCCGCGGCCTCGTGGCCGAGCAGGAACGGGAACTCGTCGTTGATGCCGCCCTCGCGGTAGTGCAGGTCGGTGTGGCACACGCCGCAGGCCTGGATCCGCACCACCGCCTCGCCGGGCCCGGGATCGGGCACGACGATCGTCGTCACCTCCACGGGCGCGCCCTTGGCGCGTGCGATCACTGCCTTGACCTGCTGGGCCATCCGTTCCACCTCCGTCGGCCGGTGCCGCTCTGCACCGGCGTGACCTGCGTCGACGCGGTCGGTCGACACGAGTCGGGTGACTCGCCCACGAAGCGTAGCGCCCGCCCCGGCCGGGGGCCGGGGAGCGTCCCGGGTGATCCGTCTCACCGGGGCGCCCGCCCCGGGGCGCACTGCGGGGGCGCATGGACCTCGGCGAGCGCCCCCGGCTGCCGCCGTGCCCTCACCGTGCCCGCGGCCCCCGGGCGTTGGCTGGAATCGTCGCTGACTGCGGCCCGTCTCCCACGTACGGTCGAAGCGAAACCCGGCCCACCCGGCACACCCGTCGACCGCCCCGCCCGTCCCCCGCGCACCACCCGGATCCACCCCCCGCAGGCCGCGCCCCCGCGCGGCCGTCGCTCTGGAGTCTGGAGTACGGATGTCCGCCGAGAACAGTGCCACCGGTGCCGGAACCGGTACCGTCCCGAACCCCGGCACGGCCCTGACCGTGCTGCCGCCGCTGCACTGCCTGCGCCTGCTCGAACCCGGTCCGCCCCGGCTGGCCGCCCTGCCCACCGGCACCCCGGTCTGGCTGGTCAGCCGGCACACCGACGTCCGGCAGGTGCTCACCGACCCGCGGCTGGGCCGCGCCCCGCTCTACGCGCCGGACGCCCCGCAGGTCACCCGCACCCCCAACCTGTTGGACGACCCCACCGCGCTGCTCAACATCGACGGCGTCGAGCACCAGCGGCTGCGCCGCACCGTGCAGCGCGCGTTCACCCCGCGCGCGATCGCCCGCTGGCGCCCCTGGGTGGCCTCGGTCGTCGACGGCCTGATCGACGAGCTGCTCGACCGCGGCTCGCCCGCCGACATCGTCGCCGGCTACACCCGGCCGCTGCCGGTCGCCGTGATCAGCCGGCTGATGGGCCTGGACCACCTCGACACCGTGCGCCTGGAGCACTGGAGCGACCACGCGCTGGCCACCACCGCGTTCACGGCGCAGGAGGTCCGCGCGGCGATGCGCGAGTTCGCCGGCTTCGGCGCCGAGCTCGTCGCCGAACGCCGCGCCAGCCCCGGCGACGACCTGGTCAGCGGGCTGCTCGCGGCCGCCGACGACACCCCCGGGATCACCGAGGAGCAGATCGTCACGCTCGTCATCGGCCTGGTCGTGGCCGGGCACGAGACCACCATGACCGCGCTCGGCAATGCCCTCGTCTACCTGCTCGGCGACGGCCGGGACGCCTGGCTCCGGCTCGCCTCCGACGAGCAGAGCGCGGCCGCCGCCACCGAACAGCTGCTGCGCGCCGTCCCGCTGGGCGACGCCGACGTGCTGCCCGGACTGCTGCGGCGGGCGGTCGAGGACATCGAGATCGGCGGGGTGCGGATCCCCGCCGGGAGCGTCGTCGCCGCCGACGTCACCGCCGCCAACAGCGACCCCGGGGTGTTCACCGGGGACCTGCTGACCGAGCTGTTCGCCCCGCTCGCCGGCTCCTCGTACACCTTCGGCGCCGGGCCGCACCACTGCCTGGGTGCCTGGCTGGCCCGGATGGAGCTGGAACTCGCCCTGCACCGGCTGGCCCGGCGGCTGCCCGCGCTGCGGCTCACCGCGCCCGAGGACGCCATCGACTGGCGGCGCGGCCTGCTGACCCGCAGCCCGCAGCACCTGCGGGTCTCCTGGTGAGCGGCGACGGCACGGCCGGCACCGCGCCGGAGGTGATCGTCCAGGTCGACCGCGACCGCTGCATCGGCTCGGGCATGTGCGCCCTGACCGCGCCCGGCTCGCTGGCCCTCGGCGCCGACGGGCTGGCCCGTCCGCTGCGCGAACAGCCCACCGGCGCGGGCGGGGAACCGCTCACCCCGGAACTGGCCGACGCCGTGGAGTACTGCCCGGTCGAGGCGCTCGCCCTGTACGGCGCCCGCGACGGCCGCCGGATCGACCCGGTGGGCTGACCGGCCCGCCGGCCGCCGGCCCACCGCCCGGACCGCCGTCGGCACCGTGCCCCTGCGGCGCGGCGCCGGCGGCACCGGGCGTCAGCCGGCGGCACCGCGTGTCATCCGGCGGCCTCCAGGGCGCGCCGGACCTCCGCCGCCGGATCGCCCTCGTGGTACGGGCGCTCGCTGTCCTCGATGTGGTCCAGGAACTCCTGGTACCGCAGCGCGTACCCGAGGTGGAACAGCGGCCCGGTCAGCTCCAGCGCCCGCTCCGGCGCGCAGCCCGGCACCCGTTCGCGCCAGGCCCGCGCCCACACCGCCGCCACCTGGGACCAGCGCTCCTCGTCCACGAACGCGCGGGGCCGCAGCGCGTCCACCGCCGGGTGGCCGAGGCAGACGTCCGCGTAGTCGACGACGACCGGGCCGCCGCCGTCGGAGCGCCAGTTGCCCGGGTGGAAGTCGCCGTGCACCGCGGTTTCCGGCAGCCCGCACGCGGCCAGCTCCTTGACCAGGGCGGGCAGCCGCTGCGCCAGTGCCCGGGCCGCGGACAGTTCCCCGGCCGTCAGCTCCGGGCCCGCGGCGAGCCGGTCGAGCAGCGCGGGGACGGCGGCGGCGAGGGCGCGCGGGGTGCGGTCGCGCAGCCCGGCCGCGGCGGCCCGGCCGTCGGCGGCGAGCGCGGCCTGCGCGGCGACCAGCCGCGGCACGACGTCCGCCACCGCCGCCTCCGACGGGCCCCAGCAGTCCTCCCCTGGCACCTCGTCGAGCAGCACCCGCCCGTGCTCCGGGTCGGCGGCCAGCACCACCGGCACCAGCGCCGGGTCCGCCGCACCGAACAGCGCGATCGCCTCCCCCTCACGGGCGTTGAACGCCGGGTTGATCACCTTCAGCCACACCGGACCGGCGGCCGTCGGCAGCCGGAACAGCCCGGACAGGTTCCAGGTGCGGACCTGCTCGGCGCCTCCGGTGACCGGCCGTCCGGCCGCCGCCAGCGCCCGCCGTGCCCAGTCCACCGCCGCCCGCAGACCCTCCGGCGTGGCCCAGGCGGCCCGCCGCTCGGCCGGCCCCAGCAGCGCCCCCGCCCCGGCGTCCGGTGCCCGCACCGCCCGCCCGTCCGGACGCTCCAGCGCCTCGACGTGGTACACCGTGTGCCCGCCGCGGCCGCCCTCCCCGCCGGTCACCCCGACGAGCCGGACCACCATCACCGGCACCCCGGTCTCCGCCGAGACCCGCTCGGCCACCGGCCCCGCCGAGGACCACCACGGCTCCCCGAGCCCGAACGGCCCGACCGTTCCGAAGTACCCGCCGTCATGCGTGAGGTGGACGCTGACGGTCCGCCCGTTCCCTTGATCCATCCGCGCAGCATCCCTTGGCCGCCCCCTCCCCCGCGACCGGTTTTCCGGCCGCCGACGCGTCCCGGGCAGCCCCCGCCCCCGGTCCCGCCCGACCGCCCCGCCGACCTGCGTGATCTGATGATCCGCATGGATCTTCCCCCCGTCCCCGCCGCCGCCGGACCGTGTCCCTGTGTGATCTGCGCCGCCGACGGCCCGAAGCGCTCCCGCGCGCGCCCGGCGTCCGGCGGGGACGGGGTGCCCGGCGTCTCCGCGCACTGGCAGCGCGAGGCGGCGGACGTCCTGGCCCACGGCCACCACCTGGTCGGCATCCCCGGCGAGGGCCCCCTCCCGGACTGGGCCTTCACCGTGGGCCACTGGCACACCGCGCGCCGCCCCGAGCTGGTCATGGCCGGCCTGGACGCGCACGGCCAGATGCACTGGCTCGACGAGGCCGTGCGCCGGCTGCGGGAGGGCGCGTCCGCCGAGCCGGACGGCCTGCTCGACGGCGTGATCGAGGGCTACCCGGTGCTGCTCAAGCCCGTCGACCCCACCTGGCACCGGCCGCTGCTCGGCACGGCCGTCGGCTTCCACCGCCGCGTTCCCGTCCCGGTGCTCCAGCTGGTCTGGCCCGACCGCGACCACCGCTGGCCCTGGGACCCGCGGGCCTCCCCCGGCTGCCGGGCGCAGCCGCGGCTCTGGCTGCCGGTCGGGGACCACCCGCAGGGCGTCTGGACGCAGGAGGCGGCGCAGGCCGGCGCCTCGGCCTGAAGCCGCCGGACCCCCGCGTCTACGGGATGGCCACCGCCGTGCCCGAGACCCGGACCCGCGGGGCCGCCGTGCGCAGGTCGACGTGGAGCAGGCCGGGACGGCCGAGGTCCTCGCCCTGGTGGAGGGTGAGGACGGCCGGGGCCCCGGCGGGATCGAGGTCGCGCAGGTAGGCGCCGAAGGCGGCGGCGGCCGCTCCGGTGGCCGGGTCCTCGACGACCCCGCCGACCGGGAACGGGTCGCGGACGTGGAAGACGTCGGCAGCGGCGCGCCAGACCAGCTGGACGGTGATCAGGTCACGGGCGGTCATGAAGGCGGCGAGGCCGTCGAAGTCGTAGGCGAGGCGCGCCAGGCGCTCGCGGGTCGCGGCGGCCAGCACCAGGTGCCGGGCACCGGCGTAGGCGTAGCGGGGCGGCAGCGCGGGGTCGAGGTCCCCGGGTGCCCAGCCGAGCAGGGCGAGCGCCTCGGCGATGTCCGCCGCGTCCGGCTCGGTGACGTGCGGCTCGACGCTGGTGAGGGTGGCGCGCAGGGCGCCGTCCGCGCCCTCGGCCACCTCGACCGGCACCTCGCCCGCCGCCGTGCGGTAGAGGAAGCGCCCCGGGCCGGCCCGCTCGGCGAGCGCCACGGCGGAGGCGACGGTGGCGTGGCCGCAGAACGGCACCTCGGTCAGCGGGCTGAAGTAGCGCACCGCGTAGCCGCCGGCCGGGTCGGGGGTGAGGAAGGCGGTCTCCGAGTACCCGACCTCGGCGGCGATCGCGAGCATCCGCCCGTCGGAGAGGCCGGCCGCGTCGAGCACCACCCCCGCCGGGTTCCCGCCCCCGGGGTCGGTGGCGAAGGCGGCGTAGCGGAGGATGCCGGGGGCGCCGGAAGCGGCGTCGTCACTGGTCATGACCGCTCGAACGTGCCCGGCCGGGCCGGTGTTCCCCTCAGCGCAGCACCGCCTCCAGCAGGTCGGCGCCCAGCCGGGCGCTGCAGGCCAGGTCGAGCTGGTAGAGCATGTACCGCCCGCGCCGGTGGGTGGTCAGCAGCCCGGCCCTGCGGAGCACCGCCAGGTGCCGGGACACCTCGGGCGCGCTGAGCTGCCAGGCGGCGGCGAGCTCGCCGGTGGTGTGCGGGCCGCGGGCGATGGTGCGGGCGAGCCGGAGCCGGACGGGGTGGGCGAGCGCCTCCAGCCGCTGTTGGACCACGGCGAGCGAGACCGGCTCGGGCGTGCCCTCCTCGGCGACGGGGTACTGCACCACGGGCCGCCAGCCCGCGGCGGAGACCACCAGCAGGTGCGGCCGCCCGTACGCGGTCGGGACGAAGGTGACGCCGCCGGCGACGGCGCCGCTGGTGGTGTTGTCCTGGAGCTTGTCGACGACGATCCGCCGCCGCCCCTCCCCGGCGTCCTCCAGCTGGACCGAGGCCGAGACGGCGGCCAGCGCCCCGGCCGCCCCGTGCCGCACCAGCAGGTCGGTCTTGCGGCGGGCGTCGGCGGCCAGTTCGGGCTGCACCCGGCGCCAGGCGTCGGTGAAGAACGCCTCCGCGCAGTCCTCCAGCATCCGCCGCACCAGCGCCCGGACGGCGGGCGGGTCGATGAGCAGCCGGTCGGCGAACTCGGCCTGCCGGGGGCCCCGGGCCAGGGCCAGCTCCCGGGCCCGCTCCTGCGCGACCGGGTCGGTGAGCGGGGAGGCGAAGCGGTCCGCCATCCGGGAGACGCCGCAGGTGGTCACCAGCGCGGCCCGGACGTACTGCTCGTCGTCGATCCGGTCGACGGCGTCGAGTTCCTCGGCGAGGGTGGCCCCGGGCAGGCCGGGCACCAGGAAGTCGGCGCGCGAGGAGCGCCACAGGAAGTCGGCCTCGGCGAGCCGTTCGGCGAGCGCGGGCGGCACGAGCGCCGTGGTGCTCGCCGCCCAGCCGTGCAGGGCCGGGTGGTGCGCGGGTTCGGCGAGCACGTGCAGCATCGCGCTGAGTTCGGCCAGCGGGGAGGGGGTGAACAGCAGGCGCGTGTCGGGCAGGCCGGTGATGTCGATGGTCAGGCTCACGCTCCCGATCCTGTCACCTGCGGCGACACGCCCCCTCACCGGTTGACGCTCCTCGTCAATCGACGTGCCCGCGGGCCGGGCGCTCGTGGACGGTACCGGCCATGAGCCTGATCCGGAGCCCCAAGCGGCAGCACGACGACCATCCGGCGCCCGGCGGCGGCCCGGCATCCCGCAGCGACCCGGCATCCCGCAGCGGCCCGGCCGCCCTGCTCGGCCTGCTCACCGCCGCGGGCGGCCCGCGCTACGCGGCCGCGCTGCTGGTGGACGCCCTCGGGACCGGTCTGCTGCGGCCGTTCCTGCTGCTCTACGGCATCGGCGTGCTCGCACTGGACGCGGGGACGGCGGGCCTCGCGATGTCCGCCGGGATGGTCGCCGGCCTGCTCGTCCTCCCGCTGACCGGCCGGTGGATCGACCGGGGCGCGCGCAGCCTGCCGGCGGCGGCCACCCTGCTGGTGCGGGCGGCCGGATCGGTGGTGCTGCTGCTGGCCGACGGCCCGGCCGGCTTCGCGGCGGCCGCCGTGCTGCTCGGCGTGGGCGGCCAGTCCTGGCCCGCCACCCACGCCGCCGTGGTCTCGACGCTCACCGAGGGCCGGACGCGGGACGCCGCGCTGGCCGCCGGTCGGACGCTGCGCAACGCCGGGCTGGGCGCGGGCGCGCTGCTGGCGACCCTCGCGGTGGCGGGCGGCTCGGGGGCACTGCGGCTGCTCGCCGCCGTGACGGGGGCGGCCTGCCTGCTCGCGGCGGCGCTGGTGCACTCGCTGCGGGTCACCGCTCCCCAGGCCCCGCCCCCGCCCGCCGGGTCCGGGCGCGCCGGGGGCCCGGCGCTGCGCCGGATCACCCTGCTCAGCGTGGCGAACCTCCCCTACTCCTTCGCCTTCGACGTCCTGGAGGTGGCCCTGCCCGCCCTGCTGGTGCTGCACCTGCACGCCTCCCCGGCCTGGTCCTCCGGGGTGTTCGTCGGCAACACCGTGCTGGTGATCACGCTCCAGCTGGCCGTGGTGGTCCGGCTCGCCGGCCGGGCCCGGCACCTCGTGCTGGCCGCAGGCGGGACCGCGCTCGCCCTGTCCTACCTGGGCTTCTGGGCCGCCGGGTCGCTCGGCGGCACGGCCGGGGCGGCCGGGGTGGCGGCGGTGTCCGTGCTGTTCACGCTCGGCGAGATCCTCTACTCCGGCTCGGGGACGGCCCTGGTCGCGGCGAGCGCCCCGCCGCACCTGCTCGGCCGGGCGCTGGCCCGCTGGGAGTTCTCCTCGGGTGTCGGGCGCGCGCTCGCCCCGGCCGCCCTGACCGCGCTGCTGGCCGCCGGCCCGCACGTGCTGTGGCCCGTCCTCGCCGTCACCACCCTGTTCGCGGCGGCCGCCGTCGCCCGCCTCCGCCCGGCCCGGGGTGCGGCCGGGCCCCGGGTCGCCGATCCTGGGCGGCGGGGCACGTGCCCGCACGCGCCCGGCCCCGTCGTGAGGAAGGACACCGCATGAGCGCCCTCGACTTCGAGGTCATCGACACCCCCGACAGCTCGCTCAACAAGACCTCCGTGCTGGTCACCGGGCCGCAGGACGCGCTGCTGGTGGACGCCGGGTTCACCCGCTCCGACGGCCGGCGGCTGGCGGAGCGGGTGAAGGCCTCCGGAAAGCGGCTGACCACGGTGTTCGTCAGCCACGGCGATCCGGACTTCTACTTCGGCGCCCAGGAGGTGCAGGACGTCTTCCCGCAGGCCCGGTTCCTGGCCACCGCGTCGACCGTCGAGCACATCCAGGAGACCTTCGAGGCCAAGCTGCGGTCCTGGGCGCACCTGGGGCCGGAGCTGCCGACCCGGCTGGTGCGCCCGGAGGTGCTGCACGGCGACGAGCTGGTCTTCGAGGGGCACCGCTTCGAGCTGCGCGGCGCGGACTTCCACCTGCCGGACCGGCACTACCTGTGGCAGCACCACCACCGCACGGTGCTCGGCGGCGTCCTGCTGTTCCAGGGGCTGCACGTGTGGACGGCGGACACGCCGACGCCGGAGCAGCGGGCCGCCTGGATCGACCTGCTGGACGGCATGGCCGCGCTGGAGCCGGCCTTCGTGGTGGCCGGGCACCGGACGGCGGACGCGCCGACCGACACCTCCTCGATCGACCACACCCGGGACTACCTGCGGGCCTTCGAGACGGAGGTCGGCCGGGCGCCGGACGCGGCGGCGGCCCGCGCCGCGCTGGAGCGCCGCTTCCCGGGGCTGGGCATGACGCTGGCGGTCGACCTCGGCACCAAGGTCGCCAAGGGCGAGCTGAGCTGGGGCTGAGCGCGATGATCGAGGTTCCGAGGACCGAGGCCGCGTTCGCCGAGTCCGACGCCCCGGCCGACGTGGTGCGCCGCCAGTACCTGGCCTCGGCGCGCGGTGACCTGGGGGCGCTGCGGGCGACGCTCGCCGACGACGTGGAGTGGACGGAGATGGCCGGCTTCCCGCTGGCCGGCACCTACCGCACGCCCAAGGGCGTCACCGGCGGGGTGATGGAGCGGCTGGCCGCCGACTGGGAGGACTGGACGGCGCACGACGACCGGTACGTGGTGCAGGGGGAGGACGTGGTGGTGCTGGGCCGGTACACGGCGGTGCACAAGGCGACCCGGCGGCCGCTCGCCGTACGGGTGGTGCACCACTTCACGGTGCGCGGCGGGCGGATCGTGCGGTTCGAGCAGTTCACCGACACCGCCCTGGTCCGGGACGCGATGACGCCCTGAGCTCCGCGTCACCCGTTCGGGGGAGCCGTCGCGGCGCGCCGGACGCGCTCTCGACAGCCCCGCCGGGCGGCGGCAGGCTGTCCGTGATTTCCGCCGGAGAGCGAGGAGTTCACCATGGGCACGGACGACAACGGCACGGACGACGGCGGGCGGGGGCGCCCCTTCGTGATCGTCGGCGCCTCCCTCGGGGGCGCGAAGGCCGCGCAGGCGCTGCGCGAGGCCGGGCACACCGGGGGCATCGTGCTGATCGGCGACGAGCACGAGCGCCCCTACGAGCGCCCGCCGCTGTCCAAGGGCTATCTCCTCGGCACGACGGCCCGGGAGAAGATCTACGTCCATCCGCCGCAGTGGTACGCCGAGAACGACGTGACGCTGCGGCTCGGGACCGCGGTGGTCGCGATCGACCCGGCCGCGCACACCGTGACGCTGGCCGACGACGGGCGGGTGGAGTACGCGAAGCTGCTGCTGACCACCGGCTCGTCGCCGCGCCGGCTGCCGGTGCCCGGTGCGGACCAGGAGGGCGTGCACTACCTGCGCCGGGTGGAGGACAGCGAGCGGATCCGCGAGGCGTTCCGCGCGGGCGCCCGGGTGGTGGTGGTCGGCGCGGGCTGGATCGGGCTGGAGACGGCGGCCGCGGCGCGGGCGGCGGGCGCCGAGGTGACGGTGCTGGAGGTGGCCGAGCTGCCGCTGCTGCGGGTGCTGGGCCGCGAGGTGGCGCAGGTCTTCGCCGATCTGCACCGCGACCACGGGGTGGAGCTGCGGTTCGGCGCCCGGGTCGCGGAGCTGACCGGCACCGACGGCCGGGTGAGCGGGGTGCGGCTGGCGGACGGCACGACGGTGCCGGCGGACGCGGTGGTGGTGGGCATCGGCATCGCCCCGGACACCGCCCTCGCCGAGGCGGCCGGCCTGGAGGTCGACAACGGCGTCAAGACCGACCAGTACCTGCGCACCTCCGACCCGGACATCCACGCGGCGGGCGACGTCGCCAACGCCTACCACCCGCTGTTCGGCCGTCACCTGCGGGTCGAGCACTGGGCGAACGCCCTCAACCAGCCGCAGACCGCCGCCCGCGCGATGCTCGGCGAGGACGCCGTGTACGACCGCGTTCCCTACTTCTTCTCGGACCAGTACGACCTGGGCATGGAGTACGTCGGCTGGGTGGAGCCGGGCGGCTACGACCGGGTGGTGTTCCGGGGCGACCCGGCCACCCGCGAGTTCATCGCCTTCTGGCTCTCCGGGGGCCGCGTCCTGGCCGGCATGAACGTGAACGTCTGGGACGTCACCGACCCCGTCCGCGATCTCGTCCGCTCCGGCCGCGCGGTCGACCTGAAGGCCCTCGCCGACCCCGCCGTCCCCCTCACCGACCTCTGAGCCGGGAGCGCGGCACGGCGCGGAGCCCCCGACGGCAGGTGCTGCCGCCGGGGGCTCCGCGCGTTCCTCCGCCGCCGGGCGGCTCCTCGGGAACTGCTGACCGCCCTGGTGCTGATCGCGGCCGGGCTCGGCCTCCTGGGCCGGGTGTCGGCGGACGGCGGCTACCTCACCGACGTGCTGCCCGCCACCCTGCCCCTGGGCATCGGCTTCGGCATGGCGATGCCCGCGCCGGCGGGCCTGGCCATGCCGGGCGCGACCCCGGAGGACTCCGGCCCCGCCTCGGGCAGGTTCAACACCCTCCAGCAGGTCGGTGCCGCCCTCGGGCCGGCGGTCCTCAGCACCCTGGCCGCCTCGCGCACCGACGGCCTGCCCGCCCACGGGGCGCCCGCCGGGACCGCCTACGCCGGCGGCCACCAGCTCGCCTTCCGGATCGCCGCCTGCTTCGTCCTCGGCGCCGCGGTGGTCGCGATGACGGTGCTGCGCACCCCGGCGAAGCCGTCCGCCGCGCCGGTGGTCGCGGCGCGGCCGGCGAAGGACGCCGCCGAGGTCTGAGCCGGGCGCCCGGCAACCGGACGGCCCGCCCGCGGAAGGCTGTTTCCGCGGGCGGGCCGTTCGGATCCTCAGGGGGCCCTCCTCAGGTCGTCGACCTCAGGTCGTCGTCCTCAGGCGGCCGGCCGGGTGTCAGGCGACGGGCGGGAAGGCCTCGGCGTCCGGCTTCAGCAGCTGGCCGGGGGCCGGGGCCTTCTGGTTCACCAGGTAGTCGGTGACCAGCTTGCCCAGCTCCTTGCTGCGGCCGACGGCGCAGTGCTCGACCACGTCGACCGAGACCAGCACCGCGTTGCCCAGCTGGCGCTGCATGCGCTGGGAGAAGGTGTAGTTGGTGGCCGGGTCGTAGAGGTTGCCGACGACCAGCACCGGGGTGGCGGTCTTCTTGCCCCACGGGCCGGTGAAGCGCTCGGCGTCACGGGCCGGGGCCGGCCAGGTGGAGCAGGTGGGGCCGTCGAAGGCCTGGTAACGGCCGAAGGTCGGCGACTCCTTCTCCCACTTCTTCGCCACGTTGACGAAGCTCCACGGGTCGGACGGGTACGGCTTGTCCTGGCAGTTGACGCCGTAGTAGGAGTCGTCGCCCGAGTACGGGGTCTCCGGCAGGGCCTCGCGCAGCGCGTTCGGCACCGTGGTCGCGAGCACCTTGGCGTCCTCGACGGCGGCCGGGTCGGCCGTCGCCGGGGCGGCCAGGCCCTGGGCGGCGGCCGGCGCCTGGATCACCGAGTACAGCGCCTGGAGGGACTTGGCCAGCGGCGCCTGGCGGCTCTGCGAGTACAGGGCGTTGGCGACCTGGCTGGTGAAGCTGGAGAGGGTGACCTGGGTGCCGTCCGGCAGGGTGACCGGGCTGGTGCGCAGGTGGTCGCGGACGGTGTCGAACTTGGTGCGGGTGTCGCCGTCGCCGAAGGCGCAGCGCGGGGCGCCGGCGGCCTGGCAGCGCTTGAGGTACTCGGCGAGGGAGACCTCGAAGCCGGTGGCGCGCTGGCGGTCGTACTCGACGCCGTTGTGCATCCGCAGGTTGGGGTCGACGTTGCCGTCGACGATCAGCGTGCGGACCTTGTCCGGGTACATGCCGGCGTAGGTGGCGCCGATCAGGGTGCCGTAGGAGAAGCCGGCGAAGTTGAGCTTGGCGTCGCCGACGGCCCGGCGCATCCGGTCGAGGTCGCGGACCACGTTGATGGTCGACATGTGCTCGATGAGCGGGCCGGCGTTGCGCGAGCAGGCGTCGGTGTAGTCCTCGGTGGCGTCGATGGTCCGGGCTATCTCGGCCCTGGTCACCGGGACGCCGGTCATCCGGTCGTTGACGGCGGCGGCCTCCTCGTCGGTGGTGAAGCACTTGAGGGGGTTGCTGCGGGCCACGCCGCGCGGGTCGAAGCCGACCAGGTCGAAGCGGTCCTGGACGTCCTTGCCGAAGCGGGTGGTGGTGGCCCAGAGGTAGCCGCTGCCGCCCGGGCCGCCGGGGTTGAGGAACAGCGAGCCGATCCGCTTGGCCGGGTCGCTCGCGCGCCGGCGCATCATCGCGATGCCGACGGTCTCGCCGTTCGGGTGGTCGTAGTCGAGCGGCACCTGGTAGACGGCGCAGTCGTAGATCTTGGGGTCCGGCTGGGTCGGATCGGGATTGCACGGCTTCCAGTCGACCGGTGCCACCTTGGCCTCGGCGGCCGGGCCGGGGGCCGGTGCGGCGACGGCCGCGGCGGCCGAGCCGGCGACGAGGGCGAGGGCACTGGTGACCGCCAGTGCCGCGCTGGTGATACGGGACACGAAACCTCCTCCGGTTCTGCAAACCCGGACAGCCTGTCAGCCCGCGATCAACAGGGGAAGACGTGTGCGACCGGAGATTCTTGCGGGACCGGCCGGAAGGGGCGTCAATCCCCTCTCAGGGGGACGGATTGACGGGAAACAGTGCGGTGGGTGGCCGAAGATCATCATTCACCGTATGGCCTGGCAGGCCCTCCGGCCGCCGGCAGGCCCCGGTGAGCGCCCCGGTGGTGACCGGGGCCCGCCACGGGCGGTCCCGCCCGGCCCGGCGCACGGCGGGGCCCATCGCGCAGCCGGCGGCCAGGAAGAGTCCGCCGAGCAGCAGCCAGCCCGGGCCGCCGCCCTCCAGCAGCAGGGTGGTCAGCAGCAGTGGTCCGGCGGTGCGGGCCACCGCCACACCGGTGCCGAAGAAGCCCTGGTACTGCCCGAGCCGGTCGGCCGGGGCGAGGTCGAAGGCGATCTGCCAGGACCCGGCGGACTGCTTCATCTCCCCGGCCACCTGGAGCACCGCGCCGGCCACCAGCAGTGCTCCCGTCGCCCAGAGCGGGACGGTCGCGGCGGAGAGCGCGAACACCGCGCAGGAGGCGAGCAGCAGCACCCCGGCCTGCCGGACGGTGCGGGCGGCCGAGCGCAGGCCGGTGACCGCGCGGGCGGTGCGGACCTGGAAGAGCGTCACGCCCAGGGTGTTGAGGACGAACAGCGCCGAGCCGAGCCAGCCGAGCTGCGGGGCCCGGTCGGCGATCCACAGCGGGATCACCAGGCTGAGCAGCGGCATCCGCAGCAGCAGGACGGTGTTGACCAGGGCCACGACCACGTAGCGGCGGTCCGCCAGCACCGCGAACCCGCCGCCCCGGCCCGGCCGGCCGCCCGCCGCCCCGCCGGAGGGCATCGCCGCGGGCGCCGTCGCGGCTGCCGTCGCGGGGGTGACCGCCGGCAGCCGGAGCAGCAGCAGGCCGGTCGCCAGGAATCCCGCGGCGGTCAGCGCGAACGCGGCGAGGAAGGCCTCCCCGGTCCCGACCGTCAGTGCGACGCCGCCGAGCGCGGCGCCCACCGCCAGCCCGGCGTTGAGGACGGCCTGCAGCCGGGCGAGCGCCGCCGTCCGCTCCCCCTCCGGGACGAGCCCGCCGACCAGCGCCTGCCGGGCCGCGCCCAGCCCGGACTGCGCGGTGGCGTAGAGGCAGGCGGCGGCCAGGAACGGCAGGAAGGAGCGGACCGCCAGGAACGAGGCCACCACCACCGCCGTGCCGAGCGCGAGCGCCGCCGCCGTACCGCGTGGTCCGCGCCGGTCGGCGAGGTGGCCGAGCGGCACCCCGGCGAGCGAACCGACCGCCCAGGCCACCGCGAGGCCGAGGCCGAGCCGGGCGGGCGGAAGGCCGACGATCCGGGTGAAGTACAGCGCCGAGCTGGTGTAGTACGCGCCGTCGCCGATCGCGCTCACCAACTGGGCGACGGCGAGGGTGCGTGGGGCCGAGGAGGCGGGGCGGGGGCGGAACGGCACGGTTCTCCCTGGGTGACGGGCTGACGGGGTGACGGGGCGCCGGCGCGACGGGGCACCGGGGCACCGGGGTGACGGGGCGTCGGGGTGACGGGGCGTCGGGGAACCCCCAGTCTCGGTCGGCGGCGGACCGTTCAACAGGGCCAGTAGCGGCCGATGATCTTGGGCCACTTCGGTCCGCCGCGGCGCCCGGCACCCCGTCGGGCGCCGGCCCGCGCCTCCGTCCGCCCCTTTCGCCGGGCGTGCGCCCCCGGGCCTGCCGTCACCCGGACGGCGGTACCTCGCGCCGCGCCCGGCGCCTCCCGCGCCCTCCGTGTCCGTCCCGTCCGCCATCCGGTCACCTGTCCGACGGCCTGCCGGAAAGCCGTGTTGACCGGCCAGTAGGGCCCTCCTATGCTCGTCCGCGTTCTCGTCCGCGATCGTGGACACGACCAGAGGCCACGTCCGGAAGAGGTGCACGCCCCGCGTGCGCCGTCCGGCACCGGGACGGGACCGCCGCGGCTCCCGCCCGGCGGGAGCCGTCACCCGGCGAGAAGGGCTCTCCCCATCAGCACCTCCACCGCGCCCCCGGGCGGCACCGGCCCCGCCGCCGAGCCGCGGGCCACCGCCACGGCCCGCCGCCGCTTCCTGACCTACCTGCTCGCCGCGCCGACCCTCACCGTCGCCGCCCGGGCCGCACTGGACGCCGCGGCCCCCGCCGCCGCCGCCCGGGCCGCCGAGGCCACCGGGGCCGGGGAAGCCGCCGGCGGGAGCGGGACGGCCGGCGGGAGCGGGGCCCCCGCCTCGCCGCTGCTCGGCCTGCCCGGCATCCCCGACATCGTCGACCTCGGCCAGGCCCTCCAGGTCGCCGGGCTGCCCACCGCGCACCTGCTCGTCCTGGAGATCACCGCCGCCGGCCGCGCCGTCCTCCACCTGCCCCGCCTGGAGGTCGGCCAGGGCCTCACCACCACGGTCGCGATGATGGTCGCCGAGGAGCTCGACGCCCGGCTGACCGACGTCGACGTCCCGCTCTCCGACAGCCGCCCCGATCTGCTGTTCAATCAGCTCACCGGCGCCTCCAACTCGGTGCGCACCCTCTACGACCCGGTACGGGCCGTGGCCGCCGCCGCCCGCGCCCGGCTGGTCACCGCGGCCGCCCTGCGCTGGTCGCTGCCGGCCGGCACCCTGCGCACCGCCGACTCCGCCGTGCTCGCCCCCGACGGCCGCCGCGCCGGGTACGGCGAACTCGCCGCCGCGGCCGCCGCCCTCGGGGCACCCGCCGTCCCCGCCAACCCGAAGCCGGACGGGCAGCGCCGGGTGATCGGCCGTCCCACCGGCCGGATCGACGCCCGCGACATCGTCACCGGCCGTGCCCGGTACACCGGCGACCTCGCCGTGCCCGGCGCGGTGCCGACCGTCGTCGCCCGCCCCACCACCATCAACGGCACCCTGGCCACCCTGGACGCGTCCGCCGCCCGCGCCATGCCCGGGGTGCTCGCCGTGGTGACCGTCCCGAGCGGGGTCGCCGTCCTCGCCGAAACGTTCGACCAGGCGCTCCGGGCCCGCGACGCGCTGCGCACCAGCTGGCACCCCGGGCCGGTCGCCGCGCTCTCCGACGCCGACATCCGCCGACAGCTCCGCGCCGCGCACGCGCCGTTCCTGGTGCCGCCGCTGCTCACCCAGTACGTGGACGGCGAGTTCGACTTCGCCTTCGTCAACCACGCGCCGATGGAGGTGCTGACGGCGATCGCCGACGTCCGCCCCCACCGGGCCGAGCTCTGGTTCGCCGCGCAGACGCCGGTCGTCGCCCAGCAGACCATCGCCGCCGAACTCGGCCTGCCGCAGGACGCGGTGACCGTCCACGTGGTGCGCGGCGGCGGATCGTTCGGCCGGCGGCTGTTCTACGACGCCGCGCTGGAGGCCGCGCAGATCTCCCGCGCGGCCGGCCGCCCGGTCAAGCTGATGTGGACCCGCAACGACGACATGCGCCACGGCCGGATGCGCCCCGCCACCCACCACCGGATCCGCGCCACGTACGGGCTCGGCCAGGTGCTCAGCTACGAGCACCGCGCCGCCACCGTGCGGACCGACTTCGGCCACGGCCTCGGCGAGGCGCTCACCGCCGCCGGCTTCCAGCTCCAGGTCGCCGGGCTCTCGGTCGCCCAGGCGTTCTTCCTGCTCAGCCAGAACAACCCGTACGACGTCGGCATCCCCACCCAGGTGCTCTCCGAGGTGCCGCTCGCGATCCCCACCGGCAGCTGGCGCTCCGTCTACTCCGGCACCGTGCGGGTGGCCGACGAGATCATGACGGACGAGCTGGCCCGCCGCTTCGGCGAGGACCCGGTGGCCTTCCGCCGCGCCCGGCTGCGCGACACGGCCGGCCGGGCCGTCCTGGACACCGTCGCCCGGGCCGGCCGCTGGGGCCGCGCCATGCCGCCCGGCCGGGCCCAGGGCATCGGCTACCACGCGGAGAACGGCGGCCGCACCGCCTACCTGGTCGAACTCGACGCCTCGGAGCCCACCCGGCCCCGGGTCACCAGGGCCGTGATCGCCGCCGACCTCGGCACGGTGATCAACCCGACCGGGCTGGAGGCCCAGCTGACCGGCGCACTGATCGACGGCATCTCGGTGATCCTGCAGGCCGGCAACCACATCGACCACGGCGCCGTCCGCGAGGGCAGCTACGGCGACTTCCACTACGCGCGGCAGAAGCACAGCCCGCCGGTGGTCGAGATCCACCTGCTGCCGCCGAGCGGACCGCCCGGCGGCGCGGGCGAACTGGGCGTCCCGGCGGCCTCGGCGGCGGTCGCCAACGCCTACGCCCGGGCGACCGGCACCGCCCCGCGCTCCTTCCCGGTCAACTTCTGACCCCGCCGCCCACGCCCCCGCTCCGCCCCGACCCCGAGGAAGCGCGCCGCCGATGCCGAGCCACACCTTCGTCCTCAACGGCCGACCGGTCACCGTCGAGGCCCCGGACGACATGCCGCTGCTCTGGGTGCTGCGCGACAAGCTCGGCGTCACCGGGCCCAAGTACGGCTGCGGGGTCGGCGTCTGCCGCGCCTGCACCAGCCATCTGGACGGCGAGGAGGTCCAGCCCTGCATCGTGCCGGTCAAGGACTGCGCGGACCGCCGGGTCACCACCATCGAGGGCCTCGCCGACGGCGACACCCTGCACCCCGTCCAGGAGGCCTGGCTGGAGTGCGACGTCGCCCAGTGCGGCTTCTGCCAGCCCGGCCAGATCATGACGGCGGTCGCCCTGCTGCGCCGCACCCCGGCACCCACCGACGCCGACATCGACCAGATCCAGAACATCTGCCGCTGCGGCAGCTACCCGCGGATCCGCGAGGCCATCAAGCGCGCCGCCGCCCGGGCCGCCACGGGGCGCTGAGGAGCCGTCGTCGCACCCCCGTCGTCCGCCCGCAGGGCGGGGGTTTGACGACGGACCCTAGGACTGGTCCCAGGCGTCGACGGTGAGCAGCGCGTCCGGCGGGCAGGCGGCGATCCGCCCGGCGTGCAGCTCGCGCGGGCGGTGGCCGGCGCCCGCGCCGGTGTCGAACGCCGAGCCGTCGGCGAGCAGCGGCAGGACGTCGCCGGCCCGGGCGGTGTAGCGCAGGGGGTAGCCGTCGAAGCGCAGCTGGTCGGCGCGGCCGGCCGCGGCCAGGTCGGCGATCCAGTCCAGGCCGCCGAGCCCGGTCTCCCACTTGGCGAGGACCTCGCCCTCGGCCTCCCCCTCGGCCGGAGCCGTGACCACGAACCACCATCCGAGCATGCGAGCCTCCCCCCGCGGTGCCCACTGCACCACGGGGGGAGGCTACGCCACCCGGCCGGTCAGGGGGTGAGGACCAGCCGGATCGGGTTGCCCCGCTTCTGCTCCAGGGCCTCGACCGCCTCGGCGGCCCGGGCCAGCGGGAAGGTGCCGCTCACCGAGCGGGCGAAGTCCAGGCGGCCGCCGCGGACCAGGTCGACCAGGTCCACGACGTCCTTGCCCTCCGAGCCGTAGTGGCCGCGGATCTGCTGGCGCAGGTAGCTGACGAGGGTGCCGTTGGTGATGGTCAGCGGCTGGTTGGTCAGGCCGACCAGCACCAGGCGGCCGTGCTCGCCGAGCGCGGCCATCGCCTGCTCGCGCACCGGGGCCACCCCGGCGAAGTCGAACGCGGCGGCCAGCGGACGGCCCCGGGTCGCGGTCCGCAGCCGGTCGGCGAACTCCGGGTCGCCCGGGCCGAGCGCGGCGTCGGCGCCGAAGGCCAGCGCCCGCTCGCGGGCGGCGGGCAGCGGGTCGACCGCCACGATCGGGTGGGCGCCGATGCTGCGCAGCAGCTGGACGCCGTGGGCGCCGAGTCCGCCCACGCCCCAGACGCCGACGGCCTCGGCCGGGCGGACGGCGCCGGTGCCGGTGATCGCGGCCCAGGGGGTGGAGACCGCGTCCGGGATGAAGCAGGCCTGCTCGAAGGGCAGCTCGTCGGGGATCGGCACCAGCGTGTCCACGGTGGCCAGCGCGTACTCGGCCCAGCCGCCGTCGTAGTCGACGCCCCGGGTGAGGACGACGCCGTCCCTGGTCTCCCCGGCCTGGAGCAGCACCCGGTCGCCGACCGCGGCGGTGGTGACGCCCTCGCCCAGGCTGTGCACGGTGCCCGCGACCTCGTGGCCGAGGGTGACCTTGTCGCCCCGCAGGTGCAGCGGCTTGAGCATGCCCTCGATCAGGTGGACGTCGGAGAGGCAGACGCCGGCGGCGCCGACCTTGATGAGGACCTGGCCCGGCCCCGGCGCGGGCACCGGCACCTCTTCCACGGCGAAGGCGCCCTTCGCGACGTTGAGCCGGCCGGCGAGCATCGTGGCGGTCATCCCTGTTCCCTTCCACAGGGGTGGCGCGGTCGGCGGCCGCACCATCCAACTTACTTGTTGTTCGACAAGCAAGTTCCACTCTAGCATGGTGGTATGCCCACGCACGATTCCCCGACAGCCCCCTCCCCCGCGCCGGCGGAGCACCCCGGGCCGGCGCGCCGCACCCAGGCCGAACGGCGCGCGCGAGCCGAGCACGCGCTGCTCGCCGCCGCCGCACGCCTGGTCGCCGAGCACGGCAGCGCCGGGGTGACCCTCGCCCGGGTCGGCGAGGAGGCGGGCTTCAGTCGCGGCCTGGCCTCGCACTACTTCGGCTCCAAGGGCGCCCTGCTCGCCCGGCTCCAGGAGGAGGCGCTCGCCGAGGCGATGGCCGCCGCCGCGCCGGAGCGCAGCGGCGCGGGCGCCGTGCAGGAGTTGTGCGCCTTCGCCCAGGCGTGCCTCGACGGCGTGCGGCACCCGACCGACCTCGGCCGGGCCTTCGTCGTGCTGGGCGCCGAGGCGCTCGCCGGCTCCTCCGAACTCACCGACGCCGTCGCCCGGCTGGACGCCCGGATGCGCGCCTGGGCGGCCGAGGTGGTCCGCCAGGGCGTGGCCGAGGGCGAGGTGCGGCCGGAGGTCGACCCGGACGTGGCCGCGACGGCGGTGGTCGGCCTGCTCAAGGGCCTGATCGTCCAGGCCGCCACCGCCCCCGGCGCCCTCCCCCTCGACCGCGCCACCGCCGAGGCCCAGCGCTGGATCCGCCTCGCCCTCACCGGCGCCTGACCCGCCACCACCCGGAACGCGCGACGAGCGAGCAGCGGCGAACGGCGAACGACGGCCCGTGGGGCGCCCCTGGCCCCCGGGCGGCGGTCGCCCCTAGGGTGATCCGACGTCACAAGCGTGGACCCGAGGGGTGGATGACGATGATCCGGCGCCGTTCGCTGCTGACCGCCGCAGGGCTCGGAGGTGTGGCGCTCGCGCTGCCCGCCTCGGCCGCCGGGGCCGCGCCGCCCGGGCCGGGCGGCGCCCCGGCGCCGGTCGGCCTTCCGGCGCCGGTCGGCCTTCCGGCGCCGGTCGGCCTTCCGGCGCCGACCGCGGGGCGCCCCGTCGGCACGGTGTCGCTGCACCTCGTCGACGAGGGCCGGCAGGACCCGTTCGCCCCCGCACCGCGGCCGCGCGAGCTGATGGTGCAGCTCTGGTACCCCGCGGCGGGCGCCGCCGGGCGCCCGCGCGCGCCGTACACCACGGCGCGCGTGGCGGAGGTGATGGAGCAGGACTCCTTCCTGGACCCGGGAACCCTCACCCGGCTGCGCCCCACGGCGCGGACCGGCGCGCCGGCGCTCCCGGGCGCGCTGCCGTTGCTGCTGCTCGGCCACGGCCGCAAGGGCGGGCGCAGCAACTGCACGGCGCTGGCGGAGGACCTGGCCGCGCACGGCTACCTGGTCGCCTCGCTCGACCACACCTACGACGCATCCGCCGTCGAGTTCCCGGACGGCCGGGTGGTGCGCAGCGTGCTGGAGGACGAGCCGGCCGACTGGGACGCCGCCGAGCGGAAGGAGGTCGCCGCCCGGGTCGCCGACCTCCGCTTCGTCGCCTCGGAACTGACCGCCGGCCGCCCGGCGCTCCGGCAGCCGGGGCTGCCGTCCGCCGACCCGCGGCGGATCGGCGTGTTCGGGCACTCGATGGGCGGTGCGGCCGCCGCCGAGGCCGTGCGGCAGGACCGCCGGTTCGCGGCCGGGCTCGACCTGGACGGCGGCTTCTTCGGCTCGCCGGTGGCGGACGAGGGGCTGGACCGGCCGTTCCTGCTGATCACCTCCCTGGCCGACCACTACACCTGGAAGCGCTGGCGCTCCCACCAGCAGGGCTGGGGGCGGCAGTTGCACCAGCGCGACTCCGGTCACCTCAGCTTCACCGACCGGCCGTACTCGGCCGGGCCGGGCCACGCCGCCGACCGCATGCCGGCCGAGCTCTACGCCGCGCTGTTCGGCACCATCAGCCCGGCGCGTTCCACCGCGCTCGCCCGCGCCTATGTGCGCGCGCACTTCGACCGCTTCCTGCGCGGGCGCCCGTCGCCGCTGCTGGACGCGCCCTCCCCGCGCTACCCGGAGATGTCCTTCGTCTGGAGCCGCGGCTGAGCCGCCCTACCCGGCGGCCCACGGGTCGCGGCCGAAGAACGCGGCGAGCCGGTCGTACACCGGCGCGTCCTCGGCGACCGCGACCTCCGGGCCGAAGGCGTGCCGCTCCTCGTCGCTCCCCCGGTACTCCGGCCGCAGCGCGCCGCGGCCCCAGGCGAGCGAGGCCTCGGCCACCTCGTGGTCCAGCCCGGCCGTGGACTGGCCGGTGGCCCGGGCGAGGTCCCAGGCGTGCACGGCGAACTCGGCGGTCTGCTGGTCCACCGGGAAGCGGGCCGGCAGCTCGCCGCCGCCGGGGAGCTCGATGACGCCGTCGAGGTCCCCGGCCTCGCGCCAGGCGGCCACCAGCCGTTCGGCGCCGGATTCGAAGCGGTGCAGCCAGTCGTCCTCGACCCGCTCGAAGGGCTCCGCCCAGTCGGGCGTGCCGCCCTCCGCCCGGACGGTGAACTGCCGCAGGTCGTGCAGCAGATGGCTGATCAGCCGGCCGACGTCCCACGACCGGCACGCCGTCGGGTGGCCGGCCAGTTCGGCGCCGACGCCGTCGATCAGGCCGGCCGTCTGGGCGAGGGCACGGGCGAGCAGCTCGATCGGGTCTTCCGTTCCGGTCATGACCCACCTCTCCGTCGTCGGGGCCGCACCGGCCCGCGCTCGGGACCCGTGCGCCGGTGCGCGCCGTCGGCACGCGCCCGCCCACAGGGTCTGACCGGCCGATCGTAGACGGAGGCACCGGCGGCCGGCCCGGAGCAACACCCCGGGCCGGCCGCCGGTGCGGCGGGTCAGGCGGCGAAACCGCCGTCCACGGCGATCTCGGCGCCGGTGATGTAGCGGCCCTCCTCGCCCGCCAGGTGGGCGACGGTCGCGGCGACGTCGGACGGCCGGCCGTAGCCGCCGAGCGCGGTGAAGCCGGCCTGGAACGCGGCGGACGGACCGTCCGCCGGGTTCATGTCGGTGTCGATCGGGCCGGGGTGGACCAGGTTGACGGTGATCCCGCGCGGGCCCAGCTCACGCGCCAGCGCCTTGGTGAGCCCGGTCATCGCGGCCTTGCTGGTGGCGTAGAGGCTGCCGCCGGGGAACGCGGCCCGCTGGGCCATGCAGCTGCCGATGGTCACGATCCGGCCGCCTTCGGTCAGCCGGGACGCGGCGGCCTGGGCGTACAGGTACGGCGCCCGGACGTTGACCTCCAGCACCCGGTCGACGTCCGCCGGGCCGGTCTCCTCGATCGGCCCGACGAAGCCGGCCCCGGCGTTGTTGACCAGGATGTCGAGCCGCCCGAACCGCTCGGCGACGGCCGCGACGGCCGCGCGCACCTCCTGCGGGTCCGCGCTGTCGGCCCGGACCGCCCAGCCGCGCCGGCCCATCGCGGTGATCTTGGCCGCGACCGCCTCGGCCCGTTCGGCGCCGCCCAGGTAGGTCACCGCCACATCGGCGCCCTCCTCGGCGAGCCGCAGCGCCACGGCCTCTCCGATCCCCCGGCTGCCGCCGGTCACCAGGGCAGCCTTGCCGTCGAGCTTCGCGGGCGTGGTCGTCGTCATGGTGTCAGAACTCCTCAGGTCGTTCGCGGACATGACTCGATCCTCGGCCCGCGGGACCTGCGGTTCCGGCGGTATTCGGACGTCGCGTTCAACGTTCAACTACCGTCGGTCCGGCACGGCTCCGGCTCTTCCGCGTGCACGCCGCACGGCCGCCCCCGGGGGCCGGGGCGGCCGTGCGGGACCCCGGGCAGGGGGTGCCGGGGAGTGCGGGGTCGGCCGGAGGGAGTTCCGGACGGCGTCAGAAGGACAGGGTCTGGCCCGGGAAGATCAGGTCCGGGTTGGTCCCGATCACCTTGAGGTTCTTGGCGTGCAGCCCGGCCGGGCCGAGGCCGAACTTGGCCGCGATGCTGCTCAGGGTGTCACCGCTGCGGACGGTGTAGCTCGCACCCGTGGAGGGCGCGGCGGGCGCGGCAGGCGCGGCGGGCTTGGCGGCGCCCTGCGAGGAGCCCTGGGACGGCGCCTGGGACGGCGCCCTGCGGGCCGGCGGCTTCTGGGCCGGGGCGGCCTTGGCCGGCTGCTGCGCCTGGGGCGCCGGGGCGGGGGCGTCGGCGACGGCGGGCGCGCCGCCCCGGTTGAGGCCGGCCTTGGCCGAGCAGACCGGCCAGGCGCCCGGCCCCTGCTTGGCCAGGACCTTCTCGGCGACCGAGATCTGCTGCTCGCGGCTCGCCTGGTGGGCCTGCGGGGCGTACGCGGTGCCGCCGTACGCCCGCCAGGTGGACGGGGTGAACTGGAGTCCGCCGTAGAAGCCGTTGCCGGTGCTGATGCTCCAGTTGCCGCCGCTCTCGCACCGGGCGACGGCGTCCCAGGAGGAGGTGGGGGCGGCCGAGGCCGAGGTGGCCGTGACGAGGCCGGCCACCGGCAGCGCCGCCACGGCGGCGCCCGCCGCGACAGCCAGCCGGACCCGGTTGCGCCTGGCGGTGCCGTTGGTGCCGGAGGTGGAGCTGTCGACGGTGGTGGAAGCGGCGGTCTCGTGACGGGGATTCATGGAAGTCCTCTCGACAAGCCCCGGGCAGGCGTGCGGAACCAGGCCCCTGCCGGGGCCGGTTGTCGCTCCCTCACTCGATGGGCGGCCGGGCACGTGTCCGACGTGCCGCGCCGCCCCGGCCACCCTCCGCTCGCCGACGGCCTGTTCGAGCCGGTCGCGTCGACGGGCACCGCCCTCGCGCCGGTGGTCAGTCGGCGGGCCGTGCGTCGGGGGTGAACCCGGGTGGTGCTCGTTGCACCGCCAAAGAAGCTAAGGGCGGCCGCCGGGCCGTATCAAGCAATTCTTGGACGCCGCAGGTCAGTTGACGGTTACCGGCGGTATCGATCATGTAATCGACCGGGAAACGACCGGCTTTGACCGTATTTCCCGGCCCAAACGGTCGAAATCCGTGCCGTCACTCACACCCGGCCGGCCGCCCCGCCGGCCCCGTCGTCGACAAATCGCTACGGCCGCCTGACGCGCCGTCACCGCACGGATCGGAGTTCCCGATTCCATCCGCCGTCGATGTGGCGTTCACCACCTCCGCTACGCAGCGTCAGCGAAAAATCGCTCAGCGCATGGCACACGATCCGTCCGGGTACGGACCGAACGGGGCCCGGGGACCGTCTCAGCCGGCGCCGTCCAGCCCCGCGTCCCGGGCCAGCAACGCCGCCTGCACCCGGTTGTCGCACCCCAGCTTGGCCAGGATCCGGCTGACGTAGGTCTTCACCGTCGCCTCGCTCATGTGGATCCGGGCGCCGGCGTCCGCGTTGGACAGACCCTCCCCGAGCAGCGCCAGGACCTCCAGCTCGCGTTCGGTCAGCACCTCCAGCCGCTGCCGGGCCCGCGCCCCGCGGGCCGCGGCCGGCCCGGCGTGCCCGCCCGCCAGCGAGTCCACGATGTGCCGGGTCGCGGCGGGCGACAGGAAGGCGTGCCCGGTGGCCGCCGCCCGGACGGCCTGGATCAGCTCGGCCGGCGCGGTGTCCTTCAACAGGAAACCCGCGCCCCCGTCGCTCACGGCGCGCAACACGTTCTCGCGCTCTCCGAAGGTGGTGAGGATCAGCGCCCGCGCGCCGGGGGCGGCCCTCGGCAGCTCGGCGAGCGCCGTCAGCCCGTCCATCACCGGCATCTGGATGTCCAGCAGGACGACGTCCGCCCGGTGCGCCCGGGCCAGTTCCAGCGCCTGCCGGCCGTCGGCGGCCTCCGCCACCACGTCGATGTCGTCGGCGGAGGACAGGATCATCCTGATCCCGGCCCGGATGAGCGGCTCGTCGTCGGCGACGAGGACTCGGATCACTGCTGGTCATCCCCTTGCGCTGGTCCTGACGGCGCGCCACCGGAACGGCCGGCGGCGCCGGGGACCATCCTCACACCCGCCCCGGTCACTGCTTCACCCGGTAGTGCTGCTTGTCGGCCAGCACGCCGTCCCTGAAGCAGAACCGGATGGCGCTCTCCTCGTCCCAGGAGTCCCCCGTGCCGTCGGAGAGGAAGTAGTGGCAGACCGACCCCTCCGGCGGGGTCGGGCCGGTGCCCCGCAGGTTGTCGGTGAAGAAGGAGCTGCCGGGCGGCAGCCGCCGCTTCACCGCCTCCTCCGGGGTGCCGACCTGGATCTGCTCGTAGACCGACTGCTTCACCGTGGAGTCCTGGGCGGAGCGGACGAACCCGACGATGCCCCAGACCAGCAGTCCCAGGAGCACCAGCAGCACCGCGACACCGCCCACCGCGCAGCCGATCGCCGGGCTGCGCCGCTTCGCCGGAGCGGCCCCGGCCGGCGGCACGCCGTCGAGCGCCCAGGCGGGCGCCCCTTCCGCGCTCCACGCGCCGTCCGCGCCGGTGTCCGCCTCCGCGCTCCCGGGGCCGGCAGGTCCCTCCGCGCCCTCGTAGGGCAGCACGGCCGCCAGCCGGAACCCGGCCTCCGCCGTCGGACCGGCGTGCACCATGCCGCCCACCAGCCGGGCCCGCTCGCGCAGACCGGTCAGCCCCTGGCCGCCGCTGACCGCCGACCCCGCGCCGCCGGCGCGCACCCCCGCCGGCTCGGGCGCCGCCGGGTTCACCACCTCCACCACCAGCGCGTCCGGCTCGTAGCGCAGGGCGACCGTGATCGGCGCGCCGGGAGCGTGCTTGTGCGCATTGGTGAGCGCCTCCTGAACGACCCGGTACGCCGCGTGACCGGCGGACGCGGTCAGCGCACGGCGCTCACCGTCCCGGACCAGGGCGACGACGGTGCCCGCCGCCCGGGAGGAGGCGACCAGCCCCTCGATCCCGTCCACCCCGCCCGTCCCGGCGCCCCCGGCGCCCGCCGCGGCCGCCGGCGAACCGGCCCCCGCCGGCGCGGCGCCCGGCGCGGACGGCGCCGCCGTCGACTCGTCGTGCAGCACCCCCACCACCTCGCGCAGCTCGCGCATCGCCGCGACCGCCGCCAGCCGCAGCACCCCGACCGCCTCCCGCTGCCGGTCGGTGAGGGTCCGGTCCACCTCCAGCGCCCCGGTGTGCACCGAGATCAGGGCCAGCTGGTGGCCCAGGCTGTCGTGCATGTCCTGGGCGATCCGGTGCCGCTCGCGCAGCCGCGCCTGGTGCGCGACCATCGTGCGCTCGCGCAGCAGCTGCGCGTTGCGCTCGCGCAGCGCGTCCAGCAGCTCCCGGCGCTGCGCCCGGTAGCGGCCCCAGAGCGCGGGCAGCACGGCGAACAGCAGGTAGCCGCCCAGCGAGAACCCGACGATGACCTTGGCCGGCAGCTCACCGGCGTCCTTCGTCACGCCCAGCGCCGTCATCAGCAGCCAGCCGACGGCGAAGGAGCCGACCAGCACCCCGACCCGGCGCACCCGGGCCCCGGCCGACCAGCCGGCGCAGACCATCAGCGGCAGCGGCCCGCCGCCGAACCCGCTGGCCGCCGCGGTCAGCACCAGCACCGGCGCGGGCAGCCCGCGGCGCAGGAGGAAGAGGACGGCGACCGCCGCCCCCATCTCCGGCGCCAGGCCGGAGCGGCTGGCCACCTCGATCAGCGCGGCGAGCCCGCCGAGCAGCAGCGCGCCCACCGCCTCGCGGACCACGGTCCCGAACCGCCAGGGCCCGGGCAGCGCCGTCCGTACCGCCTTCGACCAGGCCCTCGCTATGACGTCCACCCGTCGAGGCTAACGAAGCGGCCGCGCCGGCCACCGCCACCGTTCGTCGCGACCGGGGCCGACGAAAGTCGCTGCGCCGCGGCCCCGGGGGGGTCCCGCCGACGCGCTCACCGGTGGGCGCTCACCGGTAGGCGGTGAGCATCAACGCGATGTCGTCCACCCGGTGCGTCGAGCCCAGCTCGTGCAGCACCCGCTCGGCCAGCCCGTCCGGCCCCTCCGCCGCCGGCCGGCCGGCGGCGGGGCCCGCCAGCGCGGCGCACAGCCGCTCCACCCCCACGTCGATCGCCGCCGACGCGTCCTCGACCAGCCCGTCCGTGTACAGCGCGAGCACCGAGCCGGGTTCCAGCGTCAACGGGCTGACCGGGTACGAGGCCGCCGCGTCCACGCCGAGCAGCGGCCCGCCGGGCACCTCCAGCGCCTCCGCCCGCCCGTCCGGATGGCGCAGCACCGGCGGCACGTGCCCGGCCCGGACGACCAGGGCGGTGCCGTCCCCGGGAGTGAGCCGCACCAGGCAGCAGCTGGCCAGCAGCCCGGGGTCGAGGTCGAGCAGCAGCTGGTTGGTGCGGGCCAGCACCTCGTCCGGCGGGTGGCCGCCGGTGGCGAAGGCGCGCACCGCGCTGCGCAGCTGGCCCATGGTGGCGGCCGCGCCGACGCTGTGGCCCTCGACGTCCCCGATGACCAGGCAGAGGTCGCTGCCGGTGACGATGGCGTCGTACCAGTCGCCGCCGATCTCCATGCCCTGGGTGCCCGGCAGGTAGCGGGCCGCGATCCGGACCTGCTCCACGCGCGGCAGCCGGTGCGGGAGCAGCGCCTGCTGGAGGCCGCGGGCCAGGGTGAACTCGGCGTCGTACAGCCGGGCCCGCTCCAGCGCCTGGGCGATGAACCCGGCCAGCGCGGTGAGCAGCGCGCGCTCCTCCGGGGTGAAGACCCGGGGCCGGTCGAAGCCCAGGATGCAGCTGCCGACCGGGTGACCGGAGGCGATCAGCGGCAGGAACGCCCATGCCCCCATGTCGTCCAGGGTGAGTCCGGGATAGGCGGCGGCCAGTTCGTCGACGGATTCGAAGAAGATCGGGGTGCCGCTGCTGATCGTCTCCGCTCCGGGCACCCGGGCAGCGGCCGGGATGCCCTCGAAGCGGTCCAGGAAGCCGTCGGGGTAGCCGCTCTCCGAGACCAGGTGCAGCCGTTGGTCCCGCACCGCGTAGATGGCGAGCTCCTGCCCGCCGAGTGCCGGCAGGATCTGGTCGGCCACCGCCCGGAACACCTCGCGGGCGGTGACCGCCTCGCTCAGCGCGCTGGCCAGCTGGAGCAGGTGGTACATCGCGCCGAGGCCGGTCCAGGCGCCGGGCGGGGCGGGTTCGGCGGGCGGGGCGGCGGCGTCCGGCGGCGGTTCGGCGGCGACCACCCGGCCGGTGACGCCGTGCGCGTCGGGATAGAGGGAGAACGCCAGCCAGCTGTCCGGCGGGCGCAGCGCGAGGAAGGCGGTGGGCTGCTGGGAGAGCAGCGCGGCCCGGTAGCGGTTCTCGTACACCGGGTCGGAGAGCCACGGCAGCACCTGCCAGGGCTGGTGGCCGACGAGGTCCTCGCGGCGGGCCCGGAGCAGCAGCTCGACGCTGTGGTTGGCGTAGGTGATCCGGCCGTCCGGGTCGAGCGAGAAGACGCCTTCGCGCAGCCGCTCCACGGCGGCGGCCGCGGCGGTGCCGGTCCGGGTGTCGAGGACGGCGCCGACCAGCCGGCCCCAGGTGTCCGGGCGGTCGTGCGGCACCCGGGCCCAGAGCTCCACGGGATAGGGGTGGCCGTCGCGGTCCAGCACCCGCAGCCGGGCGGCGAGCACCCGGTCGCCGTCGAGGGCGGTGCGCACGGCGGCCCGGAACTCGGGCAGGTCGCCGGGGGCGATCCGGGCGGAGAGGGTGTCGGCGCGGCCGTCGAAGTCGCCGGGGGCCAGGCCGAAGATCTCGCAGAACTGGTCGTCGGCGGTGACCGCGCCGGCCAGCACGTCCCAGTCGAACAGGCCCACCCGGGTGGTCGGCGCGGACGGCGGGGTGAGTTCCACGACCGTGGTGTCGCCGTTGGGCTCCACCGGCCGGCCGTCCGCCGCCAGCCCGGCCAGGCCGGCGGCCAGCCGGTCGGCGACGGCGCGCAGGTGGCGGCGCGCGCCCTCGGGCACGCCGTCGCCCGAGGCCGGCCACAGCACGCCCAGCACCCCGTAGGTCTCCTCGCCCGCCCGGACCGGGACCCAGGCGGAGGCGAAGTCGTACGGCAGGCCGAGGGCGAACTGCGGGAAGCGCCGCATGGTGTCCTCGGTGTCGGCGAGCAGCACCGTGCGGCCGGTGCGGTAGCCGACCGCGACCGGCAGCGGCCCGGCGGCGGCGATCCGCCGGAACGGGCCGAGGACGGACAGCGGCACGCCCGCGACGGCGCACAGCACCAGTGAGCGGCGGTCGCGGGAGCGCAGGTGGAGGGTGGCGCCGTGGGCGTCCGTGCCGCCGAGCACCGTGCGCACGGCGGAGGTCACCAGGGTGTCCCGGTCGCGGACCAGCTGCTCCTGCGGGGACGGCGCGGCGTGCTCGTGCAGGCGGTGCGGGCCGGGTCGCCCCGCCCGGGCACCGCCGCCGCTCGGTCGCGGACCGGGCGGGTCCGCGGGCACACCCTCGCGCATCTTCCCTTGCTACGCCGGGCCCCGGGGGCTGTCAAGGCGAGCCCCCGGCCCGCCCCGGGGTGCCCGCCGGCCCCCGGCGCGCGACCATCGACCCCATGACGCCCCGCTCCTCCGGCCCCGGCCCGACCACCGTGGTCAACCTCAAGGGCCACCGCGACGACCCCGCGTTCGCCGACGTGGTCTACGTCGGCCGGGCGATGCACCGCGGCGGCTGGCACCTCGACGCCTCCCCGCTGCACTGCCCCTACCGCCCCGGCCCCGGCCTCTCGCGCGAGGAGATGCTGGTCAGGTACCGCGACCACCTGCTCGGCCACCCCGAGCTGCTCGCCCTCGTCCCGGGACTGCGCGGCCACCGGCTGGGCTGCTGGTGCGCGCCCCTGCCCTGCCACGCCGACGTCCTCGCCGACCTCGCCGACCACGGCCTCCCCGGCCGCCCCACCCGGCCGCCGGCCCCGGGCGACGACCGGGGGACGGAGCGCTGACTTGGGTATTCTCCCTGGACAGCGCAGCGCGAAACGGCTGCCCCGGGGGAGACGAGTAGCGACGTATGGGGACCACACCGTCCGAGGGTCCGGCGGGTGAGGCGTCCTGGCAGTGGGACGGGGACGACGGGGACCGCGCCGCCGGTGCCCCCGGTGACGTGCTGACCGGGGGTGCGGATAGCGACGGCGGCGGGCCGTGGACCACCCGGCGACGGCTGCTCACCGGGGCCGGGGTGCTGGCGGCGGGTGCCGCCGTCTGGGGGGTGTCGCGCTCCCTCGGCGGTTCGCGGCCCGCGCCGCCGAAGCCGCAGCCGCTGCCCACCCGGGTCGGCGGGCCGGAGCCGGCGTGGGTCCACCGCGGTTCCGAGCCGATGACGCCGGGCCGGCTGAACGGCCGGCTGTTCGCCCCCGTCTACGTCTCCCGCGGCGGTGTGCGGCTGCTCGACCCGGCGACCGGGGACGTCACCGCCACCGTGGAGGCGGGCCCGCCGAAGGGCTTTCCGGACGACTCCCCGCTGGTCGTCGGCGCGGGCCGGCTGTTCACCGCCTCGCCGGGCCACGTCGACGCCCGGACGCTGGTGGGCCCCGCCGCCGGCTGGAGCCTGCCGCTGCCCGCGGAGCTGGGCGACCTGATCACCCTGTACGGCTGCGACGGCCGGCTGGTGTACGGCTCGGTCGCCACCAGGGGCACCCTGCGCCGCAGCCTGTTCGCGGTGGAGGCGACCGGCAACGCCCTGGTCTGGTCCCGCCCGGCCGCCGAGCGCGGGGAGACCTCGGTCACCGTGCTCGACACCGGCGCCGGCCGGCTGCTCACCGTGGACGGCGACCCCTCGGCCGGTGTCTCGCTGCTGGACGGCACCACCGGCCGCCCGCTGTGGACCGCGGAGAACAGCGGGACCGCCTGGTCCGGCGTCGACCAGCGGCACGTCTACCTCCCGGCCGGCTCGGGGGGCGTCCGGGCGCTGCGGCTGGAGGACGGCTCGCCGCGCTGGTCGGTGCTCCCCCCGGCCGGTGAGGAGTGGCGGGCGCTGCCGCCGGTGAGCGACGACTTCCGGCTGTACGTGCTGCGCGACAACGGGCTGGTCACCGCCCACGCGGCGGACGGCGGCGAGGAGGTCTGGCGGCTGCGGCTGCCGTTCCGGCTGGACCGTCGCTGCCGCCCGCTGCTGACCAGCACGACCCTGGTGGTGCCGGGCCCGGCCGACGCGGGCGTGCACTTCGTCGCGACGGAGTCCGGGCGGGCGTTCACGACCTTCACCGACTCCGGTCCCGGGGTCGACGTCTGGTCGGTCGCCAGCGACGGCACCCGGCTGTTCGCGGGCCACGACAGCACGCTCTACTGCCTGGGCGCGCTGCCCGTGCCGTGAACGCCGGGGGCGTTCGACGACGAGCGCCGGCCCTCCCGGTCCGCGCCGCCGGATCCCGCGCCGCCCCGGAACCCCCCGCCGTCCCCGACCGCAGGATGATGCCGTGTCGATTCGCCCGATCTCGCCCGACCGTCTCGTCGAGCTGCTCGCCGACCGGATCACCGCGCTGCCCGGAGCCGGGGACCGGTGGCTGCGGGTGGCCGTGGACGGCGCCGCGGCCGCCCGGCCGGAGGTGCTCGCGGACGCCCTGGTCGAGCCGTTGCGGCTGCGCGGGCTGCCGGCGCTGCGGGTCTCGGCGGCGGGCTTCCTGCGCCCGGCCTCGGTCCGGCTGGAGTACGGCCGGTACGACGCGGACGCCTTCCACGACCTCTGGCTGGACGACGGCGCACTGCTGCGCGAGGTGCTGGACCCGCTGGAGCCGGGCGGCTCCGGCCGGGTGCTGCCCTCGCTGTGGGACCCGGTGACCGACCGCGCCACCCGCGCGCCGTACACCGAGCTGGCGCCCGGCGGGGTGCTGCTGCTGGACGGCGCGCTGCTGCTGGGCCGGTGGCTGCCGCTGGAGCTGACGGTCCACCTGGCGCTCTCCCCCGCGGCGCTGGCCCGGCGGACCGCGCCGCAGGAGCAGTGGACGCTGCCCGCCTTCGCCCGTTACGAGGCCGAGACCGGACCGGCCGGGGCGGCCGACCTCACCGTCCGGCTGGACGACCCGCGCCACCCTGCCCTGGTCGAACGCTCCTGACGGGGGCGCGGCCCGGCCCTCAGCGCCCGCGCCGTCCGGGCGGGCCCGGCCGGACCGCCGGGGCCGGGCCGCGCTGGCAGGACGGGCACCAGTAGGCGGGCCGCTCCCGCGGCGCCGCGCCGTGGTCCGCGGTCAGCACCGTGGCACCGCAGCGCGCACAGGGCCGGCCGGCCCGGCCGTAGACCCACTGCTGGTGGCCGCGCCGGGTGTCACCGGTGGTGACGTGGCCGGAGCGCAGCCGGTTGGCGTCCAGCAGCTGGTGGGCGCGGGCCACCAGGCGGTCGGCGCTCGCCAGTTCGCCGACCGGCGTCCACGGGGTGACACCGGCCAGGTAGCAGAGCTCGTTGGCGTACACGTTGCCGATGCCGGCCAGGTTGCGCTGGTCGAGGAGGGCCTCGGCGACCGGCCGCCCGGGATGGGCGAGCAGCCGGCGGACCGCCTCGGCCGGGTCCCAGTCGGGCCCGAGGAGGTCCGGCCCGAGGTGGCCGACGGCGCGCTGCTCGTCGGTGGTGCGCAGCAGTTCGACGACGGGCAGCCGGTAGCCGACGGCGGTGCCGCGCTCGGTGCCGAGGACGGCGCGGACCTGGTGGAGCGGCGCGCCGGTCCACCGTTCGCCGGGGCGGAAGACGACCCAGCGGCCGTCCATCCGCAGATGGGTGTGCAGGGTGAGGCCTCCCTCCAGGCGGGCGAGCAGGTGCTTGCCGCGCGGGACGACCTCCAGCACCCGCCGCCCGGCGAGGTCGGCGGTGGCGTGGGCGGGCACCCGCAGCTCGCCGGTGGTCAGCACCTGCCCGGCGAGGGCGGCGTGCAGGCGGGCCGCCGCGCGGTAGACGGAGTCACCTTCTGGCATGCCTCCATCCTCCCCCCGCCCGGCGGCCCGTCGCAGGTGCGCCTACGCCGCGGCCTCCTCGCCGCCCGCGCCGTGGCGGACCACGACCACCGGGCAGGGGGCGTGCTCGGTGAGGTGGCGGCTGACCGAGCCGAGCAGGGCGCCGGTGAATCCGCCCAGGCCGCGGCTGCCGACCACGACCAGCGCGGCGCCGCGTGCCGCCTCCAGCAGGGCCTGGGCGGCGTTGCCGGGGACCACCGACTCGGTGATCCGCACGTCGGACCGGTCGCCGACGGTCTTGGCGACGGTGTCGGAGAGGGTCTTGCCGGCCAGTTCCTCGGGGTTGAACTCGGGGGCGGGCACGCTCGCCCCGGCCCATCCGTAGAACGCCGGGTACTCCCACGCGGCGACGGTGTGGACGGTGCCGCCGCTCAGCCGGGCGTAGTCGACCGCCCAGCGCAGCGCCCGTTCCGAGGCGGGCGAGCCGTCCACACCGACGACGATCCTGGGGTTCGCGCTGTTGGCCATGCCGCTGCTCCTTGCTCGACGTGCTCCCTTGCCCTCCAAACATAGATCAACGGGGACATTTGTCCGCCAATTGCCGCGCCGATCGGTTCGCACACCTCCGAAACGGGTGCCGGCGGGGGGGGGGGGGCCCCCCCCCCCCCCCCCCCGGCGCCCCGCCCCCCCCCCCCGGGGGGGGCGGGGGGGGGGGGGGCCCCCGGGGCCGCCCCCCCCGCGCCCCGGCC
>NZ_JBIBVJ010000003.1:6181-236492 GCF_043080305.1 Kitasatospora sp. NPDC015120 | reverse complement strand
GCCCCGTGCCCCAAAAACCATCCATACGGGGGCACTTTGGGCCCCAATGGCCCGCGCCCCCGGGGGGGCGCCCCCCCCCCCCCCGGGGGGGGGGGGGGGGGGGGGCCCCCCCCCCCCCCCCCCCGCCGGGATTCCGGACCGCCGCCCGGTGGGCGTCAGGCGCGGTAGGCGGCCCAGGAGTTGGACATCCGGGCGACCTGTCCGGGGGTGAACTGGGTCATGCAGGAGTCGTAGGTGTAGTCCATGAAGTTGTGGATCGGGTCGGCACCGGGGGACGTGCAGGTGTCCCGGCCCGCCGGGCACTGGTAGGCGGCGCTCGCCTCGGCCGGGGTGTCGGCGACGTAGTCACCCTGGCCGCTGCAGCCGCCCTGGAAGGTGTGGTAGAGCCCGAGCCAGTGGCCGACCTCATGGGTGGCGGTGTCGCCCTCGTTGTAGTTGGCGGCCGAGCCGCCGGGGAACGAGGCGTCGAGGATCACCACGCCGTCGTCGGTCGGGTTGGACCGGTAGGAGCTCGGGAAGGTCGCCCAGCCGAGCAGCGACTGCCCGAGTTTGGCGCTGTAGAGGTTGAGGGCGTTGGCGCCGCCCTTGCGCAGCTGGGTCTTCATCGCCTTCTCGGCGCTGGAGCCCGGGGCCACGCCGTTGTACCAGGTGGCGTTGTCGGTGTAGTCGGTGGCGACCAGCTGGAAGCGGAACTGGCTCGCGGTGTTGCCCGTGCCCTGGCCGCCGTAGGCGGCATTGAGGACGTCGATCTGCCGGGCGATGGTGGCGGCCGACAGCTTGCCGGTGGTGCCGGAGTGCACGACGTGCACGTACACCGGGATGGTCGTGGTGGCGGCCAGCGTGCCGGGGGCAACCAGGGTGTTGCCGCCCTGCGGGGAGTGCGCCAGCTGGCTGAGCCGGGACTGGAGGTCCGCGTCCATGGCCTGGGCCTGGTTCTCGGTGACGGCGTTGGGCTCCTGGGCGCCGGGGTTGCCGGCGGGCTTGCGGGCCGCGGCGTCCTGGGAGGCGTCGCCGGCGCAGACGGCGGACGGGGCCGGCGCACCGGTGGCGGTCGACGCGGCGGGAGCCGCGAACTGGGTGAGGCCGAGGGCGGCGACGACGGCCGCGGCGCCGAGGAACTTGTGGGTGGCACGCGAGGGGACACGGACGGAACGACGCATCTGCGCTCCTGGGGTGTGGTGGGGGACGGCGGTTGAGGGGGGCCGCCGTGCCACAGGCTACGCAGGGTTGCGTGTACGCGTCAGATGCGTTCCGGCCTGGAACTCCTGACGACAAATCGGACATAATCCGGAAGTCTGAGCGGCCCGACCTCGCCGCACATGGAGCATTTCCCGTCGCGCACCTGCGCACAGTACCGGCCCCGGCCTGTCCGAAACGTGACACCCCGTCTGCCCCGCGCAGCGGTGCGGCGGCCGGCGGAACAGGACGAACGGGATGAACCGGGTGCCCGAACCGCCTCGCCGAGACTACGACGCCAGGAAGACGATCTCCCGCAGGGCACGCGCACCGGCCCGGTCGAGTACCACGGCCGACGCACATCCGGCGGGCGGGCTGCCCGTCCCGGCCAGCCGCCGGCGCAGCCGCCGGGCCGCCTCCCGGTGGCGGGCGAAGGCGTACGCGGAGACGGCCTGACCGCGGGCGCGCTGGCCGTCGCGGGCCTCCTCGGCGCTGGCGTCCAGCAGGACCAGGTGCACCCGGCGCCCCTGCCGCTCGGCCATCCGGACCAGCCACTGGCGCACGTACGGCACCGCCCCGCAGTCGTGCACGGCGAGCGGGCCGCCGGCCAGCACGGCGCGCCGCAGCCGCCGGTAGTGCGCGATCCGCACCAGCGGGCGGTAGACCGCGTACGGCAGCCAGGCCGGCAGCCGGGCCGCGTACTCCTCGCGGACCAGCTGCGAGTCGACCAGCGGGGCGCTCACGCAGCGGCGCATCAGGGTGCTCTTCCCGCTGCCCGGCAGTCCGGAGACCACCAGCAGGTCGTCCGCCGGATAGTGCAGCGCGGCCGGCCGGACCCGGCCGGGCCCGGCCCGGCGAAGGTCCTGCAGCCCGCGCGGGCGCAGCGCGGCGCCGGCGGGCGCCGCGACGTCCGGACAGCCGGCCCGGGGCGCCGGCACCGTCCGGTCGAGGACCGTCCTGGAGACCTGCACGTCCGCCATCGAAACCCCCTGCCTCCCCGCCGGCCCGGGCTCTCCCGGACCCGCCTCCCGAAGAGCCTTCCCCCTTCAAGAGAGAGTAAAGACTAGTGGTCAGACCGGGTCCGGGCCGAGCCCTCCACGCCCCGGGTGCGTCACAGAACCGCCCCGGGAGCGTGACAGCGGACCGCTGCGGCCGGCCGGCGCGGCGCCGCGGGGGCCGGACCGCTCAGCCGAGCTGCGGGGCGACCCGGGAGGCGATCAGCTCCAGGTGGTCGAGGTCCTCCAGGTCCAGGACCTGGAGGTAGATCCGCTGGGAGCCGACGGCGGCGAACCGGCCGATCCGCTCCACCACCTCGTCCGGGGTGCCGGCCAGGCCGTTGGCCTTCAGCTCGTCGACCTCGCGGCCGATCACCGCGGCCCGGCGGGCCACCTCGGCGTCGTCCCGGCCGACGCAGACCACCAGCGCGTTGGAGTAGAGCAGGTCGCCGGCCCGGCGGCCGGCCTTCTCGACGGCCTCGCGGACCCGGCCGAACTGGGCGGCGGTCTCGTCGACGGAGACGAACGGCAGGTTGAACTCGTCGGCGAAGCGGGCGGCCAGCGCCGGGGTGCGGGTCGGGCCCTTGCCGCCGACCAGCACCGGGATCTTCGCCTGCACCGGCTTGGGCAGCGCCGGCGACTCGCTCAGCCGGTAGTACTCCCCCTCGAAGTCGAAGGTCTCGCCCACCGCGGTGCTCCACAGCCCGGTGATGATCTCCAGCTGCTCCTCCAGCCGCCCGAACTTCTCCTTCGGGAAGGGGATGCCGTAGGCGGCGTGCTCCTGCTCGTACCAGCCGGCGCCGAGACCGAACTCGACCCGGCCGCCGCTCATCGCGTCGACCTGGGCGACCTGGATGGCGAGCACGCCGGGCAGCCGGAAGGTGGCGGCGCTCATCAGGGTGCCGAGGCGGATGGTGCTGGTCTCGCGGGCCAGGCCGGCCAGGGTGATCCAGGCGTCGGTCGGGCCGGGCAGGCCGCTGACGCCGCCCATCCTGAGGTAGTGGTCGGAGCGGAAGAAGGCGCTGAAGGCCCCGAGCTCCTCGGTGGTCCGGGCCACCCGCAGGAGGGTGTCGTAGCTCGCACCCTGCTGGGGTTCGGTGAAGATACGCAGATCCATACCGGCCATTCTGGTACGGACCGCCCCTCCCCCACGGCGGATCCCCCGAACCCGCACCGGAGGTTCCGCTCCGGCCGCGCGGTGGTGACGGCGGCGTGGCCAAGGTCTCAGTCCGCAACCGCCCCGGGCGGCCGGAGCCGCGCCCGCGCTCGCCTACCGTGGACGGATGCCCGTCACGCCCGACGAGTCGCACCGGGGCTCCCCCGACGACTCCCCAGACCCGCGCAACCGTCCGGCCGGCTGTCCGCTGCCCGGGATCGTCGCCGCCTTCACGCCCCGGCTCGCCGAGTTCGCCTTCGAGCCCGGCTTCACCGCGGCGGTCGACCAGCACGCCGCCGAGCTGCGCGAGCTGCTGTACGCGCAGGGGCCGGAGCTGCTGCCCCGGCCCCTGGACCGCGAGGAGCTGTCGGACTACGCGCTGGGCTTCCTCGACGCGCTCGCCGAGATCGGCTGGCGCGAACCGGTCGGGTACGACTACGCGGTGCACCGGCTGACCGCGATCTGCTGGCTGGTCCGGCAGGACGGCCTGCTCGCGGCCTGAGCCCGGCGACCGGCGACCGGGCGGCCGCCGGTGACCGGCTCAGCCCGGCTGCTCGCCCGGCCGGCCGGGGTCGATGCCCGGGGCCGGCGGCGGGGTGGCCGGGGTGGTCGGCCGGGCCGGCTGGTTGGTCAGCGCGTCCGAGCGTCCCGCCTGGTAGGCACTGCCGCGCAGCTTGGCGGTCTCCTGCTCGGCGCTGGACAGCCAGCGCTCCCAGCGCTGGCGCATCGGGATGATCAGACCGCCGCCGACGCCGACGATCAGGACGCCCGCGATCGAGGCCAGCACCGCGACCAGCACCGGCCCGGTGATCGCGGTGGCGATCCCGGCCTGCCCCAGCGCCGCCACCACGCCCAGCAGGACGATGAACGCCCAGGCGATGGTGGCCACCGTCCGTCCGTACGCCGCGCCGGACAGCGCGCTGCGCACGATGTCGCGCACGGCGTTGGCGATGGCCATCGCCACGACCACGATGACGACCGCCACGATGCCCTTCGGCAGCCAGGCGACGATGCCGTTGATCATCACGCTGATCGGGTTCGGGCCGAAGACGCCGAACGCCAGCTGGAGGGCCATCAGCAGGATCGCGTAGTAGACGATCTTGGCGACGATCCCCGTCAGGTCGTACTTCGAGCCCTCCAGGTGCCGGGCGATCCCGGACCGCTCGGCCACCCGCTCGGAGCCGACCCTGCGCAGCACGCGGTCGAGGATCCGGGCGATGGCCTTGGCGACGAACCAGCCGATGACCAGGATCGCCAGGAAGGCGATGAACTGCGGAATGAACTTGGCGACCTTCGACCAGGCCTCGGTGAAGCCGGAGCCGAAGTCGACGGACAGTGCGAGCTGCTGAGCCACGGGAGTCCTCCACTCGGCGGCACCGCGCCGGGAGCGGCGCGGCGACCCCCCACCCTTCGTGGATAGCAGGGTCCCCGGACGCCCGCACGCCCCGGCGCCCCGCACTGGCCTCCACGGGTGAACGCCGCTGCCCCCGCGGCGTGCCCGCCGCGTACAGTGGCGGTCCGGGAACACGGACGACGGGCGGGAGCGGGGCGGACCTTGGGCGACAACGGCAGGGGCGGTCACCGGGCACTGGCCTGGCACGGGCGGCCGCAGCGGCCGGGCGCCGCGGTCCTGGTCCTGCACGGCGGACAGGAGCACAGCCTCTCCCGGCCCGGGCCGCTCAACCTGCCGGGTCTGCGGATGACCGGTTTCGTGCGCGCGCTGCGCCGGGAGACCGCGGGCGCGGACATCGCGGTCGGCACCGTCCGCTACCGCCACCGCGGCTGGAACGGCGAGCGGGCCGACGCCGCCCGCGACGCCCTCGCCGCGCTCGACGACCTCGCCGAGGAGCTGGGCCCGGTGCCGACCGTCCTGGTCGGCCACTCGATGGGCGGCCGGGCGGCGCTGCGGGCGGCCGGCCATCCCACGGTCACCGGCGTCGTCGCGCTCGCCCCGTGGTGCCCGGCCGAGGACCCGTGTGAGCAGCTGGCCGGGCGTGACGTCCTGATGCTGCACGGCGACCTCGACCGGGTCACCTCCCCCGCCGACACCCGCGCCTTCGCCGCCCGGGGCCGCGCCGCCGGGGCACGGGTCTGCGGCTACACCGTCGCCGGGACCGGCCACACCCTGATGCGGCGGATCGGCGACTGGCACCGGGCCACCGCCCGGCTCGCCTGCGGCCTGCTCGGGCTGCGCGACCTGCCGCCGGAGACCGCCGCCGCGCTCGCCCTCCCGCCCGGCTCCGACGCCTCCCTCGGCCTGCCGCTGCCCGTCCACCCCCGCAGCGCCCCACCCCGCCCCCCGGCCCGCCCGCTGCCCACCGACGCCTGAAGCCGCCCGCGGCCGGGCCCTCCGGCGAAGCGCCCCGAGCCGGGCCCGCCGGCCCTGCGGGGCGGGTATTCTGATGGTCCGTCGGAACAGAACTTTCCCAAGGGGCGGGGCCCGTGACCGAAACCGTGACGATCGACCTCGGGGACGGCACGACCGTTCGCGCCGAGGTGGTCGGAGAGGTGAACTTCCAGCAGCAGGACGGACGTTCACCCCAGCGGGAGCCCTTCGGCGATGCCCGGCTCGGCGGCGGGGCCCGCCGGGCGACGGAGCAGCTGGGCGAGGCCGTCGCCCTGACGCTGGACCAGGTGCGGGCCACCGTCCAGGGGGTGGGCCGCTGGGCGGCCGAGAGCATCGCCCAGGACGCGGCGGGCTCGCCGGACGCCTTCGAGGTCGAGTTCGGCCTCAAACTGGCGGTCAAGTCCGGCCAGTTGCTCGGCGTCATCGCCGAGGCCGGCGGCGAGGCCGGACTCACCGTCCGGCTCTCCTGGGACCTCGCCGAGCGCCGCCGGCGGAACGCACCGCAGCCGTCCCCGCTCCCGGGCGCGGCCGACGCCGAGTGACCGCGACGGCGGCGCCCGGCCGTGCGGGCCCCGATCCCCTGCGGTCCTGTGCGGTGATGGTCGAGACCGACGGCGACTTCGCCGGCTGCGGGTTCCTGGTCGCCCCCGGCCTGGCCGTCACCGCCGCGCACGTCCTCGCGGGGGCCCGGCAGAAGGCCGCCCCGGTGACCCTGCGGCACGGCCCGGACGTGCACCCCGTCGCGGCCCAGGACCTCCGGCTGTTCCCGGAGACGGGCACCGGCGGGCCGTTCCACCCGTTCCCCGACCTCGCCCTGCTGCCGGTTCCCGGCTGGACCGGCCACCCGGTGGCCCCGCTGGGGACCGGCGAGCTCGCGACGGGCACCCGGCTCACGGCGCTCGGCTTCTCCACCCACACCCCGGACCTCGGCACCGCCCGGCCGGACACCCTCGCCCTGCGGGTCGTCGGCCCCGCGGGCGACTTCGTCCGGGTGAGCGGCGACGGCGTGCGTGACGGCCACAGCGGCAGCATGCTCGTCGGCGCGGACGGGCTGGTCCACGGGGTGCTCAAGGGCAGCCGCTCCTACGAGCTGGACCACGGCGGCTGGTTCACCCCGGCCGCCGTCCTGGACGCCCTGCTCGGGACGGCGCGGGCCGCGGTGCCCGGCCCGCCCGCGCCGCCGCCGGGCGACGACGAACTGGTCGCCGCCCTGATGGCCTTCCGGCTGCTGCGACGCTCCGACGGCCGGTTCCTGCTGCTGGACGCGATGGGCCGGGAACTCGGCCTGCCGTACGGCTTCGAGGCGGACGAACTGCCCGACCGGCGCCTGCACCTCCACGCCGTCGTGGCGGGCTGCCGGAGCTTCCGCGACGGCCGGGTCGCCCTGCGGGCCCTGGTCACCGCGCTGGCCGGGCTGGCCCCGGAGGACGGGGCGCTCGACGGTCTGCGCCGGCTGGTGGGACGGGCGGTCGGCGAGCGGGAGAGCGGATGAGCGGAGCGGCGCCGACGCCGCCCCCGAGACCGTGGAGCGGGGCGGCGGACCGACTGCTGACCGAGGTCCTCCTCGGCTGCCCCAGGATGCGACGGCACGACTTCCGGCAACAACTCGTCGCCGCCATGGGGCGATCGGCCGCGACCCCCGGCATCGACGCCGACATCACCGAGCACGGCCGGCCGAGCACCCACGTCCGCCACCTGGTCGAGGCCGTCGCGGCCCGCACCGATCCCCGGGTCGCGCTGGAGTCCCTGTGCGACGCGCTGCGCACCCTGGCCCCGGACGACGCCGCCCTGCCCTGGCTGGACCTCACCACGCTGCTGCTGACCCGCGACCCCGAACCGCACACCGGCGAACTCCTCTCAGTGGTGGCCGAGTTGCTCCACCTCCCGGCATTCCCCGGGCTCCACCGCCACGTGCCCGGGAACACCGCCGGGCTGCGGGACCTCAGCGGCGAGGAGAGCCTGCCCGCGCTCCTGGGCCGTCTCGCCGACCGGCGCGGCCCCGACGTCCTCGGCCCGCTCACCGGCTTCCTCCGCGCGCTCGGCGCCGACCCGCGCGTCACCCGGCACGCCGAACTGCCCGCGCTGCGGCGCTTCGTGGACGCCTTCGGCGGCCCGGCACCCGCGGCCGCGGCCCGGGTGCGGCTGATCATCCAGATCCGGCTGGACGAGGAGACCCCGGAGCACGCGGGCGACACCCGGTACCGTCTGCGGCTCTCCTACTACCGCCAGCCGATCGCCGGAGGCCCGTTCGAGCGCGCCGACCGCCTCCCGGTCATCGCCTCGCTCACCCGGAGCGAACTGGCCGCCACCGGCGCCGCCGCGCTGGTCCACTGGCCGGCGCTGAGGCGGGAGATCCGCGGCAAGGCCGTGCGGATCGAGTTCCTGCTCCCCCGGTCGATGCTCGGCCACGCGGCCGAGCTGTGGTCCTCCGGCGCCACCGGGCGGCCGATCGGCCAGCACCATCCGGTGGTGGTCCGCTCGCTGGAGCGGTACACCGATCCCTTCGTCAACTTCGAGGCCTGGCACGCGCGGTGGCAGCAGCTCGGCAGCCTGGTGACCGGGGACGGCCGGGCCGACCCGCTCGACCGGATCGGCTGGCCCCCGCTCGACCCGGCGCGCGTCGCCGACCTTCCGGACTGGCTCGCCGCGCGCCCCGCCCTCGCCTGCCTGGGCCTCGACGTGCCGTACGACCAGCTCCACGCCGACGTGCGGTACGCCGTGGACGACGCCATGTACCTCGACGGCATGCCCGGCCTGCTCTGGCGGCGGGTGGCCGGTGACGCGGACGTCCTCGTCGAGGCCCTGCGCGACCACCGGCCGGCCCGCCTGGCCGACCTGCCCGACACCGTCCACCGGTACCGCCGCAAGCTCCGCGCCCACACCGGGGACCCGCGGCACGACGTCACGCTGCTCTGGGAGGACCCGGACTGCGTGGACCCGGACCAGGACAGCCCGTTCCCGGGGATGGCCGGATGACCGGCACACCCCGCGGGCCCGGGACCGCACGCAGCGAGACAGGAGCGGACATGGCCGAGGACTGGTGGATCTACCGGGGCACCGGCGTCCCCCACGACGGGATCGCCCGGCTCCCCGAGGCCCCGGCCTGGCGCGCCTTCGGCGAGCCGGGCGAGGCGGTGCAGGAGCTGCCCCCGCAGGAGTCCGAGGCCCTGACGGCCCGTCGGCTCGGCCGGGCCCGGCAGGCCGCCGCCCACCGGGCCGACGAACGGGAGGTGCAGCTGGTCAACCTCGCCCTGCACCTGCGCCGTCCGCTGCTGATCACCGGCAAGCCCGGTGTCGGCAAGTCGACACTCGCCTACGCCGTCGCCCATGAACTGGGCCTCGGCCCGGTGCTGCGCTGGCCGGTCACCAGCCGGTCCGCCCTGCGCGACGGCCTGTACAGCTACGACGCGATCGGCCGGCTGCACGAGGCCGGGCTGCGGCGGGAGGCGGCGGACCGCCGACCCGCCGCGCGTCCCCCGGCCGACCGGGACGCCGGCGAACCCGGCATCGGCGGCTTCCTGCGGCTGGGCCCGCTCGGCACGGCGCTGCTGCCCTGGCGCAGACCCCGGGTGCTGCTGATCGACGAGATCGACAAGAGCGACCTCGACCTGCCCAACGACCTGCTGAACGTCTTCGAGGAGGGCGAGTTCGAGATCCCGGAGCTGGTGCGGCTCGGCCCCGGCGACCACACCGTCGGCACCGCCGACCACGGCGGCAGGACGGTCGTGCGCGGCGGGGTCGTGCGCTGCGCGCAGTTCCCGCTGGTCGTGCTCACCAGCAACGGCGAGCGCGAGTTCCCGAGCGCCCTGCTGCGGCGCTGCCTGCGGCTGGAGATCCAGCCGCCGGGCGCGGAGCGGCTCGCCGCGATGGTCGCCGCCCACCTGGGCGAGGAGGCGGCGGCCGCCGGGGCGACCAGGGCGCTGATCGCCGAGTTCCTCCGCCGCCGGCGGGAGGAGGGCGCGGAACTGGCCAACGACCAGCTGCTCAACGCCCTGCTGATGGCCGGACGCGGCCTCGTGGACGGCGAGCGCGGCCACGACGTCCTGCACGACGTCCTGCTGCGCCCGCTCAACGAGAGCTGAGCGGGCCGGTGGACCGGTCCTCGGAGGTGCCGCCGGGCGGGGCGGTGCAGGACTCCTCGGCGGATCCGCTGAGGGAGGCGCTCGGCGGCCTGCTCGCCCCGGGCGACGGCGGGCCGCCGACGGCCGGCGACCTCGCGGCCGTCCTGTGGATCGCCCGGCTCTCCGGGCTGGGCCCGCGGCCCGCCCCGCCCGGGACACCGCAGCCCGAGGGCGACGCCCGGCCCGGGCCCGCGGCCACCGGGGAGACGGCGGCGGCCTCGCCCGCGGCCGGCCTCCCGCCCTGGCCGGCCCGCCGGCCGGAGGCCCCCGGCCCCCGGGCCGCGCTGCACTCCCCCGCCGGTGCCCCCGGCCCGGGCAGCGCCGCCGCGCCCGGCGGGCGGACCGTCCGGGTCACCCGCCCCCGCGCGCTCGACGGCGCACTGGACCTCGCCCGGGCGCTGCGCCCGCTGCGACGGCCGGCCGACGCCCCCGGGCGGGCGGCCCTCGACGAGGAGACGACCGCCGAGAACACCGCCGAGACGGGCATCCTGCTCCCGGCCTGGCGCCCCGCCCGGCAGCCGTACTTCTCGGTCGACCTGCTGGTCGACACCGGCGCCACGATGGCCGTCTGGCACCGGCTCGCCGAGGAGGTGGGCACCCTGCTGGAGCGGCACGGCGCCTTCGCCGACGTCCGCCGCTGGTCGCTGCGGACCGACCTGGACGTTCCCGCGCTCACCCCGCTCCGCCGCCACCCCCCGGCCGTACCCCCCGGCCCCCGGTCCGGCTGGTTCCGCCCGCTCCTGGACCCGACCGGCCGCCGGATCCTGCTCGTCCTCACCGACGGCGTCGGCCCGGCCTGGTACGGGGAGGAGCTGCCCCGCTTCCTGGCCTCCGCCGCCGCCACCCGGCCGGCCGCGGCGCTGCAGGTGCTGCCCCGGCGGCTGTGGCACCGCACCGCGCTGCGCACCGCCCCGGTGGAGGCGCGCGCCTCCGCCACCGGCCGGCCGGTCCCGGTGTTCCGTTCGGAGGCCGCGCTGCCCGGCATCCCGCGCGGCGCCCGGGGCGCCGCCGGACGAGCCCGCGTCCGCTGGCTGCCGGTCCTGGAGGTCGACGCCGACTGGCTCGCCCCGTGGGCCCGGCTCACCGCGGGCCGCTCCGGCGGCTGGACGCCGATGCTGGCCGCCCCGCTCGACGGCGTACCGCGCCCGCAGCGGCCGGCCGGCCCCGCCGAGGATCCGGCCACGCCCGCCGAGCGCGTCACCCGCTTCCGGGCCGGCAGCTCCCCGGCGGCCTACCGGCTCGCCTGCCACCTGGCGGCGGCGCCGCTGAGCCTTCCGGTGATGCGGCTGGTCCAGCGGGCCGCCGTCCCCGAGTCCGGGCAGACGGACCTCGCGGAACTGTTCGTCTCCGGCCTGCTCGAACCGCCCGGCACGGCCGCCGGGGATCCGGACGAGCAGGTCTATGCCTTCCGGAGCGGGGTGCGGGCGGAGCTGCTCACCGAGCTGAGCCGTACCGAGTCGGTGGACGTGCTGGCGCTCCTCGCCAAGGTGTCCGGCCGGGTCGCCGCGACCTTCGGCGGGACGCTCGACTTCCGCGCCCTGGCCACGGTCGGCGGGGACGGTGCGCCGCCGGAGGCGCTGTCGGAGCGGAGCCGGGTCTTCGCGGAGGTCGCGGTGGAGGTCCTGGCGGGCGCCGGCGGCCGGCACGCGGAGGACGCCGCACGACTGGCCTCGGTGCTGGAGCGGTCGGCGCGGGACGGCGCGGCGGCCCCCACTGCCCCGGCGGCGCCCACTGCCCCGACGGCCGCACCGGTCCTCAGGACCGACCGGCTGGTCCCGGTGCCACCCGTCCTGAGCCCGCCCGATCCCCCGGCCATGATCGGCCGGCGCCGCGAACTGGCCGAGCTGGCGGAGGCGTTCTCCCCCACCCGGGCGGTGACCGGGCCGCACCGCCCCGACCTGGTGATCCTCACCGGCGCCCGGGGGACGGGACGCCGACGGCTCGTCCAGGAGTACGTCCGCGCGTTCGGCGGGTCGCATCCGTTCGTCCACTGGATCGACACCCGCCGGCCCGCCACGCTGTGGACGGGGCTGTCCCGGCTCTGGCAGGCCCTCACCCCGCCCGGCGCCCCGTTCGACGAATCCTCCCTCACTCCGCTGTGGCGGCAGCTGGCGCGGCATCAGGACTGGCTCGTCGTCCTCGACGGCGTTCCCCGGGAGGTCTGGGCGGGCGACAGCGGGTTGCCGCTCCCCCGGTACGGCCGGGGATGCGTCGTCGTCACGACCGAATCCATCGCCGCCTGGCGGCCCCCGGCCGGAGCCCGGGTCGTCCGGCTCGGAGCGCTCGGCCCCGACGAGGTGGTGGACGAGCTGCGGACGTGGCTGGGCCCGGAGCACGATGCGGCGGACCCCGCGGTGGAGCGGGCCCTGCGGCGACTGGCCCGCCGGCTGCCGCCCGTCCCGGTCCAGCTGGCCGCCCGCAACCTCGCCGCGGACGTGGCGGAGGCCCTCGCCGCGCCGGGGCCGCGGAACGCGACCGCCGGGGAGGGGGGCCTCCTCCCGGCCGGCATCGTGAGCGTCCCCCCGTCGCGACGCGTCCCCCTGGCGCCGCTGCCGGCCGCGTCCCGCGCGTTCACCGGTCGCGAGGAGGAACTCGACCGGCTCACCGGCTTCCTGACGCCCGCCAGGCCGGGCACCGGCGGCAACCGTACGGCCGTGGTCTCCGGCCCTCCCGGTGTCGGGAAGACGGAGCTCGTCCTCCAGGCCGCGGGCCGGGCCCTGGAGCGCGGGTGGTATCCCGGCGGGGTCCTGTACCTCGACCTGGCGGGCAACCGGAGCGGTGACGCGCTCACCGCCGAGCGAGCCGTGGAGTTCCTGCTCCGCTCCCTCGGTGTCACCCCGGAGGCCGTCCCGGCCGGACGTGCCGAGCGGCTCCGCCTCCACCAGCGTGTGCTGGCCTGGACCGCCCACGAGTTCGGGCCCGTCCTCATGGTCCTCGACAACGCGACGAGCGCCGCCGACGCGGTGAAGCTGATCCCGTCCCACGGCGCCGTCACCGTCCTCGTCAGCTCGCGGAACGCCCTGCGGCTCGACGCCCGGCTGTTCGACGTCGGCGTGCTGTCCTCCGACGCCTCGGTCCGGCTCCTGGAGAACCACCTCCGGCAGCGCCTGGGCGACGACACCCGGATCGCCGAGGCTCCCGACCGGGCCAGGGCGCTGGCGGAGCTGTGCGGCGGGCTGCCGCTGGCGCTGGTCCTCTGCGCCGGCCTGCTGGCCGACGCCCCCACCCGCCCGGTGGCCTCCCTGGTCGAGCGGCTGACCGATCCCGGTCCGAGGCTCGACCTGATCCGCCACGACGAGCTGAGCGTGCGGACGGCCTTCGACGTGTCGTACCAGCGGCTCCCGGACGATCAGGCGCGGCTCTTCCGGCTGCTCTCCGTGTTCCCCCATCCCGATCTGACCACGGAGGCGGCGGCCCGCCTCGCGGACCTCGACGCCCGGGCGGCCGAGGACCTCCTGGGGAAGCTGGCCCACACCCACCTCGTCGGCTTCGGCTCGGCCTGGGGCCGCTGGTCGGTCCACCCGCTGCTCACCCTCTACGCCAGCGGCCTGTGCGAGGACCACGCCGACGACCGGGACCACGCCCTCGCACAGCTGCTGACGCACTACCGCTCCACGGTGGAGACCGCCGTCGACCACCTCGACCACGGGGCCACCGACCGCTTCCGCTCGTCCGCGGAGGTCCTCGCCTGGCTGGACGCCGAGCGGCCCGTCCTGCTCCCGCTGGTCCGCTACGCCGCCTCCGCCCTCGCGACAGCGCTGACGGTGCTCCTGGTCCGGGTACGCCGCTTCGACGACCTGGCCACGGTGGCGGACGCCGCGCTCGCCGCCCTCCGCCGGGACGGCGACCACGAGGAGGAGACGCGGTTCCTTGAGCGCCTCCGGCGGGAACTCGACGGCCGGCGGCCCGGTGAGGAGGTCACCGGGAGCCAACGCACGGCCTACGACCGGCTGTCCCGGATCGCCGACGGCGCGTCGGACGGAACGACGGTCCACCTGGTCTTCCATCTGCGGGGTTCCGATCTCGGAAGCGCCAAGCTCCTCGTGACGGAGATCCTGGTGGGCCTCGTGGCCGGCTCCGAGGCCGACGGCACGGTGACCGACCTCGACACCGCGCTCCAGGTGACCCTCACCGACGAGCGGGATCCGCCGGCGGCCGTCGGGCGCGTGATCGTGCGGGTGTGGCGGGCCATGTCCGGACTCCCCGCCGGGACCGGGCCCCCGCTCGGCCTGGCGGTCTTCGCCGGCCCGCACGAATCCCCGGCACCCGGCCGCCGGGCCTTGCTGAGGAGGCTCGCGACGGCACCGCGGGCCCCGTACAGCCCGATCGCCGCACTCACCGTCTCCAGGAGCGTCCTGGAGCTGGTGAGCGACCGGCTGGGCACCCGCGAGGCTCTGCGCTTCACACCGGTCGAGGGCGTCCACCTGTACCACGGCAACGCCCGTGAACTCGGCGAACACCTCGCCGCGCCCACCAGCTGAGCGATGTCGGTGGCCGCTGGTCCACTGGTCCACTGGTCGCGCACCGCACCCACCAGCGAGCGGACAGGAACCGCCGGCCCTGGGCGTCCTGACCGACGACGTCCGCGCGGCCGACGACGGCACCGTCCTCGCCGCGGTCCGGGCCGCCGAGGGCGGGCCGCTGGTCGGGGGCGCGCGGGCGGTGTTCGACGGGGTCGGGGCCCAGGGGTGGACCCGGATGTCGTGCTGGGGCAGCTGATCGCCGTCGTGCGGCGGGTGGAGTGGGCGGTCGGCCCGGCCGGCGGGGCGCCGGTGTGGCCGACCACACCGCCGCCCGGCCGGGAGGGCCCGCGGACGAGGACGGCCCCTGGGCGACCGGGCCACGGGTGATGCGGCTCGGCCGACCGGTGCGGGACGCCCTGGCGGAGCTTCCGGAGGCCGGGCTCGCCGAGGTCGGGCGTCGGTGGGCGGCGGCGACGGCCGAGGAGCTGCCCGGCGCGGACGGCGAGGACCTGCGCCCGTCGGCCGAGGAGACCTCCGCGTTCGCACCGGGGCGGCTGGTGGAGCCGGCCGTCGGGGCGGGGCCGCACGGCGCCCGGCGCCGGCCGGCGCGGAGAACACGGCCGGGGCCCGCGGGCCGGACGGGTGCGGGCTGCCGCAGCGCTGGGAGCGGGCCGGTGCGGGATGCTGGGCCCATGAGTACCGCCGTGGTCGTGGGCGGTGGGCCCAACGGGCTCGCCGCCGCCGTCCGGCTGGCCCGGGCCGGGTTGCGGGTGACCGTGCTGGAGGCCGCCGAGGAGCCGGGCGGCGGGGCGCGCAGCGGTGAGGCGATCCTGCCCGGGCTGCTGCACGACCACTGCTCGGCCGTCCACCCGATGACCGTCGGCTCGCCGTTCCTGCGCGGTCTGGGGCTGGAGCGGTTCGGACTGGAGTTCCGGCTGCCGGAGGTCGACTGCGCGCACCCGCTGGACGACGGCACGGCCGGGGTCCTGTACCGGTCGGTCGCCGCCACCGCCGACGCGCTGGGCGGCGTCGACGGCCGGCGGTGGCGGCAGCTGTTCGAGCGGCCGGTCGCGGGGTACGACCGGCTCGCCCCCGACCTCATGGGCCCGCTGCTGCGCCTCCCCCGCCACCCGGTGCTGCTCTCCCGGTTCGGGCTGCCCGCGCTCCTCCCGGCCTCCGCCCTGGCCCGGGCGTTCTGCGGCGAGCGGGCGCGGGCCCTGTTCGGCGGGGCGGCGGCGCACGCGTTCCAGCCGCTGCACCGGCCGCTGAGCGCGGCGATCGGGCTCGGGCTGCTGACCGCCGGGCACCGGTACGGCTGGGCGGTGGCCGTCGGCGGTTCGGGGGCGATCACCCGGGCGCTGGTCGCGCTGCTCACCGAGCTGGGCGGCACCGTCGAGACCGGGGTGCGGGTCCGCTCGGCCGACCGGATCCCGCCCGCCGACCTCGTCCTGTACGACCTCGCCCCCGGCGCGGTCGCCGACCTCCTCGGCGACCGGCTGCCGGTCCGGACCGCCCGCGCCTACCGCCGCTTCCGGCACGGACCCGGCGCGTTCAAGGTCGACTTCGCCGTCGAGGGCGGTGTGCCCTGGACGGCCGAACCCGCCCGCCGCGCCGGCACCGTCCACCTCGGCGGCGGCTTCGCCGAGATCGCGGCCGCCGAGCGCGCCGTCGCCGCCGGGCGGATGCCGCGGCGGCCGTTCGTCCTGGTCGGCCAGCAGTACCTGGCCGACCCGCAGCGCTCCGTCGGCGACGTCCACCCGGTGTGGAGCTACGCCCATGTGCCGCACGGCTACACCGGGGACGCCACCGGGGCGGTCACCGACCGGATCGAGGGCTTCGCCCCCGGCTTCCGCGAGCGGATCGTCGGCCTGGCCGTACGCCGTCCCGCCGACTTCGCCGCCGACAACGCCAACCTCGTCGGCGGCGACATCATGACCGGAGCCGAGAGCGCCGGCCGGCTCCTCCTCGGCCCGCGCCCCACCCTCCACCCCTACGCCACCGGCCTGCCCGGCCACTACCTCTGCTCCGCCGCCACCCCGCCCGGCCCGGGTGCCCACGGCATGTGCGGTGCCCGCGCCGCCGAGGCGGCCCTGCGGTGGCTGCGGGGCTGACCCGCCGGGGCCGACCCGCCGGGGCGGAGCGGGCGCGGCCGGGGCGGGCTGGGCCGAATGCGTGTATCGATCCCTTGACTGGCGTCACCGAAGCGCGATACTGGGCTCACTCCCGCTCGCCCGATGAGGTGGCCCGCCCATGGAGCTCTCTCCCTCTGCGCACGTGGACACGTTCTGTCGCGACAACCTCCCACCACTCGACGAATGGCCCGAACTCCTCTTCGAGTTACCGGAGTTGGCATATCCGGACCGGCTGAACTGCGCACACGAGCTGCTCGACGCGACGATCGCGCGGTACGGGCCCGACCGGCGGTGCCTGGTCACGCCGGACAGCCGGTGGACGTACGGCGAGCTGCGCGAACGGGCGGACGCGGTGGCCCGGCTGCTGGCCGGACGGCTCGGCCTGGTGCCCGGGAACCGGGTGCTCCTGCGGGGCCCCAACGCGCCGTGGCTGGTGGCCTGTTGGCTCGGGGTGCTGAAGGCGGGCGGGGTGGCCGTGACCACCATGCCGCTGCTGCGGGCGGGAGAGCTGAGCGCGCTCTGCGCGATCGCCCGGCCGGTGGTGGCGCTGTGCGACGGGCGGTTCCTGGCAGAGCTGGAGCGGGCCGAGACGCCCGGGCTGACGGTGGTGCCCTACGACGGGGCCGGGCCGCGGGGCCTGACCGGCGGCGCCGGGTTCACCGCCGTACCGACGGCCGCCGACGACGTGGCGCTGATCGCCTTCACCTCCGGCACCACCGGCCGCCCCAAGGCGACCCTGCACTTCCACCGGGACGTCCTCGCCACCGCCGACACCTTCTCCCGCCACCTGCTGCGCCCCACCCCGGGGGACCTGTTCGGCGGCACCCCGCCGCTCGCCTTCACCTTCGGGCTCGGCGGGCTGGTGGTCTTCCCGCTGCGGGCCGGCGCCGCCGCCCTGCTGCTGGAACAGGCCGCGCCCGAGCAGCTGGCCGAACAGGTCCGCCGGCACGGGGTGAGCGTGCTGTTCACCGCGCCGACGGCCTACCGGGCGATCCTCGCCGCCGGACTGGCCGACCGGCTGGCGGGGGTGCGGCGCTGCGTGTCGGCGGGCGAGCCCCTGCCGGCGACCGTCTGGGAGGCGTTCCGGGCGGCCACCGGGGTGCGGCTGATCGACGGCATCGGGGCGACCGAGCTGCTGCACGTGTTCATATCCGCCGCCGACGCCGGCATCCGCCCCGGTGCGACCGGGCTGCCGGTGCCCGGATACCGGGCGGCGGTACTGGACGACCGGGGCCGGCCGGTGCCCGACGGGCAGCCCGGACGGCTCGCCGTCAAGGGCCCGACCGGCTGCCGCTACCTGAACGACCCGCGCCAGCGCGAGTACGTCCGGGACGGCTGGAACCTCACCGGGGACACCTGTGCGCGCGACGCCGACGGCTACTTCTGGTACCGGGCGCGCACGGACGACATGATCGTCTCGGCCGGCTACAACATCGCCGGTCCCGAGGTCGAGCAGGTGCTCGCCGGGCACCCGGACGTCGCCGACTGCGCGGTGGTCGGGGCACCGGACGAGCGGCGCGGCACCGTCGTCAAGGCGTATGTGGTGCTGCGCGCCGGGGTGGCGGGCGGACCGGCGACGGTCCGGGCGCTCCAGGAGCACGTGAAGCGGACCGTCGCGCCGTACAAGTACCCGCGCGTGGTGGAGTTCACCGACGCGCTGCCGCGCACCGCCACCGGGAAGCTGGCCCGCGCCGAGCTGCGCCGCCGCGCGGCCGCCGGGGCCGCCGGGACCGCCGGGGCCACCGGGGCCACCGGGGCCACCGGGGCGCCGGCCAGTGTGACCACCGAGCGCCGGGTCGAGTGGTCGGACACCGACGCGGCCGGGCACTACCACTTCTCGGCCGTCCAGCGCTGGGCCGAGGCCGCCGAGGCGACGCTGCTGCGCCGGCTGGGGCTGGACGGCCTGTTCGGGCGGATCCCCCGGGTGCACTTCGAGGCGGACTACCGCGAACGGCTCTGGTTCGGCGACGTGGTCCGCACCGAGCTGCGGGTCGAACGCGTCGGCGGCTCCTCGCTGCACTACGCCTTCGAGGTGCACGGGCCGCACGGGCTGGCCGCCAGCGGGCGGATGTCGGTGGTGCACGCCGCGCCGCACGCCGAGGGCAGCGAGCCGTGGCCGGACGGGGTGCGCCAGGCGCTGGCCGCAGCCGGGCGCCAGGAGCCGGAGGTGATCCGGTGACGGCCGGCGCCGGGCGCATCGCGGTGATCGGCGCCGGTCCAGGCGGGCTCTACTTCGCCGCGCTGGCCCGGCAGACGGCGCCCGGCCGGGAGATCACCGTCTTCGAACGGGACGGCCGTGACGACGGGTTCGGCTTCGGCGTGGTCTTCTCCGACGAGACGCTGGACGGCATCGCCCGGGCCGACCCGCGGGTGTTCGCCGCGATGAGCGCGGAGTTCGCCCGCTGGAGCGACATCGACGTCCGCTACGCCGGCCAGGTGCGCACCTGCGGCGGGCACGGCTTCGCGGCGCTGGACCGCAACCGGCTGCGCGCGATCCTGCAACGCCGCTGCGCGGAGCTGGCGGTGGACGTGCGCTACCGCACGCCCGCCCCGCCGGTCGGGCGGCTCGCCGCGGAGTACGACCTGGTGGTCGCGGCGGACGGGATCAACTCCGCCACCAGGGCGGCGTATCCGGAGGCCTTCCGCCCGGAGCTGGACGAACGGCGCAGCCGCTACATGTGGCTCGCCACCGACAAGGTCTTCGAGGCCTTCACCTTCATCGTCGAGCGCTTCGACTTCGGCGTGCTGCAGGTGCACGCCTACCCGTACAGCGCCGAGCGGTCCACCTTCATCGTGGAGCTGGCCGAGGAGCCCTGGCGGCGGGCGGGCTTCGAGGCCCTGGCGGACCGGGAGTTCGCGCGCGGCGAGAGCGACACCGTGAGCGTCCGGCGGTGCGCGGAGCTGCTCGCCGGGCACCTGGACGGACACCGGCTGATCCCCAACGCCTCCCGCTGGATCCGGTTCACCACCGTGCGCAACGCCGCCTGGCGGCACCGGAACGTGGTCCTGCTCGGCGACGCGGCGCACTCGGCCCACTTCTCCATCGGCTCGGGCACCAAACTCGCGATGGAGGACGCCCTGGCACTCGCCGCGAGCCTGCGCGAACAGCCCACGCCGGAGGAGGCGCTGGCCGCGTACGAGGCGGAGCGGCGGCCGGTGGTGGAGTCCGCCCAGCGGGCCGCGCAGGCGAGCCTGGAATGGTTCGAGACGATCGGGCGGCGCACCGGGCAGGGGGCGGACCAGTTCGCGTTCAACCTGCTCACCCGCAGCCGCCGGGTCACCTACGGGAGCCTGCGGGCACGGGATCCCGGGTTCGTCGCGGCGGTGGACCGGGCCGTCTCGGGAGCGCCGGACGCCCGCGGCACCCACGACGGCCGCGGTACCCGGGACGCCCGGGACGCCCCGCCGATGTTCCGCCCGCTGAAGCTGGGCGCCCTGGAGCTGCGCAACCGGGTGGTGGTGCCGCCGCTGGCCACCTTCACCGCCTCCGGCACACTGCCGAGCGCCTTCGACCGGGCCCAGCTGACCGCGCACGCCCTCGGCGGCGCCGGGCTGGTGATCGCCGGGATGACCGCCGTCACCCCGGAGGGCCGGGCCACCGACCGCTGCCCGGGCCTGTGGAACGACCGGCAGGAGCAGGCCTGGCGCGACCTGCTCGCCGGCATCCGGGAGGTGAGCGACACCCCCGTGGGGATCCAGCTGACCCACGCCGGGCGCCGGGCCTCCCGGGCGGTGCCGGGACCGGACGGCACCGGGCCGCCCCTCACCGAGGGGGGCTGGCCGGTGCTGGCCGCCTCGCCGCTGCCGTGGGACGCCGCCTCTCCCCTGCCGCACGAGGCCAATGCCTTCCAACTCGCCGCCGTGACAGCGGACTTCGCCGCGGCGGCGGAGCGTGCGGCGCGGGCCGGCTTCGACGCCCTGGAGCTGCAGTTCGGCCACGGCCACCTGCTCTCGGGCTTCCTGTCCCCGCTCACCAACCGGCGCACCGACGGCTACGGCGGCCCGCTCGCGCAGCGGCTGCGGCTGCCGCTGGAGGTGCTGGCGGCGGTCCGCGCGGTGTGGCCGGCCGGGCGGCCGCTGCTGGTGCGGATCTCGGCGAGCGACTGGGCGCCCGGCGGCACCGGTGCGGCGGAGGCCGTCGCGATCTGCCGCGCGCTCGCGGACGGCGGGGCGGACGCCCTGGACGTCTCCACCGGCGAGGTGGTGGCGCACCAGCGGCCGCCGTACGGGCGCGGCTACCAGACGCCGTTCGCCGAACTGGTGCGCGCCGCCACCGGCCTGCCGACCGTCGCGGTCGGCGCGATCTCCCACCACGACGACGCCGACTCGGTGCTGCTGGCCGGGCGGGCGGACCTGGTCGCGGTCGGCCGGGCCCACCTGCACGACCCGCTGTGGACGCTGCACGCCGCCGCCGAGCAGGGCTACGCGGGCCCCGGGGCGCCCTGGCCCGGGCCGTGGGCGGCGGGCAGCCGCCGGCCGCCGGGGCCGGGGGCGGACCGGGTGGCGCCACGGCTGCGGCTCGTGCGCGAGCCGGCCCCGCCGGTGCACCGCCGCTGGCGTCCCGCCCCGAGCGCGCCCCCCGCGCGCCCCGCACCCCCCGGCCCGGCCGAGCACGCCGACCCGGCCCGGCGCCCCGAGGAGGAGCGATGACCGAGCCCGTGGCCGCCGCGCTGCGCCTGCCCCGCTTCACCGCCGCCGCCGTCCAGGCCGCGCCCGTCTACCTGGACACCGCCGCCACCGTCGACAAGGCGGTCGCACTGATCCACGAGGCGGCCGGCCGGGGCGCCTCCCTGGTGGTCTTCCCCGAGGTGTTCGTCCCCGGCTATCCGTACTGGAACTGGACGATGAACCCGGTGCAGGGCTCGCCCTGGTACGAGCGCCTCTACCGCGCGTCGGTGGACGTACCCGGCCCGCACGTCGACACCCTGCGCGCCGCCGCCCGCCGGGCCGGCGTGGTGCTGGTGATCGGTGTCAACGAACGCGGCCCGCACAGCCTCGGGGTGCTGTACAACACCCTGCTGGTCATCGACGCCGACGGCGAACTGCTCAGCGTGCACCGCAAACTGGTGCCGACCTGGGCCGAGAAGCTGACCTGGACGCCCGGCGACGGCAGCACGCTGCGCGTCCACCGCACGGCCGTCGGCCCGCTCGGCGCGCTCGCCTGCGGCGAGAACACCAACCCGCTCGCCCGCTTCACCCTCCTCGCCCAGGGCGAACTCGTCCACGCCGCCGCCTACATCGCCCTGCCGGTCGCCCCCGAGGACTACGACATGGCGGAGGCGATCGCGCTGCGCGCCGCCGCGCACTGCTTCGAGGGCAAGGTCTTCACGGTGGTCTCCTGCTCCACCCTCTCGCCCGAGATCGCCGAGGCCATCGCCGGCGACGACCGGCAGCTGCGCGAGCAACTCGCCCGCCCGCGCAGCGCGCTGTCGGGCATCTTCGGCCCCGACGGACGCCCGGTGACCGAGCCGCTGGTCGACGAGGAGGGCATCGTCCACGCCGAGATCGACCTCGGCCGCTGCGTCCGGCCCAAACAGATGCACGACATCGTCGGCCACTACAACCGCTTCGACGTCTTCCGGCTGCACGTGGACCAGCGCCCGCTGCGGCCGCTCATGCTCGACCAGGACTCCCCGAAGGAGCAGGAATGAACGGCACGCCGGACCACGACGACGACCGGATCGGCCGGGCCCGGGTCACCGGGAACCCGGAACTCACCGCCTACTACGAGGAACTGGCGAAGGCCGACGCGGGCGCGCTGTGGACCGTGGCGAACGAGATCGAGCCCTGGTACCCGCAGCCGAAGTCGGTGCCGGTGCTCTGGCGCTACGCCGAGCTGCGCCCGCTGGTCCACAAGGCGCTGCCGCTGGTCAGGGCGGACGACGCCGGCCGCCGGGTGGTCATGCTGGTCAACCCCGGCCGCCGCGAACTCAGCGCCGCCGTCGGCCTGCTGTACACCGGCCTGCAGATCATGGGCCCCGGCGAGGCGATGACCGCGCACCGCCACCAGGCCTCCGCGCTGCGCTTCGTCCACGAGGGCACCGGCGCCTGGACGATCGTCGACGGCCAGAAGCTCAAGGTCGGCCCGCGCGACTTCGCCATCACGCCCAACGGCACCTGGCACGAGCACGGCAACGAGTCCGACGAGGCCCCGGTGATCTGGCAGGACGGCCTGGACATCCCGCTGGTCAACATGCTCGACGCCAACTTCTACGAGGTCCACCCGGAGCTGTACCAGCGGCCCGGCGAGGTGGTGAACTCCTCACTGCTGACGTACGGCGGCAACCTGCTGCCGTACGGCGTCGAGAAGTGGACCCGCCCCCACTCGCCGCTGCTCGGCTGGCCCTGGGAGCCCAGCCACCACGCGCTCACCCGGCTCGCCCGGGCCACCGCGGGATCGCCCTTCGACGGGGTGATCATGGAGTACACCAACCCGGTCACCGGCGGCCCGGTGATGCCCACCATGAGCGCCCACCTCCAGCTGCTGCGCCCCGGCCAGGCCACCCGCGCCCACCGGCACACCGGCTCCGTGGTCTACACGGCCGCCAAGGGCCGCGGGGTCTCGGTGATCGCCGGGCAGCGCCTCGCCTGGCAGCAGGGCGACATCTTCGTCGTGCCGTCCTGGGCCTGGCACGAGCACGCGAACACCGATCCCGGCGAGGACGCCTGCCTGTTCTCCTTCAACGACTTCCCGGTGATGCACTCGCTCGGCCTGTACCGCGAGGAGGCCTACCCGGAGCACGACGGGCACCAGCCCGCCGCCACCCCGTGACCAGGAGCCCCCACCCATGCGCCTGTTGACCTTCCACACCCCCCGCCGTGCCGACCCGCGGCCCGGCGCCCTGCTCGCCGGGGACCGCGTCGCCGACCTGACCGCGCTCGCCGCGGCCGCCGGCACCCGGCTGCCGGGCGACCTGCTGGGCCTGATCCGCGCCGGGCGACCGGCGCTGGCCACCGCCCGCGACCTGGTGGAACGGGCGGCGCGGAACCCGGCGGCGCTGCCCGCCCTCACCGAGGTGACGCTGCACGCACCGCTGCGCCCCGGCAAGATCGTCGGGGTCGGCCTCAACTACGTCGAGCACGTCGCCGAGTCGCACCGCACCCTGGACACCGACCGCGAACTGCCGGACCGGCCCGTGCTGTTCAGCAAGCCCTCGACCGCCGTCACCGGCCCCGGACAGCCGATCCGGCACAACGCCGACCTCACGAAGCAGCTCGACTGGGAGTGCGAACTCGCCGTCGTCATCGGCGCGGAGGCCTTCCGGGTGGCCGAGGCCGACGCCTGGCGGCACGTCTTCGGCTACAGCATCGTCAACGACGTCAGCGCCCGCGACCAGCGCCGCTCCGGCCAGTGGTTCTTCTCCAAGGGCCAGGACAGCTACGCACCCTTCGGCCCGGTCGTGGTCACCGCCGACGAGATCCCCGACCCGCAGCGGCTGAACCTCTCGCTGCGGGTCAACGGCGAACTGCGGCAGGACTCCAACACTCGCCACATGCTGTTCGGCATCGCCCGGCTGATCGCCGACATCTCCTCCGGCGTCACCCTGGAGCCCGGCGACGTCATCGCCACCGGCTCGCCCTCCGGCGTCGGTGCCGGGATGGTGCCGCCGCAGTTCCTCCGCCCCGGCGACCTCGTCGAGGCGACCATCGAGGGCATCGGCACCCTCGCCAACCCGGTGATCGACGCCCGCTGAGGCCCCGGAGACCCCCTCCCCGAAGGCCCCCTCACCACGGAAGGACCGTCCCCGTCATGGCCACCACCTACCGGATCGGCCAGATCGTCCCCAGCTCCAACGTCACCATGGAAACCGAGGTGCCCGCCCTGCTGCGGGCCCGCGAGCGGGTCGCGCCCGAGCGGTTCACCTTCCACTCCAGCCGGATGCGGATGACCAGGGTAACGCCCGAGCAACTGCGCGGCATGGACGCCGAGTCCGACCGGTGCGCCGCCGAACTCGCCGACGCCCGGGTCGACGTGCTCGGCTACGCCTGCCTGGTCGCCGTGATGAGCGCCGGCCCCGGGTACCACCGGGAGGCCGAACGACGGCTGCACCGGCGCACCGTGGAGAACGGCGCGCCCGCGCCGGTCGTCACCAGCGCCGGGGCCCTGGTCGCCGGGCTGCACGCGCTCGGCGCGCGCAGGGTCGCCCTGGTCACCCCCTACCTGCGGCCGCTGGCCCGCACCGTCGTCGACTACCTGGGCCACGAGGGCATCGAGGTGGTCGACCACACCGCCCTGGAGATCGCCGACAACCTGGACGTCGCCGCCCACGACCCGGCGAAGCTCCCGGCGATCGCCGCCGGGCTCGACCACGCCCGGGCCGACGCGGTGGTGCTGTCGGCGTGCGTGCAACTGCCCTCCCTCTCGGTGATCGAGGAGGCCGAGCAGCGGCTCGGCAAGCCGGTCGTCTCCGCGGCGGTCTGCACCACCCACCAGCTGCTGCGCGCCCTCGGCCTGCCGGCCCACGCCCCGGGCGCGGGCCACCTGCTCTCCGGAGCCTTCGCGCAGGCCTGACCGGAGGGGACCGGCGGGGCCCGGGGAACGCGCGGCGCCGCTATGATCACCACCAGCTGCCGGGAGGAGGCCCGCCATGACGGAGAGCACGCCCCGGCCGAGCTCGCTCATCCACACCGTCTACGGCGAGTTCGTCCGCCGCCTCGGCGGCTGGATATCGATCGCCGACCTGATCGCGCTGATGGCCGAGCTGGACGTCGACGCCCCCGCCGTCCGCTCGGCCATCTCCCGTCTGAAGAAGGCCGGCACCCTCCTCCAGGAGCGCCGCGACGGCACCGGCTACCGGCTCTCCCCCGCGATGGACCCGGTGTTCGAGGAGGGCGACCGCCGGATCTTCCACAGCCTGGAGCCCGCCGCGCTCGCCGACGGCTGGGTGGTGGCGGTCTTCTCGGTCCCGGAGTCCGAGCGCGCCCACCGCCACACCCTGCGCTCGCGGCTCAGCTGGCTCGGCTTCGGCAACGCCGCCCCCGGCGTCTGGCTGGCCCCCGCCCGGCTGCTGCCGGACGCCCGGCGGCTGCTGGCCAGGCTCGGCCTGGACGGCTATGTGCACCTCTTCCTGTCCGCCGAGTACGCCGGCTTCACCGACCTGCGCACGGCCGTCGCCGCCTGGTGGGACTTCCCCGCCATCGAGGCCCAGTACGCGGCGTTCACCGACGCCTGGCAGCCGGCCGCCACCGCCCTGCGCACGCGCCGGGCCGGCCCCGGCCCGGCCGGGGCGTTCCGCGCCTACGTCCCGATGCTCGACCAGTGGCGCCGGCTGCCCTACCTCGACCCGGGCCTGCCCGAGCCGCTGCTGCCCGCCGACTGGAACGCCGTCGCGGCCCGGGCCGTCTTCACCGAACTGCACGCCCTGCTCGCCGGACCCGCTCTGGAGTACGTGGAGAAGGTCACCGGCAGGACCGCCGCCCACCCCGGGGAGCCGTGATGATCCGTCCGCCCGCCGACCTGCTGGTGCGCGCCGGCGCCGTGCACACCCTCGCCCCCGGCGAGCCCCCGCGGCGGGCGGTCGCCGTCACCGGCGGCCGGATCACCGCGCTCTCCCCCGACCCGCACGGCCTGGACGCGCTCGCCGGTCCGGCCACCGAGCTCGTCGACGCGCCGCACTCCACCGTGCTCCCCGCCTTCGACGACACCCACACCCATCTGGTCCTGGCCGGCCACAGCGTGTCCGGCGTCCCCGTGCACCGGGCCGCCGACCTGGCCGGCTTCCTCGCCCTGATCCGCGAGCGCGCCGCCCGCACCCCGGCCGGCCGGTGGATCCGCACCACCGTCAACTGGCAGGAGGTGAACCTCGCCGAGCAGCGGCTGCCCACCATCGGTGAGCTGGACGGCGCCACCGCCGACCACCCGGTGCTGGTGCGCCGCGGCGCCTACAACATGGTGCTCAACTCGGCGGCGCTGCGGCTGGCCGGCATCACCGCCGCCACCCCCGACCCGCCCGGCGGTGTGATCGAGCGCGACGCGGCCGGCCGGCTCACCGGGCGGCTGATCGACAAGGCGACCCAGCTCGCCGAACGCGTCCTGCCCCGGCCCGGGCTCGACGAGCGGATCGACGGCCTGCGCGCCGCCTCGGCCGACTACGCCGCCACCGGCATCGGCACCGTGCGCGACTGCCTGGTCCCGGTCGAGGACCTCGACGTGCTGCGCGCCGCCCGCGACCGCGGCGCGCTCGCCGTCCGGGTCCGGGCCCTGGTCTCCGGCTTCGCCGTCCGCACCCCGGCGGAGGTGGACGGGCTGCTGGACCGGATCGAGGCCTGGCGCGCCGCCGGCGACGAGGACGAGCGGCTCTCCGTCTGGGGCGTGAAGTTCGGCATCGACGGCGGCTTCGAGGCGGGCGCGCTGGAGGAGCCGTACCAGGGGCGGCCGTGCTACCACGGGCGGCTGCTCTGGGAGCCCGGGGAACTGGCGGAGGCCGTCGACCGGGTGGCCGGGCGCGGCCTGCGGGTCGGCGTGCACGCCTGGGGCGACCGCGGGCTGCGCGTGCTGCTCGACGTCTACGCGGAGGTGCTCGCGCGCCGCCCCGGCCTGCCCGCCGGCACGCTGGTCGTCGAGCACGCCGGGCTCGCCCGGCCCGCCCAGCGCGCCCGGGCGGTCGCCCTCGGCATCCCGGTGACCGTCCAGCACCCGCTGCTGCACGACGGCGCGCGCACCCAGCAGCGGGCCTGGGGCGCCGAGCGCACCGGCGCGCTGTTCCCGCTGCGCGAGTGGCTCGACGAGGGCGCGCAGCTCTCCGCCGGTTCGGACTTCCCGGTCGGCCCGTACGGAGCGATGCTCTCGGTGTGGGGGATGACCACCCGGGCCACCGTCGCCGGGGTGATCGGCGCCGAGCACGCCATCGACCGCGCCGAGGCGATCGCCCTGCACACCGTCAACGCCGCCCGGCTGACCGGCGAGAGCGGCACCCGCGGCACCCTGCGCCCGGGCGCGCTCGCCGACCTGACGCTGTGGCCCGCCGATCCGCTGAGCTGCCCGGTCGAGGAGCTGCGCGAGCTGCTGCCCGAGCGCACCGTGATCGGCGGGCGGACGGTGCACCGGCGCTGAGCCACGCCCGGGGCGGGCCGGTGGCTCAGGCCGGGCGCACCTCCTGGAGCAGTCCCCAGGTGAAGTCCGCGGTGCAGGCGCGCGGCCGGCCGTCGGCGTCCGGGGCGGTGAAGTCCAGCCGGAACCTGGTGGGCGCGCTGCCCTCGCGCGGTACGGCGGGCGGGAACGCGGCGCCCAGGTCGGCCACCACGCAGCTCCACGGCGTCAGGTCGGCGAGCGTGCGCAGCACCGGCGGCGGGCTGCCCGGCGCCCGCACCAGCCAGGCGTTCAGCTCCGCCCCGCCCGGCGCGAGGAGCACCTCGAAGCGCAGGCCGGGCCAGAGCGGCAGCGCCCACTGCCACGCGGTGCAGGCAAGGTCCCCGACGCGCCGCGGCAGCACCGCCTCCGGCGCGCCGAGCACGGCGGTCCAACGCCGCCCGCCGGACGGGAACCCCGGCGCGCGCACCATGGCCTGCCACCGCTTGTTCGCCTCGCGCATGCCCGCGCGCGTCACCCCCAGCCGGCGCAGCGCCTCCTCGACCGGCTCCGGCCGGAAGTCCGCCATCCGGCGCAGCAGCACCAGCTGGAACTCCGTCACCCCGAACCCGTGGACCGCCACCCCGGCAGGCTACCCGCCCGGGGCACCGCACGGCCCTCGCGCCACCGCCGGCGCGGCCGGAAGGCCCCTCGTGCCGGCGCCGCGGGAGCGCCCCTCGCCGGAGCCCCGTGCCCGGGTAGCGCGTCCGCGTCCACCCCTCGGGCCCCGAGGGCGGCGCCCCCGGGCGCGCGGCACGGCGACAGGCGCCCTTCCGCTGTCGGCCGGTCGGTCGTACGGTCACCATCGGCCGACCGTTTCCGACCGCCGCTCCCCTTTCCAGGAGGGCCCATGGAACCCCGCTGCCCCTACACCCACGTCCTCGACACCCGCGGCACCGCCCTGCACGCCGAGGCCGCCCATCTGCGCTCCCACGGCCCGGCCGTCCGGGTCGAGCTCCCCGGCCGCGTCCTGGCCTGGTCGGTGACCCGGGCCGACGTCGCCCGGAAGCTGCTCACCGACCCCCGGCTCGCCAAGAACGCCCGCCACCACTGGCCCGACTGGATCGACGGCCGGGTCGGCCCCGACTGGCCGCTGGCCAGCTGGGTCGCGGTGGAGTCGATGTTCACCAGCGACGGCGCGGACCACCACCGGCTGCGTACCCTCACCGCGCCCTCGTTCGGCCCGCGCCGGGTGGAGGCGCTGCGGCCCCGGGTGCGGGCGATCACCGCCGCCCTGGTCGACGCGCTGCGCGGCACCGCGCCCGGCGAGACCGTCGACCTGCACAGCGGCCTGTCCTACCCGCTGCCGACCACGCTGATCTGCGACCTGTTCGGCGTCCCGGAGGAGCAGCGGGCGGAGGTGCGGCGGGTGGTGGACGGCGTCCTGGCGACCGACGCCACCCCCGAGCACGCCAAGGCCGTCCTCGACGACCTGTTCGCCGCCATGGCCCGCCTGGCCGCCACCAAACGGGCGGCGCCGGGCGACGACATGACCAGCGAGCTGATCGCCACCCGTGACGCCCAGGGGTCCCGGCTCAGCGAGACGGAGCTGGTCTCCACCCTGATCCTGATGATCGGCGCCGGGTCCGAGACCACCGTCAACCTCATCGACCACACGGTGGCGCTGCTGCTCTCGCACCCCGGGCAGCTGGCGCTGATCCGCTCCGGCGAGGCGACCTGGCGCGACGCCATCGAGGAGTCGCTGCGCCTGGAGGCACCGGTGATGCACCTGCCGATGTACTTCGCCGCCGCGGACATCGACCTCGGCGAGGGCGTGCTGATCCGGGCCGGCGAGCCGGTCCTGTTCGCCTTCGGCGCGGCCGGGCGGGATCCGGGCCTGCACCCCGACCGGCCGGAGGAGTTCGACCTCACCCGGCCCGACAAGACCCATCTGGCCTTCGGCCACGGCCGGCACTACTGCCTGGGCGCGGTGCTCGGCACGATGGAGGCCGAGGAGGCGCTGAGCGCGCTGTTCGGCGCCTTCCCCGACATTGAACTCGCGCTGCCGCCGGAGGGGCTGCTCCCGCAGGAGTCGTTCATCGTGAACGCCCTGCGGTCCCTGCCGGTCCGGCTGGGACCGGCCGCCGGGTAGCCCGCCGTCCCCTCTGGCCGGCTGCCGGCGGGCGGTTGCCGGGCGGGGCGGTTGTCGGTGGGGCCGGCTACCGTGCGCCCATGGACGATCACACCGTCGCCGTACGTCTGGAGCCCTGGTCCGAGGGGGACGCCGCGCTGCTGTCCGCGCTCAACGCGCCGGAGCTGACGGTCCACCTCGGCGGACCGGAGAGCGCGGAGCAGCTGGCCCGCCGGCACCGTCGCTATGTCGGCCTCAGCGCCCGGCCCGCCGCCGCGGGGCGGATGTTCCGGATCGCGGCGGCGGACGGCACGGCGGCGGGCAGCATCGGGTTCTGGGAGCGCACGGGGGAGGGCGAGCCGGTGTACGAGACCGGCTGGACGGTGCTGCCGGCCTTCCAGGGCCGCGGCGTCGCGAAGGCCGCCGCCCGCGCGGTGGTGGCCGAGGCCCGGGCCGCCGGGCTCCACCGGTACCTGCACGCCTTCCCCTCGGTGGACAACGCCGCGTCCAACGCGGTGTGCCGGGCCACGGGCTTCGAACTGCTGGGCGTGCGGGAGTTCGAGTACCCGCCGGGCCGGCCGATGCGCGGCAACGACTGGCGCCTGGACCTCCGTCCGGCCTGACGGGGGAGGCCGGGAAGACGGCCGGGGCGCCCCGCTTCCGGGGCGCCCCGGCGGGGATCAGGCGGTGGTGCTGCGACGGCGCAGCAGGAAGACCCCGGCGGCGGTGGCCAGGGCCGCCGCTCCGCCGACGGCGGCGACCTGGGGGTTGATCATCGGCACGGCCTCGGCGGGCGCGGCGCCCCCGCACTCGGCGTGGCCGATGACCAGGTCGGCGGCGCTGAGGATCGGCAGCAGGCTGATCCGCACGGCGTTCACACTGAGCTTGCCGTTGGCGTCGGTGGCCTGCTCGTTGAGGAGGATGGTGCCGACCCCGGGGATGTCGATCCCGGTGTTGGGCCCGGCCCCGGCCTGAAGGTTGATCGCGGGCAGGAGCGGGAGCTTGACGCTGCCCCCCGCGATGACGCCGGAGCCGGTGGCGTCGGTCGGGGTGGCGGCGCAGGTCGAGTTGACGCCGGTGAGCGAGACGGTGGCGACGCTCAGGTCGACGCCGAGCGAGTCGATCGTCGCGGAGGCGCCCGAGGTGCCGGCCTGGGGGTCGCCCGAGGTGGTGGCGGTGAGCAGCGCGTTGCTGGCGAAGGGGCCGACGTGGATGCCGGCCAGGGTGTTGGTGCCGCCCGAGGGGTAGGCGGAGGCGGGCGTCGGGGCGACGGCCACCATCCCGGCGACGGCGTCGGCGGAGACGACGTAGGCCTCGGCCTCGGGGGCGGGCAGGGCGGCCCAGGCCGGGCCGGCGGTGCAGACCAGCGCGGCGGTGGCGGCGGCGCCCGCGAGCAGGCGGGTGCGGGTCCGGGTGCGAGAAGTCATGGTGGTGGTGCCCTTCATGGAACGGGAGAGAGGGGGACGGCCGAGGACGGTCGGGAACGGTCCGGCAGGCAGGACCGGGCGCGGTCGTCGGGCGGGCGGGACGGGGCGGGGCGCGGGCCGGGCGCCGGACGCTCATGCCGCCGGCTCGCCGACGACGGACGGGGCGGGGGCGACGGACGGGGCGGGGGCGGCGGCGACCCGGGCCGTCTTGTGCCAGGAGTTGCGCCGGCACAGCACCCGCCAGGCCGCGCGGACGGCGACCAGATAGGTGGTGGCGGCGTACAGGGCCAGCGCGAGCCCGTACCCGAGCGCGGCGCGCCGTCCGACGCCCGGCTCGCAGCGCCGCCGGTACAGCGGCCCCCAGACGGCGAACTCACCGACGCCCAGCAGCAGGTAGAGGGCCAGCAGCAGCGCGCCGCCCTGCTTCAGGAAGGTGAGCACGAACTCCGGGTAGACCACCAGGTTGTAGCCGAAGGCCGTGATCGGCACGGTGTACACCACCAGGCCGACGAGTTGCAGCCACGGCTGGCTCATGAAGTACAGCACCTCCAGGAAGCCGGCCGTGCCGAACGCCCGGGAGCCCCAGATCGTCCGCAGGTAGCGGGTGCACTGCATCGAGCCCTGCGCCCAGCGCACCCGCTGGGTGATCAGCTGGCGCAGGCTCCACAGCGCCTCCTGGTCGACCCAGGCGTCGGTGGTGTAGCCGTTGCGCCAGCCGGCCAGCATCAGCCGCAGGCCCAGCTCGTAGTCCTCCAGCAGCGCCTTGCCCCACGGCCGCCCGCCGCCGCCGTCCACCGCGCGCAGCGCGGAGAGCCGGGTGAACTGGCCGTTGCCGCCGACGTTGACGGTGCCGGTGCGGCGCCGGGTGATCTGCATCGCGGATATCGGTCCGCGGAACTCGATGTCCTGGAGGCGGGCGAGCAGCCGGGCCCGCCGGTTGGCGAACGCGCCCCGCCCGGGCAGCGGCCGGGGCACGTCGCGGTTGGACATCCGCACCTCGACCTGCACGGCCCCGATCCCGGGGTCGCCGAAGAGGGCCGGTCCGGCGCAGACGGCGAGCGCGCCGGGCGAGGGGCGGCCGTCGGCGTCGAGCACGCAGACCACGACCCGCGCGGGGTCGGTGCCCTCGGGCAGCGCGGCCTCCAGCGCCCGGTAGCCCGCGTTCAGCGCGTCGCCCTTGCCGGTCCGCGCCTCGGGCAGCCGGCGGGGGACCAGGTGGACGGTGAGCCGGTCGCAGGTGGCGGGCCAGGCGCGGACGAGCTCGGCCGTGCGGTCCGCGGAGTCGTCGTCGACGACCCAGACGGTGGCGCCGGTGAAGTGCTCGGCGAGGTAGTCCAGGGTGGTGGCGATCACCGCCTCCTCGTCCCGGCAGGGAATCAGGAAGTGCCAGCGGTAGTCGTCCGGGTCGCCGGCCGGCGCGGGCCGGTCCCGCAGGTAGCCGCGCACGATCACCACGACGTAGGCGAGGAAGCCGACGCCCAGGACGAAGGAGAGCGAGACGGAGGTGTCCAGCAGCGTCACGACGCGTCCTCCCCGGCCGGACGCCCGGGCGCGGGCGCGGGCGCGGCGGCGGTGCCGCGGGGCAGCAGCCACAGGAAGAGGAGGGCCGCGACGAGGGCGGCGGCCATCATCAGCACCGAGCCCAGCAGGACGTGCGCCCAGCCGAATCCCTCGGCGCCGTAGCGGTGTTGCATCACCAGGACCAGGGTGAGCCGGCCGAGGTTGGTGGCCAGCACCAGCCCGGCGGCGACGGCGAAGGCCAGCAGGACCCGGCCGGCCCGGCGGTTGCCGAAGAGCAGCAGCAGGGCCGTCACCAGGGCGAGCGGGGCGATCAGCAGCGCGCTGCTGCACCCCGTGGTCAGGGCGACGCCCCGGTCCAGGCCGGCCTGGTCGCCGGCGTACAGGACGGGGGCGGTCGGCCCTTCGAGCAGCAGGGTGCGCATCCCCAGGAGGTGCTCGGCCAGCCACGCCGTGCCGCGGGTCTCCTGGGAACGGTAGGCGCGTTCACCGGCCACCAGCGAGCCGCACACACCGAGCAGCACGGCGCCGCACAGCATCCCGAGCGGGGAGCGCCCGGCCCGGCCCGCGGCGCGCGGGCCGGACGCGAACGGGTGCGACAGGGATTCCGTCATGGTGCGGCTCAGTCCTCGCCCGGTCCGTCGCCGCGGCGCAGCCTGCTGCGCCGCAGCAGGCCGAGGCCGAGCAGGACCAGGGCCACCGCGGCCGTCGCCGTGACGCCTATGCCCACCGATCCGGTGGCGGCCAGGGCGCCGCCACCGGCTGCCGGCGGCAGTCCGCCGGCCACGGGTCCGTACATGGGGGAATTCCTCTCGTCGGAGAACGGGGGGATCACGGGGGGGGCTGACGCGCAGCACGACGATGCGGGCGGCGTCGGCGTGACCCGTTGGAAAAGGGGGGGCAGCGCCGGGTGCATCGGAACGGCCCGGGCGGGGAGGAACGTTACGCGACCCCACCACGGATCGAACTCCCGTGCTGCTGGCACATCATGGACCGAAAATCAGACCTTTGATGGTCCGTATTCGCACGATACGTCCCCCATTTGGCCTGATCGGCGTGGCGTCGGCGCGTCGACGGCGTGGCGCGGCACCCGGCCATTCCGCCATTCGGGGGACATTGATCACCACCGGTTGCCGCAGCTCACCGTCGGCGGCCATGTTGTGACGCGTAGTTCGAACACCCCGATCGACCGATCGGATGCACCGTCAAGGGAGCCCGAATGCCATCCGCCGACATCGCCGTGGTCCTCGGCACCCGACCGGAAATCGTCAAACTCGCCGGAGTGGTGCGACTCCTGGAGAACTCCGCCCGGATCGTCTGGACCGGTCAGCACTGGGATCCCGGCCTCACCACCGCCTTCTTCCGGCAGTACGCGCTCCCCGACCCGCACATCACGCTCAGCGGGATCGCCGGCGAGGCCCGCGGCCGGCAGATCGGCCGGATGGTCAGCGCGCTCAGCGACCACTTCGCCACCCACCCGCCCGCCGCCGTCGTCGTCCAGGGCGACACCAACTCCGCCGCCGCCGGAGCGCTGGCCGCCCACTGCGCGGGCGTGCCCGTCGTCCATGTCGAGGCCGGGCTGCGTTCCTTCGACCCGGACATGCCCGAGGAGGCCAACCGCCGCCTCATCGCCCCGCTCGCCGACCTGCACTGCGCCCCGACCGCCACCGCCGCCGCCCACCTGCTGCGCGAGGGGATCGGCGAGGACCAGGTGGTGGTGACCGGCAACACCGTCGTCGAGGCCACCCTGGAATCGCTGCCGGGACCGGTCGAGGCCCGCGCGGTGCTGGACGGCCACGGGCTGCGCCCCGACCGCTACCTGCTGGCCACCCTGCACCGCCCCGAGAACACCGACGACCCGGCCCGGCTCGGCCGGATCCTCGGCCAACTCGCCGCACTGGACCTGCCGGTGGTGCTGCCGCTGCACCCGCGCACCCGGGCGGCGATCGAGCGGTTCGGGCTCTCCGGCGCACTGGCCGGGCTGCGCCCGGTGCCCCCGGTCGACCACCGCACCTTCCTCGCCCTGGCGGCCGGCTGCCGGCTGCTGGTCTCGGACTCCGGCGGGGTCCAGGAGGAGTGCACGGTGCTCAAGCGGCCGCTCATCGTGGTCCGCAACTCCACCGAACGGCCCGAGGCGGTCCGGGCCGGCTTCGCCCGGCTGGTCCGGCCCGGCGCCCAACTGGACCTCGCCCTGCGGGAACTGCTCGCCGACCCGGACGCCGTCGGCTCCCTGGCCGGGCGCCCCTCGCCGTACGGCAGCGGTACCGCGAGCGCCGAGATCGTCGCCGCCGTCCGCTCCCGCTACCTCGCCGAGGACCACGCCCGCCTGCTCTGCGCCTGCTGAGCCGGGGCGGTCGCCGCGCGGGCCGCTCCGACGGCGGGCGCCCGCCCCTCCCGGCACCGCCGCACGCCACCGTGGACGTCGGCCGACCGCCCTCCAGGGCGGCCGCGGGTCACCCGCGGCGGCCGGCCGGGAGCCCGCCACGGACGCTCCGGCCTGCCAGCAGCTCGATCACCGCCCGCTCGACGTCCTCACCCGTCCCCGGCAGGCCCCGCCCCTCCCCCGGCGCGAGCCCGCGCAGCGCCGGGGCGATCGTGACGCCCCGGTCGTAGAGCTCGAAGAGCCGGGGATCCAGGTACGAGGCCCGGCACACGGCGGGTGTGTCCCCGAGCCGGTCGGCCACCTCGCGCACCACCCGGGCCGCCGCACGGCGCCTGGCCGCCGGCGAGTGCCCGGCCGCCGGCCAGGACACCGCCAGGCCGACGGCGGCGAGCACGGTGGCGTGCCAGGTGCGGAAGTCCTTCGCCGACAGGTCCGTGCCGCTGCGCTCGCGCAGGTACCCGGTGAGCCGCACCGCGTCCGCCTCCACCCAGTCGCCGCCCTGCCGGAAGGCCAGCAGCCGCGGCCCGGGGTCGGCGCGGCGCTGCAGCGCCCGCACGGTCTGCGCGACCCGGTGGTCCTCCAGGGTGATGTCCCGCGCGCGGCCCGACTTCGCCCGGTAGGCGAACCGCACCCGGTCGCCGCGCACCGTCACCTGCCCGCGCAGCAGCGTGGTGAGCCCGTACGAGCCGTTGGCCCGCTCGTAGCCGGGCGCGCCGATCCGGAAGAAGCCGAGGTCCAGCAGGCGCACGGCACAGCCGAGGACGCGTTCGGCGCACAGGCCGCGCCGCGCGAGGTCCTCCTCGACCAGCAGCCGCAGCCCGGGCAGCGCGGGGGCGACGGCGAGCACGTGCTCGTGCTTGGCCTCGTCCCGGCGGGCCCGGAACTCCGGGTGGTAGAGGTACTGCCGGCGGCCCGCGGCGTCCGTGCCCACGGCCTGGAGGTGGCCGCGCGGGTGGGGGCAGATCCACACGTCGGTCCAGGCCGGCGGGACGGCCAGGGCCTTCACCCGGGCGAGGGCCGCGGCGTCGCGCAGGGGCGAGCCGTCGACGTCCCGGTAGCCGAAGCCCCGGCCGCGGCGCTCCCGGCGCAGACCGCGGGCGTGCGGGTCACTGGTGATCAGCCTGGTCACGTCGAGGCGGGTGCCCGCCCGGCCGCTGCGTCACACCGCCCGGTCCGCCGCTACCGCCCCCGCCTGCCCGCTCCGTGCCCGCGGGTTTGGCGGCGGTGTCGCCGGACAGACGCCGGGCGACGGGGGCGTCCCCGAGCGGAGGAGGGAACGGCCGATGCACGGCGGAAACGACCTGGCCGGACGGACGGCACTGGTGACCGGCTCCTCGCGCGGGCTCGGCCTGCTGATCGCGGGCGAGCTCGCCGACCGGGGCTGCCGGGTGATGATCTGCGGCCGCGACGAACTCGCCCTGGAACGCGCCCTGCGGATGCTGCGCGGCCGCCCCGGCGAGGTGGCCGCCACCGCGTGCGACCTGACCGCCGCCGACACCCCGGCCCGGCTGCTCGACGCGGTGCGGGAACGCTTCGGCGCCGAGGTGGACCTGCTGGTCAACAACGCCGGCCTGATCCAGGTCGGCCCGCTCTCCGCCATGCAGGAACAGGACTTCCGGCGGGCCCACGAGCTGATGGTGATGGCGCCGCTGCGCCTGGTCCAGGCGGTGCTGCCGGCGATGCGGGCGCGCGGCGCGGGCTCGATCGTCATGATCGGCTCGATCGGCGGCAAGGTCCCGGCCCCGCACCTGCTGCCGTACGTCGCCGCCAAGTTCGCGCTCACCGGCCTCTCCGAGGGACTGGCGGCGGAGCTGGCACCGTACGGGATCAGGGTCACCACCGTCGTCCCGGGGCTGATGCGCACCGGGTCGCAGACCGCCGCCGAGTTCACCGGCCAGGCCGCGCGCGAGTTCGCCTGGTTCGCCTCCGCGGCCTCGCTGCCGCTGGTGTCGATGGACGCGCGACGGGCGGCCCGCCGGATCGTCCGGGCGGTCGTCACCGGCCGCCGGGAGCTGGTGCTCACCCCGCTCGCCAAGGCCGCGGCACGCGCCCACGGCCTCGCGCCGGCCACCACCGGCCGGCTGCTCACCCTCACCGCACGGCTGCTGCCGTCCGCCGGGTCCGCCCCCGAGCACAACGTGCCCGGCGTCCGGGCGGCGGCCCGGCACCGGCGCGGCGGACCGGTCGACCGGCTCACCACCCTCGGCCGGCGGGCCGCCCGGTCCCACAACGAACCGACGGCGTCCTGAGCCGCACCCCGGCGGCGCGGACCCGTCCCAGCGAGGAGCACACCATGAGAGCAGTGACCTGGCACGGGCGCCGCGACGTCCGCGTCGACTCCGTCGCCGACCCGGTCCTGGAGGAGCCCACCGACGTCCTGGTCGAGGTGACCACCACCGGGCTCTGCGGATCGGACCTGCACCTGTACGAGGTGCTCGGCGCCTTCCTCGACGAGGGCGACATCCTCGGCCACGAGGCGATGGGCGTGGTGCGCGAGACCGGCAGCGCCGTGCACGCCGTCGAGGTGGGCGACCGTGTGGTGGTGCCGTTCAACATCTCCTGCGGCACCTGCTTCATGTGCGTGACGGGCCTGCACTCCCAGTGCGAGACCACCCAGGTGCGCGAGTACGGGACGGGCGCGGCGCTGTTCGGCTACACCAAGCTGTACGGGCAGGTGCCCGGCGGACAGGCCGAACTGCTGCGGGTGCCGTTCGGCAACACCCTGCCCGTGGTCGTCCCGCACGGGCCGCCCGACGACCGCTACGTGCTGCTGTCGGACGTGCTGCCGACCGCCTGGCAGGCGGTGGAGTACGCCGAGGTGCCGCCCGGCGGCAGCGTCGCCGTGCTCGGCCTCGGACCGATCGGCGACATGTGCGCCCGGATCGCCCGGCACCGCGGCGCGTCCACCGTGATCGGGGTGGACCTGGTGCCCGAGCGGCTGGAACGCGCCCGTGAGCGCGGCGTCGAGGTGCTCGACCTGGCCCGGCTCGGCTCCCGGGTGGTCGACGCCGCCAGGGACCTCACCGACGGACGCGGCCCCCACGCCGTGATCGACGCCGTCGGCATGGAGGCGCACGGCTCCCCCGCCGCCACCGCGGCGCAGCGGATGACCTCGCTGCTGCCCGACGCCCTGGCCGCCCGGCTGATGACCCGGGTGGGCCTGGACCGGCTGCACGCCCTGCACCTGGCGGTGGACATGGTGCGGCGCGGCGGCACCCTCTCGCTGTCCGGCGTGTACGGCGGCATGACGGACCCGCTGCCGATGCTGACCATGTTCGACAAGCAGCTGCGGCTGCGGATGGGCCAGGCCAACGTGCTGCGCTGGACGGACGAGCTGCTGCCGCTGCTGGACGACGGCGACCCGCTCGGCGTGGACGGCTTCGCGACCCACCACCTGCCGCTGGCGGAGGCACCGGCCGCGTACGACCTGTTCCAACGCAAGCAGGACGGTGTGGTCAAGGTGCTGTTCCGGCCCTGAACGGCGCGCCATGACCGCGGGACGCGGGCGCCCCCGGCGCCCCGGCGGGCCCGGTCCGGCCTTTCGCGCCGGGCCGGACCGGGCCTCCGGGCGGGCCTCCGGCCGGCTGTCCGCCAGGGGCGGCGGCCCGGCCGGGCGCAACGGCGAGCGGGTGCCGCGCGGGCTGCGGACCGCCGCCGGGTACGCCTGGCGGCTGGTCGTGCTCGGTGTGGCCGCCTACCTGGCCGTCGCCGTCCTCACCCGGCTCCAGCTGCCGGTGATCGCCCTGTTCCTGGCCCTGGTCCTCACCTCCGTGCTGCGTCCGCCGGTCGACCTGATGGCCCGGGTGCTGCCCCGCTCGCTCGCCGTGCTGCTCGCCCTCCTGGGCTCCGTCGTCCTCGTCGGCGGGGTCCTCGCGCTGGTCGGCACGACCGTCGCCGCCGAGTGGGGCAGGCTGGGCGACGAGCTGCACGGCGGCCTCGGCCGGATCGACCGCTGGCTCACCGGCGCCCCCTTCCACCTGCACCCCGGCGCGGCCTCCGATCTCAAGGCCCGGATCGGCGACTACATCGCCGGCCACCGTTCCGCGCTGCTCAGCACCGCCCTCAGCGGCGCCGGGCGGGCCGTCGAGCTGCTCACCGGACTGGCGCTCGCGGTGTTCTGCTCGGTGTTCTTCCTGCACTCCGGCGACCGGATGTGGAGCTGGGCGCAGCACCAGTTCCCGGCCCGCTCCCGGCCGGTGTGGGAACGGGCCGGCCGCGCCGCGTGGCACACCTTCGCCGGTTACACCCGCGGGGTGCTGATCGTCGCGGCGACCAACGCCCTGCTGGTCGGCATCGCCCTCGCGATCCTGCGGGTGCCCCTGGTGCTGCCCCTGATCGTCCTGGAGTTCGTCGCCACGCTCATCCCGCTGATCGGCTCCCCGATCGCCCTGGCCGTCGCCTCCCTGGTCGCGCTGGCCGCCCGCGGTCCGGTGGTGGCCCTGCTGGTCCTCGGTCTGATCGTGGTGATCGGCCAGATCGAGGGCCACCTGCTCCATCCGCTCGTCCTCGGCTGGTCCGTCCGCATCCACCCGGTCGCCGTCGCCCTCTCCGTCACCGGCGGCGCCGTCCTCGGCGGCGTCCTCGGCGCCCTGGTCGCCGTTCCCGTGGTCTCCGTCGCCTGGGCCGTGCTCAACGCCCTGCGCCACGACACCTCCGAGGACTGAACCGGGGGGCCGTCCGCGCCCCGGATCGCGGCCGCGGGAGCGCGGCGGGCCGCCGGCGCAGCGGCCCTCGGGATCCCGTAGGGTCGGCCAATGGCCAAGTACTTCGACGTGCATCCCGAATCCCCGCAGCCGCGCACCATCGGCACGGTGGCCGCCAGCCTCAGGGCCGGGGCCCTCATCGCGTACCCGACCGACTCCTGCTTCGCCCTGGGCTGCCAGTTGGACAACCGCGACGGCCTGGAGCGGATCCGGTCGATCCGGCGGCTCGACGAGCGGCACCACTTCACCCTGATGTGCGAGGACTTCGCGCAGCTGGGGCAGTTCGTCCAGCTCGACAACACCGTCTTCCGTGCCGTCAAGGCGGCCACCCCGGGCAGCTACACGTTCATCCTGCCGGCCACCAAGGAGGTCCCCCGCCGGCTGATGCACCCGAAGAAGAAGACGGTGGGCGTCCGGATCCCCGACCATGCCGTCACCCGGGCGCTGCTCGCCGAACTCGGCGAGCCGCTGGTCTCCAGCACCCTGATCCTGCCGGGCGAGGACGAGCCGATGACCCAGGGGTGGGAGATCAAGGAGCGCCTCGACCACGTCCTGGACGCGGTGGTGGACTCGGGCGACTGCGGTACGGAGCCGACGACGGTCGTGGACTTCTCCGGGGGCGGACCGGAGATCGTCCGGCGCGGAGCCGGGGACGTCAGCCGCTTCGAGTGAGGGCGGGGCGGCCGGATGCCGGCGGCCCGGGCCGCTCAGGCGGCGACGAGACCGTCGAGTTCGCGCAGGTCGATGCCACGGCGCAGGGCGCGCAGGTCGGCCTGGAGACCGGACGGCGGGACGGCGAGGACGGTGCAGCGGGCGCGGGCCAGGCAGTAGCGGCTCACCGAGCCGCCCTGGAACAGGCGGCGCAGGGTGGTGCGCAGGGTGCCGTGCCGTCCCGCGCCGACCACCAGCAGGTCGTCCGGGCGGTCGGCCAGCGCGGTCAGCACCGGGCCGACCTCACCGCGCACCACCAGGGGCTCGACCCGGACGCCGGCCGGCAGCCCGCCGAACGCCTCCTCCAGGGCCTGGTCCAGGCGCGCGTCGGCCATCGCCTGCCAGGCGCGGAGCAGCGGCGGGCAGGGGCGCAGCCGGTAGTTGTACTCGCCGCCGGCCGGCGTCCAGGCGAGCACCGGCACCAGGACGGCGCCCCGGTCACGTGCCTCGTCCGCCGCCCGGTGCAGGGCGGTCAGGCTGTGCAACGATCCGCTGACTCCGACGATGACGCGCGCGCCGTCCGACATGGTCCTTCACTTTCTGGTGTTCGATCCGCTGAATGCTTATGGATTATGGTTCCACAGGGCTGTCAAGCCTGCAAATCAAAGGCTTTAACTGTATATGGCCTTGCATCGCAGGAACGCGCCCGTCCGCGGGGCGGGAAACCGGTGGCGATGCCCGCCGGGCCCGGTCCACCCTGGGCGGCGTGACCGCACCGCACAGCACCGCCTTCCACGGAACCGCCCTCCACCGCACCGCCCCGGACAGCGCCGCCCCGGCCGTCGCCCCGCCGGACAGCGCCCCGCCGGACGACGCGCCCGAGCCGCGGCGCCGGGTCCGTGCCCTCCACACCGCCACCACCGTGACCGTCTACCAGGCGTACCCGCCGGAGATCGGGCCGGCGGCGGCCCGCGACGGGCGCTTCCCGGCACAGTGGAAGCGCGACCGGATGACGTGGATCAAGCCCTCGTTCCTCTGGATGATGTACCGCTGCGGATGGGCCACCAAGGAGGGGCAGGAGACCGTGCTCGCCGTGGAGATCGACCGGGCCGGCTTCGCGTGGGCCCTGGAGCACGCCTGCCCGGCGCAGTACGAGCGCGGCCTGCACCCCGACCGGGCGAGCTGGCAGCGCGAGCTGAAGCGGGCACCCGCCCGGGTGCAGTGGGACCCCGAGCGCGATCTGCACCTGCGCCCGCTGCCGTACCGCTCGCTGCAGCTCGGCCTGGCGGGCGAGGCGGCGCGGCGGTACGCGGACGAGTGGACGGTGTCCGTCACCGACGTCACTCCGCTGGTGCGGCGGATCCACCGCCGGCTGTGCGACGGCGAGCCGGAGGCCGCCCGGCTGCTGCTGCCGGACGAGCGGCCCTACCCGCTTCCGGAGGGCCTGTCGGCGCGCCTCGGAGGGTGACCGGCGGGCGGCGGCGGCCTACGATCATGGGGTGTCCAAGCTTCGTGATCGCTCGTCAGCGGCCGCCGCGTCGGCCTGCTCGCCCGCCCGGGCGGCGTGTTCCTCCCGCAACTCCGTCCTGTCCATCGGCTCCGTCGGGTCGGTCCTGTCGATCGGCTCGGCGGCCTCGGTGCTGTCGATCGGGTCGGCCGGCAGCGTCCTGTCGATCGGCTCGGCCGGCTCGGCGCTGTCCGTGCTGTCCGCCGGGTCGTGGCTGAGCGTCGGCTCGCTGCTCTCCGCGAACTCGCGCTGGTCGGCGCTGTCCCGGTCCCGGTGCGCCCGGGGCGGGGTGCTGGCCGCCGGTGCGGTGGCGCTCACCGCGGCGACGATGCTCGCCGGCGGGGCGCGTCGGCGCCGCGGCCGGTAGGGCCGGGGGTGCTGCCACGGCCGGACGCGCGGCGGCTGCTCCTGCTGCTGCGGAACCCGGCGTTCTGGTACGTGGGCGCGCTGACCGCGATGTGGCCGGTGCTGCGGCTGCTGCCGCCCGAGCGGGTGCGGGCGCTGCGCGCGTGGACCTCGACCGACCTGGACAACCTGCGCCCCTGGCCGGACGGTCACCCGGTCGGCTCGCTAGCGGTGTCGGCGTTCGTCCCGCAGGACACCGTGTGGATCTGGCCGGTGTTCGCCCTCTCCGTCTTCGCCGTGGTCGGGGTGCTCGGCGGCCGGCGGGCGGTGGCGGTGCTGGCGCTCGTGCACGTGGCGGCGACCGCGTTGACCGAGGGCCTGGTGTGGTGGCGGATCGAGCACGGCGCGCTGCCGCCCGAGGCCGCGCACGCCCTGGACACCGGCCCGTCCTACGTGGTGGTCGCGGCGCTCGCGGTGGCGGCCTGCCGGGCCCGCCCGGTGTGGTCGCGCGCGGTGTGGCTGGTGATGTTCGCGGTGGCGGCGCCCACCCTGCTCGGCGGGGTGGTGGACGGCGAGGTCGCCGCCGTGGGGCACCTGGTCTCGCTGTTCGCGGGGCTCGCCGTCGCGGCCGCGCACCGGCTGGGGCTGCCGCCGGTGGCCCGGCGCGCCGCCGCGGCGGCGCCGCGTCAGGCCGAGCGCGTCCCGTCCAGGTAGGCGAGGACGGCCAGCACCCGGCGGTTGTCGTCGTCGGAGGCGCCGAGGCCCAGCTTCGCGAAGATGCCGGAGGTGTGCTTGCTGACCGCGCCCTCGCTGAAGTGCAGCCGCTGGGCGATCGCGGCGTTGGAGCGCCCCTCGGCCATCATCGCCAGCACCTCGCGCTCGCGCGGGGTGAGCAGCGCCAGCGGACGGTCGTCGGCGTTGCGGGCGAGCAGGCGGGTGATCACCTGCGGGTCCATCACGGTGCCGCCGGAGGCGACGGTGCGCAGGGCGTCCATGAACTGCCCGGCGTGGGAGACCCGGTCCTTGAGCAGGTAGCCGACCGCTCCCGCGCCGTCGGCGATCAGCTCCCGCGCGTACAGCTGCTCGACATGCTGGGAGAGCACCAGGACGGGCAGGCCGGGCCGGGAGCGGCGGGCCGCCAGGGCGGCCTGGAGGCCCTCGTCGGTGAAGGTGGGCGGCAGCCGGACGTCCACCACCGCGACGTCCGGCCGGTGCTCGGCGAGCGCGGCGGCGAGTTCGGGGCCGCTGCCCACCGCCGCGACGATCTCGTGCCCGTGGGCGGTGAGGAGGAGGGACAGGCCGTCCCTCAGGAGGTAGAGGTCCTCGGCGAGGACAACGCGCACGGAAGCTCCATGGTCAGCCGGGTCGGGCCCCCCGGGGGGCTGATCAGCGTGAGCGTACCGTCGAACGCGGCCAGCCTGCGCTGGATGCCCCGCAGGCCGGTGCCCCGGCCGGGGTCCGCGCCGCCCCGGCCGTCGTCGGTGACCTCGGCGCGCAGCAGTCCGTCCGCATGGCGCAGGTCCACGGCGGCGTGCCGCGCTCCGGCGTGCTTGACCACGTTGGTCAGGGCCTCGCTGACCGCGTAGTAGACCGCCGACTCGACCGGGGCCTCGGCCCGGCCGGGCAGCTCGGCCCGCACCTCGACGCGCAGCGGCACGTCCAGGGCCAGGGCGCGCAGCCCCTCGGCCAGACCGCGCTCGGCGAGCACCGGCGGGTGGATGCCGCGCACCAGGTCGCGCAGCTCCTGGAGCGCCTGGGCGACGTTCTCCTGCGTTTCCGTCACCACCGCCCTGGCCCGCTCCGGGTCGCTGTCGATCAGCGCGGCGACCGCGCCCAGCCGCAGGCTCACCGCGACCAGCCGGGCCTGGGCGCCGTCGTGCAGGTCGCGCTCGATCCGGCGCAGCTCGGCGGCCTGCGCCTCGGTGACGTCCAGGCGGGTCTCGGTCAGCTGCTCGACCCGGTGGGCGAGGCGGGAGCGCTCGGTGGGGCCGAGCAGGGCGTGCGTCCAGCGGCCGTGCAGCCGCAGCGCCGGACGGGCCAGCGCCGGGCCCGCGGCGGCCAGGGCGAGGCCGAGCGCGAGGGCGGGGGCGGGGGCGGGGGCCACCGGGAGACCGCGGTCACCGCCGGGAAGCGGCAGCGGCAGGACGGTGCACGCGAGGGTGTAGAGCCCGGCGAGGAGCAGCAGCGGCGGGGTGGCGGCCAGGGCGCCGCCGACCACCGGGTTCAGCAGCACCCAGAGGGCGTCGCGCCAGGTCGCCGGGTCCTTCCAGAGCCAGCGGATGGTGCGGGAGGCACTCGCGAACCAGCGGTTCTTCTGGTAGTCGTGGCCGGTCCAGAACCAGCCGTGCAGAGTGCGTTCGAGTCCGGGGCGCGGCAGGTAGGGCGGCGGCACCGGCACGCCCGACCAGCGGCCGGCGTAGGCCCGGGCGAGACCGGCGGCGGCGCGGGCGAGCCGGGTGGTGGCGGGGAAGAGGAAGAAGATCCCGAGGCCGAACCAGAGCACGAAGCTGCCCAGGACGACCGCCTGCAGCAGCAGTTCGGCGGGGACGACGGCCGTCAGCACCAGCAGCCGGCCGAGGGCGGCACCTCGGCTCCGCAGCGCGGCCGGGACGGCGGGGCCCGTGGGGCCGGCCGGAGCGGCAGGGGCAGCGGGGGCGGTGGGGACGGCGGGGGCGGTGGGGACGGCGGGGACGGTGGGCGGCGCGCTGTTCACCGGGCCGGGCCTCCGTTCGGTGTGGGTCGTCCTGGGCAGGCAGGGGCGGGCACGGGCGCGCCCGGTGACGGCCCGTCGCCCGGTCATGATCCCAGCTCCGCCGACGGGGCCGGGTGGTCGGGGACGGCGCGGGGTTCCTCCGTCCCGTCCGGGCGGAGCGGGCGGGACGGACCTCCCGGACGGTCCAGCCGGCGTGCCGTCCGCAGACAGAACGCACCGAGCACGACGAACACCACGGCCAGCGGTATCCCCACCGCCCGGGGCAGGTAGAGCACCAGGAACCAGCTGCGGGCGGCGGGCGCGAACAGCGCCAGGCCGAGCGCCACCAGCCCCTGGGGGGCGATCAGCAGGATGCCGCCGGTGGTCAGCAGGCCGACCGCCGCCACGCGGCCGCGCGCGGTCGCGGTCGCGCGCGCCGACGGACCCTCGCCCCCGGCCCCCTCGGGTTCCGCGGGCGCGGTGCGGACGAGTCCCTTGCGCAGCACGTCCAGCAGCTCCGGGCCACGCGCCTCCAGCCGGCGCCGGGCGGCCCGGCCCAGCGCCCACGCGGAGAGCACGCCGGTGAGCAGGCCCGCGGGCACCCCGGCCCAACGCAGCGGCGCACTGGACAGCAGGGTGCCGGCCAGCACCACACCGGCCGCGGGCAGCGCGGCGAGCAGTTGCAGCCAGAACGCCGCCAGGCCCTGGGCGTGGACGTGTTCGGCGCTCTCGTCGGCGAGGTCGTCCAGCGGGCCGCCGCCGGGACGGTCGGGCGACGGGGCCGCGGCGCTCACCGACAGCAGCGGGATCAGCCCGGCCGCGGCGCCGAGGACGGCGGGCAGCACGGCGAACACCCACGGACGGACGGCGCCCGGGGTCACCGGGAGGGCGGCGCACGTCAGCGCCAGTGCCACCGGGGCGGTGACCAGCAGCCAGGCGGCCTGCCGGGCCCGGACGTCGGCCCGTTCCACCCCCGGCACCACCAGGGTCAGCCAGAGCGCGCCGGCGTCCAGGCCGTACAGGTTGACGCAGAACGCGCCCGCGAACAGCGCGGCCACCACGCCCGCCCACGGCAGCAGCACGTCGAAGCCGTCGAGCAGCGGGAGCAGGGCGGTGAACACCCCCGTCCAGAGCGCCGCCCGCAGGAACCGGGCCCGGCGGGGATCACGCCGCCACAGCACCAGCTCCTTGGCGAGGACCGCGCCCACCGGAGTGCCGGGAAGCAGCCTGCGCCGGGTCCGGGACCGGGCGGGTGCTCGCACCGGGCGTCCGCCGCCGCGCACGAGCTGCCGGGAGAGCAGCGCCGCCCAGGCCGCCAGGAGCAGCGCACAGACGGCCGCCAGCGCGGCCAGCGCGGCGACGGCCGGCGGCCAGTCCCCCCGGCGGGCCGCGTCCACCGCGACCACCCCCCAGCCCGAGGGCAGCACCCGGACCATGATGGCGGCCCCGCCCGCCCAGTCGCCGCTGCCGAGCCGGACCAGGAAGCCGATCGCGAACCAGCCGGAGTTGAGGCCCGCCATCACCAGACCGACCAGCAGCGCGGACAGCTCCCGGCCGAGGCGGAAGCGCAGCACACCGCCCAGCACCTGCGGGGTGAACCTCGCCAGCACCACCACGAAGAGCAGCTGGAGCAGCACGGCGGGCACCGCGACCAGCGCCGCCGCCGGGCCGTGGCGGGCACCGAGGACGAACAGCCCGGCGAAGGCGACCAGCGCGAGCACCGGGGTGACGCCGACGAAGCCGGCGCCGAGCAGCCCGAGGGCCAGGGCACGCGGACGCATCGGCACCATGGCGAACCAGGCCGGCCGCAGGGTGGCGTCGCCGCCGGTGACCAGCGGGCCGAGCGCCCACCCCAGGCTCCACAGCAGCTGACCCAGCGCCAGGACACCGAACCCGGCCTCGGGCGTGGCGTAGTCCGCCGCGCCGAGCAGCGCCGTGCCGACCGCGCACACCCCGCCGCACAGCGCGCCGAAGACCAGCCCGGCGGCCCGGGGGCCGGACATCGACCGCCGCAGCACCGTCACCTTCATGCCGGTGAGCACGGTGACCGCGACCCGGCCGCCCGCCGCCGGCGGGGCCGTCAGGGCGCCAGCCACTCCAGCCCCTCCGCTCCCCCGGTCCGGGCGCCGACCAGCTCGACGAACACGTCCTCCAGGGCCCGCCCGCCCCGCACCTCGGTCACCGTCCCGGCGGCCGCCACCCGGCCCCCGGCGATCACCGCGACGTGGTCGCAGAGGCTCTCCACGAGGGCCATCGCATGGCTGGAGAGCACCACCGAGCCGCCGGCCGCGACGAACCGCCGCAGGATCGTCCGCACGGTCGCCGCCGAGACCGGGTCGACCGCCTCGAACGGCTCGTCCAGCACCAGCAGCCAGGGGGCGTGCAGCATCGCGAGGGCCAGGCCGATCTTCTTCCGCATCCCGGTGGAGTAGTCGATCACCGCCGTCCCGGCCGCCTTCGTCAGCTCCAGCACGTCCAGCAGCTCCTCCGCGCGGGAGTCCACCGTCCGCCCGTCCAGGCCGCGCAGCCGCCCCAGGTACCGCAGCAGCTCCCGACCGGTCAGCCGCTCCGGCAGCGCCAGGCGGTCGGGCAGCACGCCCACCAGTGCCTTGGCGCGCAGCGGGTCGGCCCAGACGTCGATGCCGAACACCTCCGCCCGCCCCGCGTCCGGCCGGAGCAGCCCGACCGCCATCGACAGCGACGTCGTCTTGCCCGCGCCGTTCGGCCCCACCAGCCCGTAGAACGAGCCGCCCGGCACGGTCAGCTCCACCCCGTCCACGGCCCGGCGGCCCCCGAACCGCTTGCTCAGCCCCGCCAACCGCAGCGCCGGAACCCGCTCGCCCTCCACCCGCACCACACCTCCCCGACACACCGGCCCACCCCCACCGGGCGGCCCACGGCAAACGCTAGGACGGACACGATCGAGCCGGAATCCAGCCCGCCACACACTTCACGGTGGGTCCAGCCCCACCCCCGCACTGCACCCCGCTACCCCACCGGCCGCACAGGCGCCGCTCCCCGCCGGAACCGGACACGCCGGAGCGCCACCGGACCGCGCGGCCGTCGAAGGCGATCGAAGGCAGTCCGACCGGCCCGACGCCCGGCCGGGCGGGGAACCCCGGCGCATCCCGCAGGCACATCCGACCCACCGAAGACCGCCCCCTGGACCGGCTGAGCCGCCCCGGACGCGGACCGCCGATCCCGCTCGCACACCACCGGATGCCGACCGGCCCACTCCCCACCCCACCACCAGGCCCGGCCCCTCTGGACGGCATCCGGACCGACGCCCGCACCGGACAGGCAGACCGCAGCGCACCCGGCAGGCGCGGATCCGACCCACCGAAGACTCCCCGGACCGGCATTCACCAGCCGGGCACGTCCCCGGCCACCCTCGGACCGGCGGCACGGCCCAGGCGCGGGCGGACCCGTGAGGCACCGAACCCGCCCGGACACGCCGCCTCCGCCCCAAGGCGACCGGCCCACTCCTCACCCCGCCACCGGTCCCGGCCGAGCGGGGAGGCCAGACGGGTTCAGAGGGCCAGGACCGCAGCCAGGAAGGCCGCCTCCGTACGAACGCGGCGGAGGGCGGGTGCGGATGCGCCCGGCAGCCGCACGGGGTGCGGACATCCGCCAGCCCTTGCCAGGCGGCGTCCGGAGCGAGCACGGAGACACCGCGCGGCCCGCACCGCTGCGGGCGCCGTCGGCGCAGCGTGGAACCGGCCTTGCCACCGGGCCCCGGCCGAGCGGAGAGGCGCCAGCGGACGGGGACGGGGGGCGAGTCCGGCGAGCATCGCGATGAGCACGGAACACACCGCGCCGCCCGCACCGCTGCGGGCGCCGTCGGCGCAGCGTGGAACCGGCCTCACCGCCGGTCCCGGCCCGGCGGTCGGCGCCGACGGGTTCAGGAGGCCAGGACCGCAGTCAGGCGGGCCGCCTCCGTACGGACGCGGCGGGGGGCCGCCGGGGCGCTGAGGGGGACGAGGGCGGGGAGCGGGGTGCGGATGTGCTCGGCGGCCGCGCAGTCGGCGGCGAGGGTGAGGACGTCCGCCAGGCCTCGGCGGGCGGGGTCGGGGGCGAGGTCGGTGAGCATCGCGGTGAGCACGGAGAACACCGCGCGGCCCGCGCCGCTGCGGGCGGCGTCGGCGAGGACGGACAGGATCCGGTTCGGCTTGGCGACCGACAGCCGCCACAGCGCCGCGAGCCGCTCGCCGAGCGTCTCCGGCCGGAGTCGGCCCCGTGCGGTCAGCGTCAGCAGGGCGTCCAGGGCGGCGGTGCGGTGTTCGGCGCGGGCGGCGGTCATGCCGTAGGCGAGCAGGAGGTGGCTCACCGGCCCGGGTTCGCCCGGGAGGTCCGCGAGCCGGGGCAGCAGGGGGTTGGGGTCGCCGGGGCCCGTGTCGCGCGCCTGGACCGCCAGTTCGGGGAGGCCGTGCGCGGCGACGGTGTCCGGATGCCAGGGCGCCGTCCAGGGCAGCTGGCCGAGCTGGCCGGCCGACGACCGGAACAGACCCGCCCCCCAGCCGATCCTGGTGGGGTCGGGCAGCGTGTGGAGCAGCCCGGTGATGCCCTCGGAGACGACCGGGACGGGGGCCTTCGGGGCGATGCGCGAGGACCTGCCGGGCGAACCGTCCGACGCGTGGACGTGGAGCCCTGCGGGCTCGGGCAGCGGGACGTCGGGCGGCAGGTCGCAGCCGAGCCCGGCCGCCGCCGCGCGGACGGCCGGCCGCGCGTGCGGCGGTGTCCGGAGCAGCGCCTGGGCCAGATCGGCGGGCCAGGGGCGGGCACCGGCCGCCCGGTGGGCCGCGAGCCGTTCGGTGAGCACGGCCGGGTCGAGGCTGCCGTCGGCGGCGGTGGGGGTGGCGAGCAGCACCGGCACCGGCGCGTCGGCGACTCCGCAGGCCGCCTCGAAGACCCGCAGCGCGGGGATCATGGCGGGAGTGCGCAACGGGTCCCGCAGGGCGAGCAGTTCGGCCGTGAAGGCGGCGGACCGGTGCTCACGGCCGGCCAGGGCGTCGAGCAGGCAGCCCAGCGAGCCCCCGACGGTGCCGATGCCGTCGAACAGGATCCGGCGGTCACCGCGGCTCGCGGCGAGCGGGGCGAGCGCGGTGCGGAGGGCGGCCGGGTCGCGGTGGTGCTCGGCGACCAGGGCGGCCAGGACCACCTCGAACTCCCCGGGTTCGGGCACCCGGCCGGCCAGCACGGCGGCCGACCGTTCGGCGAGCTCGAACGGCCCGGCGGGCGCGGGCGGCAGGGCGGCCGGCCCCACGGCACGCAGGGACGGCGCGGGCCCGGCGGTCACGGCCGGGGCGGCCAGCAGCTCGGCCGCCCGCGCCCTCAGGGCGGGGCCGAGCGCGGTGGCGGCGACGCGCACCGTCACGGAGGTCATCGGGTCGGCGGCCCCGGGCAGATGGCGGGCGACCAGTCGCAGGGCGCGTTCCTGGACCGCGGGGGCCGGGTGCCCGAACGCCACCGCGAGCGCGGGCAGCAGGTCGTCGGCCAGGGTCGGATCACGTTGCAGCACCGTGTCGGCCCAGCCCAGCTGGACGGTGGCGAGGGCCTTCTCGGGGCGGGCCAGGACGGCGGCCGTGAGTTCGGTGAACAGCTCGCCGGAGAGCAGGGTGTCCGCCGACCGCAGCGCCGCCTGGGCGGCCTTCGCGACGGTCGGCGCGCCGTCGGCGGCCAGCCGGACGTGGTCGCCGGCCCGGGCGGCGACCTCCTGCGGGTCGGGGGCCAGCTCCGCGTAGAGCCGGAGGAAGCCCCGCAGGTTGCCGGGCCGGTCGCCGCGCAGCAGCCGGCCGAGGCAGAGGCCGAGCAGTTCGGCGCGGTCGAGCAGGCCCTCCCCCGCCAGGGCGACGAGCGCCTTGGGCCACTCGTTCTCCGGCCCGGAACGGGCCGCGTACGGGTCGGTGAACCCGGAGCCGACGTCCGGGACCTCGAACAGCCGGCGGACGAACACCGCGAGCCGGGGCTGGACGCGCAGCCAGGAGAGCAGCGTGTCGTGGTGCGGCACCGGCGCCCGCAGGCCCTGGTCGGCGAACCACTCGCCGATCTCGCGGTGGTGGTAGTGCATCGACGATCCCTCGCGCAGCCAGCCGGTCACGTAGCCGTCGGTGGCCGGGACCTCGGTGTCCGACCAGACGGCGAGGCCGTGGGTGATCAGCCAGCGGACGTGGTCGCCGCGGGCCGGCAGCCACTCGGCGAGCCGGATCGCGAGTTCGCGCTGGAACGCCGCGTCGCGGTGCGGCACGAGCAGGGCCGTCAGCAGGACGCGGGCATCGGCGTTGGTGGAACCGCCGCCGGGCAGCGGCCAGGTGAGGGAGAGCAGGCGGCGCGCGGTGAGCCAGTCCAGGGCCTCCGCCGGGGTGGCGGCGGCGTACAGCCCGGCGAACTGCAGCGCGGCGAGCTGGTCGTAGGCGGCGGCGTAGCGCCGCATGTCGCCCGAGGAGAGCTCGCGCAGCAGCTCGGCGCGGAGCTTGCGCAGCGGGGCGCGCAGCGGGCCCAGCTCGTCGGCGGGCACCGGTGAGAGGCGGTCGGCCACCCCCTGCGGCACCCGCGCGGCGATGAGCGCCCGCACCTCGTCCCAGCCGATCGTTCCGCCCATGACGCCCCTCCCCCGCCCGGTCCGGTTGATGATCGCGAACCTAGCGGACGGCACTGACAACCGGTCCGCCGACGGCGCGCCGGGCACTCCGCGGGGCCCGCAGCGGGCGGTGCGGGCCCCGCGGAGTGCCGATCTGCTCAGGCCCGGCGGCGGCGGGCGACCAGGACGGTGTGGACGAGGAGACCGGCGACGAGGAAGAGGACGCCCTGGTAGACGGCCGCGTAGCCGGCGCCGGCGACCAGCCAGACGGAGAAGACGAAGGCACCGAGGGCCACGGTGAGGTCCCGGGCGAGCCGGACGGGGACGACCCGGTCGCGGTCGCCGCCCAGCAGCCAGCGGAGCTGGGCGGCACTGGACAGGAGGTAGGGGACGGTCGCGGTGAAGGTGGTGACCAGGACCAGGGTGTCGAAGGCGGCCTTCGCCCCGGAGGCGAAGTCGAGGACGGTGAGCAGCGAGGCGAGCGTGACGCCGGTCAGCACGCCGACGACGGGCACGCCGCGCCGCTCGGTGGCGAAGACGGCCGGGAAGAGGCCGTCCTTGGCGGCGGCGTAGGGGGCCTGCGCGGAGAGCAGGGTCCAGCCGTTGAGCGCGCCGGTCATCGAGACGAGGGCGGCGACGGCGACGGCTGTGCCGCCCCAGGAGCCGCCGAAGACGGCGTTCACGGAGTCGGAGAAGGGCGCGGTGGAGTGGACCAGCCGCTCGTGGGCGACGGTGCCGAAGACGGCGAGCGTGCCGAGCAGGTAGACGACGGCGGCGCCCGCGGTGCCGAGCACGCTGGCCCGGCCGACGTTGCGCTCCGGGTCGCGGACCTGGCCGGCGCTCATCGCGGCGGACTCCACGCCGAGGTAGCTGAAGAGCAGGAGCGCCGCGGCGGCCGTCATCCCGCCGAGCCAGCCGTCGCCGGTCGCGTCGAAGGGGCCGAGGTTGGCCGGGTCGAAGGAGCCGAGTCCGGCCACCGCGACGACCACCAGCGGGATGAACTTGAGCACGGTGGCGACGAGCTGGACGGCCCCGACGTACCGGGTGCCGGCCAGGTTGGCGAGCGCGGGCAGCCACTGGACGGCCAGCGCGCAGCCGAGGGCGAGCGCCGTGGAGCGGCCGACGGCCGGCCACAGCACGGTGAGGTAGCCGACGGCGGCGACGGCGAGGGCGGCGTTGCTGACCCAGGTGGTGATCCAGTAGGACCAGGCGGCCAGGAAGCCGGCGAAGTCGCCGAAGGCCTCGCGGGCGTAGACGTAGGGACCGCCGGTGCGCGGGTCGCGGCGGGCGAGCCGGCCGAAGACCAGGGCGAGGGCGATGGCGCCGACGGTGAGCACGGCGAAGGCGAGCAGGCTGACCGTGCCGTACGGGGCGACGGCGGCGGGGATCATGAAGATGCCCCCGCCGATGATGTTGCCCATCACCAGGGCGGTCGCGGTCGGCAGGCCGAAGCGGCGGACGGCCGACCGGGCCGGTGGTGCCGGGGCGGGGGCCGGCGGCGCCGGGGACGGGGACGGCTGCGCCGGCCGCGACGGCTCGGGGGGTGCCTGCCGGGTCGCGGCCGGGCTGGTCTGCATGAGGGTGTGGTGCCTTTCCTGGTCCTGCGCGCTCGGTGGAGCGGAGGCCCATGGTCATGCAGGCGGCACCTTGTACCAAATCGACGGGATTTGTCCTTCGGACCGGCCCGCCCACCGGAAAACCTCCGGTCCCGCGGCGGGCGGACGGGCACTCGTCCCGCACCCCTCGGCGGGGTGCCCGGGGGCGGTGCCCGGGCGGCCGGAGGAGCCGGGGGTGCCGGGCGCCGCCACTCCGGCGCCGGCACCCCCGGCGGCGGTCACTCGGCGACGAAGGTGTTGCCGCTCCACTCGAAGACGTCCAGCGGGACGCCCTCGTGAACGGCGGTCCTGCCGGTGCGCCGGAAGTGCTCGTACCGGTTGCCGGTGAGGACCTTGACCACGCTCTCGCCGGGCCCGACCTCGCGCACGCGCGCGAAGTCCGATCCGGCCGCGCCGCCTTCGAGCAGGATGTTCGCGTTCGGCTCCGTCATCGTGATACCTCCGAGGTGTGGCTTCGCCAGCGGTACCTGACCTGGGCCCGAACCTATGCAGACAACCGGCCGCGGGTGAACCCCCTACTCACCCCTTTCCTGACCGCCTCAGGACACGGACGGTCGGCGTACCGCCCGGTCCCGGGAGCCGCGAAGGGCACGCCGGCCCCCGTCGCGCACGACCGCGACGGGGGCCGGCGGGATCCACCGGAGGAGCCGCCGTCAGCCCGTGGCGTGCCGCAGCACTTCCAGGACCTCGCCGGCGATCGCGGCCTCGTTCTGCTCGAAGACCGGGCCGGTGAGCCGGTCGGTCTGCTCGGGCAGGCCGGTGAGCACGGGGGTGTGCAGATGGCCGCCGGGCAGCTGCGGGGCGAGTTCCAGGCGCAGCCGGTTGGTGCGGTAGGCGACCTCGTTGGAGAGGTAGCCCCCGCCGCCGCCGGCGACCGCGCGCGAGCCGGGGGTCGGGCCGTCCGCCCGGTCGACCGGGGCGCTCGCCCCGGCGGGGATCTCGGTGACGGTGGTGTTCAGCTTGACCGGGAACGGCTGCTGAACGGCCGTCATCGGCCCGGTGGGCAGACTGGTGGCGATGAACTCCGCACCGGGGCCGAGCCCGGGGGCGGTGACGGGGTGCTCGCGGGTGCCGCCGGAGAGCGCGCCGGCGTTGTCGGGGTAGGGGTCGGCGGAGCGGGCGCGGCCGGCCCAGGCCTCCAGGGTGAACAGGCCGGGGTAGCCCTGGCTGATGGTGGTGATGAGGTCGGCGGAGCGGTGGCCGGGGGCGAGCCGCGGGCCGAAGGCGCGTTCGACCAGGCCGCGGTCGAAGTCGCCGTAGCGGACCGGGAACACCACCGCCTGGATCTCGGCGGGGGTGCCGTCGGCGAGGGTGATCCGCCGTCCGTCGAGCTGCAGGACCGCCGAGCCCGAGGGGTTGGCGCGGCGCAGCTCGGCGTCCAGGCCGAAGGGGTCGAAGCCGCTGACGAAGATCCGGCGCACCCCGCGGCGGGCATCGAAGGCGCTGTCGGACAGCCCGCGCGAGGCGTCCTCGAAGCGCTGCCGCAGGGCCGCCGCATCAATGGTGAAGCCCGGTTGCCAGCGGGCGAGTTGGACGGTCAGGGCGACCCTGGTCCAGTACAGCGGGCGGTCGTCGCCGGCCGGCAGGTCGCCGCCGGGGCGGCGGCCCTGGGCGCGGTCGACGCCGGCCCGCCAGAGTGCCTCGCCCCAGGACTCGACGATCCGGCCGGCCCCGGCGGCGCTGCGTGCGGCGCACAGCGCGGCGGGGAAGCGGCGGACGAAGTCGCCGAGTCCGCCGCGTTCGGTCAGCGCGGCGGTCCGCGGGTCGGCGGTGCGCGCCTGCTCCCGGTCGAGCGGCGCGGAGCCGACGGTCCGGCAGGACGGGCGGCCCGCCGCGGCGTCGGCTGCGCCGGCGGCGGTGGCGGGGAGGATGGTGGCGGCGAGGGCGCCGATGAGGGTCGCGGCGAGGGCGACCCGGCGCCGGGCGGTCGTCATGGCGTGGACACTACAGTTGCCCGCCGGTGCTTCACCAGAGCGCCGAACGTTCGCGACTGACGGTGACCAAGGCAGGCGCCCGCCCCCGAAGATCCGCAGCACCACACGGTCCGTCCCCCCTGGCGAGTCACGCCCCGTAGCGGTTTACTGGGAGTGAGCAGGGCAGGAGACGGAGGCCCGGCGATGGAATGTCCTCACCCACCCGGATTCCACGCTGAGGTCCGCGCACGCTACGCGGCCGCCGGAGCCGAAACGGCCCGGCTGCTGCGCTCGGTGTCCGAGGACCTCTGGACAGCGCCCACCCCGTGCCGCGACTGGGACGTGCGCGCCTTGGTGAACCATCTGGCGGCCCAGCACCTGTGGGTGTGCCAGGCGGTCGCCGGTTACACCCCGGAGCAGATCGGCCACCGCTTCGAGGGCGACGTGCTCGGCCGCAACCCGCTGGGAATGTGGGACATGGCCGTGCGCAGCGCCCAGCGCGCACTCGACCGCCCCGGCGCACCGGACTTCCTGGTCCGCCTGCCGTACGGCCTGCGGGACGTCGGCGGGTACGCCCGGGAGCTGACGGCCGAGACGGTCGTGCACGGCTGGGACCTCTCCCGGGCGCTGGGCGAGCGCGGCCGGATGCCGCCCGGCGCCGCCCGGTACGCGCTCGCCGAGTTCCGCGGCTACCGCGACCTGGCCGGCACCGGACGCTTCGACCCGCCGCGCGACGCACCGCCGGGCGCCGACGCCGAGGACCTGCTGCTGGCCCTCACCGGCCGCGACCCGGCCTGGTCCGCCGACCGGATCTGAGCCGGACGGACCCCGGCCGGCCCCTTCCGGCCGGACGGTCGCCCACCTGCCCGGGGCCCGCCGCCCGGGCGCCGCGCCACCCCGCTACAGCGACCGGGCGATCAGCACGCCCGTGGGCACCAGCGTCAGCCCGGCGCTCACCGGCCAGTACACCCAGCCGCTCGCGCACCGGCGCCGCAGCCCCGCGTTCGCCAGCCACCACAGCGCCGCGGACGCCAGCACCACCGGGCCGCAGAGCACCAGCCACGGCAGCGGGCCGTCGTTCTCCGTCGGCTCCCCCACCGTCCACCCCAGCGCCGCCAGCGGCCAGTTGACCGCGAAGTACCACAGCAGCCAGACCGGCACCACGGCCGGCACCCCCAGCACCAGATTCACGGCCACGGCGGCCGGCGCGTACGTTCGCATCCGGCCAGTATCGGTTGTCGGAGGTCCCTGGCACGATGCGGTCATGCTCGCCACCCGTTCCGACCGGCACTCCGACAGCGACCCGGCCCTCCCCGGCCTCCGGGGGGAGTTCGAGGTGCACCTCACCGTGCGGCCGGGCGCCGCCGAGGCGCTGGCCGCCTGGGCCGCCGACCACGCCCTGAAGTTCACCCACATCCTGCTGGACCGGGGCGTGGCGCCCTCGCAGCCGATGCTCACCCTGCGCGCCACCGGGCCGCTGGAGGAGGTCGCCGCGAGCGCCGCCGGCACGGCGCGGCGACTGGCCGGGGCCGGGTTCACCGTGCTGCGCACCAAGATCGAGGCCTCGCCGTGGGCGCTCGGCGTCCCGGCCTCGGACGCGGACGCCGCCGCGCACGGCCCGGCCCGCTACTTCGAGCACCACGTCAAACTGCTGATTCCCGGGCCCGCGCCGGAGCCCGGGCTCGCCGACCTCGCCGTCCGGCACGGCGCCCACCTGTCGCACAACCCGCGCCGGGTGCGCGAGGACGGCCTCCGCGAGTGGTTCGTCACCCAGCGGTGCCGCCGGGTCGGCCTGGCCACCGCCGGCCGCCGCCTGGAGGCCCTGCTCGCCGCCCTCGCCGCCGACGGCCACCGGACCGCCTCCGTGGAGCGCGAGTTCGTCGCCGTCGACAGTGACGAGGCGCTGGACGCGGGGTGGCTGACCGACGCGGGACGGCCGACCGACGCGGGACGGCCGACCGGGCACGACCGCACCGAAGAAGGAGAGACCCGATGAGCAAGGAACGGCCCCTCGTGTGGGAGGACCTCGATTACGGGCCGTGGCAGGGCCTCTCGCTGCCGGGGCAGCCCCCGCCGGAGGACGTCCGGGAGGAGCGGGACCTTCCCCGCTCCATCCTGCCGATCGCCGACGAGGCGGTGCACCAGCAGCCGGTCTTCGACCCCGCCCTCGCCGGATACGCCCGGGCCCTGCGGCCGAGCGAACCCGTCTTCACCGATCCCGGGCTCGCCGGGCGCTGGCTCGCCGCCCGGCGGGAGGCGCTGAACACCGTCCTGTCCGCCGTCGCGGCCTCGCCGTGGGCGGAGCACCTCGTGCTGCGCGGCAGCATCCTGCTGCGCGCCTGGTACGGCGAACAGGCCCGGGAGCCCGGTGACCTGGACTTCGTGGTGCAGCCGACGGACTGGCCGCTGGAGGACGAGCGCACCGGCCGGATGCTCACCGAACTCGCCGCCGGCGCGGAGGCGCTCTGCGGCGGGGCGCACGGCGACGAGGCACGGCCCGGCAGGGTCCGGCTGCACGCCGACCGGGCCGTCGACGACGACATCTGGACGTACGGCCGGGTCCCCGGACGCCGGCTGGTGCTGCCCTGGACGGCCCCGGGCCTGCCCGGCGGCACCGTCCAGCTGGACTTCGTCTTCACCGAGCACCTGCCCGCCGCGCCGGAGCCCTGCGAACTGCCGGGCGTCGAAGGCCCGTTGCTCGCCGCGACACCGGCGCTCTCGCTGGCCTGGAAGATCCTCTGGCTGGTCTCGGACAGCCACCCGCAGGGCAAGGACCTCTACGACGCGGTGTTGCTCTCCCGCACCGCCCGGGTCTCCTACGCGCTGCTGCGCGAGGTCTTCGTCCGCTCCGAGGAGCACTACGCCCGGTGGCCGGTGCTCCCCGGGCACATCGCCGATGCCGACGTCGACTGGGACGAGTTCGCCAAGGACCACCCCGGCCTCGCCGGACCGGTCGACGACTACCCGGCCGAACTGCTGGCCGGCCTCTCCACCACCTTCGGCGGGCGCGGCGAGTACGCGCTGCGGGCCGAGTGGCTCGCCCCGGTGATCGGGGAACTGCGCGAGGTCCTGGCCCACGAGGGCATGGCCGCCGTCCAACGCTGGATCACCACGCACCACATGCCCCCGTCCAACGCCCTGGTGGTCGTCCGCGAGCTGCTGGACGGCGACCTCGCCGCCGCCCGCAAGCTCCTGGGCGACCACGGCCACCCGAACCGGCACCTGAACGACCTGCCGGCGGTCGCCGACCGCTACGCCGCCGAGCTGGCCGCCGGCCGCACCGTCTGACCGGCGCCGCACCCGGAAGCCGGGAGCCCCGGCCGGAAGGAATTCCGGCCGGGGCTCCCGCTCCGTCGACGGAGCACTGCGCGCGCTCGGGCTAGATGAACGGACCGTCCAGCACCTCGAACGAGCAGCGCTGCGACACCACGTACTGCTTGGAGTAGCTGTTCGCCGCGTCGTGGATCGCCGACGCCGACCACTCGTCCGGACCCGGGTCCAGGTCGAGCACGAAGAACCCGTCGGCGAAGCCGATCCTCAGCCCGTCGGAGAGGACCTGCAGCGGGTACTGACGGGTCTCGGCGAACCGGTACGCATCGATGCCGTGCATGGCGATCCTCACCAGCTTCCACCCGAACAGCCGGGCGTTGCGCCCCTCCCCTCCCGGACTCGTCCGGTCCATGGCCTGGACCTCCACCTCGACCGTCCGCCCGGCGTCGTCCCCCCTCGGGAGGACGACGGAGATCCGGGAGACGACCCCGTCCTCGAACCCCAGGAACCTCTCCAGGAATGCGGGAACGGACTCCTCGGAGAGTTCGACTCCAGTCACCTTCTCACTCACTTCCGCGGTCGCAGGTTCCAGCCCTTCGGCAGTTCGGCCTCCGGGATGTGGGGAGCACCCGCACCGTGGCCGCCGCCCTTCGTACCGGGCGGGTCGATCACATGGCCGTGCGGCCCACCGGTCCCGTGGTCCTTGAAGTCGAAGTGGCCGACTGCGGCTCCGTTCTTGTCGTAGATCGTGTTCTGGACGGGAGTGCCGTCCTTGCCCGTCCGGGTGTACACCGAGTCCGGCGTACCGCCGGTCCACGGGGGCCGCTCCGTCCCCGAGGTGTGTCCGCCCTGCGGGGAGCTGCCGCCGCCACAGGGGTTGTACGGGGTGGGCTTCGGATCGTCGTTGTTGTGGACCAGCACCGGCGTGGCGCCTGCCAGCACATAGTACGTGTGGAGGTTCGCCACCGTGAGGTCGTAGGTCCGCTCCGTGCCGACCCGGTGGTCGACCGCGCTCAGCGTCGCGGAGGTCCCGTCGGCCTGCTGGAGGAGCTCGCCGGCCCGCAGGTCACGGGCTTCCTCCCAGCGCTGGGTGACGGCGTTCCAGAACGGGTGGTGGGCGGTCGTCGTGAGGACGGCCGCGCTCCCGGCGGCGGCCCGGCCGTCCGCGGCGGTCGCCGCGACGGAGAGGTCGGTGAACTCCTCGTCGTCGTCCGTGACGATGACGCCGGTGACCGTCTCCGGCCTGGTCAGCCCCTGCTGCGGATCCGAGGAGAGGACCTGGTCCCCCGTCCGGACCTGCTCGATCGGCACCAGCGTGCCGTCCGCCATCAGGACCGGGGTCCCGGCGACGAAGCTGTGGCACACCAGCCACCAGCCGTTGCCGTAGTCGATGTCGAAGGAGCCCGGGTCGGGGTTGGCGTTCTTCTTGTCGCCGAACGTGCCCTCCTCACCGGCCAGGAACATCCCGTTGTTGTCGCTGCCGCAGGAACTGTGGAACGCACAGGAGTTGATCAGCAGACCGGAGCGGGCCGCAGGAGCCTCCCACCCGGTGCTGGAGTAGCCGTTGATGACCGAGATGTACTCGATGAGGTCCTGGACCTCGTCCGTGCAGGCCGGGCCGATGGCCTTGCACGCGGCGGCGATGGCGCGGTTCTCGTCCTTCACCGTCATGTACTCGGGGTGGTTGATCTTCCCGATCTCGGACTCGTAGGCCTTCTTGAGCTTCTGCGCGAGACCGGAACCGTCGTCGTGCACGGCGACGGTCATCGTGATCGCCACGTAGGTCTTGCGGGTGGAGGTGGCCGTCGTGGTCTGCGACGACCCTCCGCCCCCGCCACCATCGCTCGCGGCGGTCCCGCCGCTTCCGCCGTTGCCCGCCGCGGCGGCGGCTTCGGCGGCGGCCTTGGCCTTGGCCCGCTCGTCCTCCTCCTTCTGGGTCGCCTCGGCACAGGCCTGGGTCGCGCACCAGCTGCCGTAGAGGCCGCTGGGGTCGCTGGCGTTGACCGGGTCGTTGTAGGAGTAGGCGTAGGCGTTCCACTGACTCGGGTTCGCCGGGTCGAGGATCGGGTCGGTGCTGATGAAGCGGCCCGTCGCCGGGTCGTACTGCCGCGCCCCGAGGCTGGTCAGACCGGTGTTCTCGTCCTTCAGACCGCCGACGAAGCCCTTGGTGCCCGCCCAGGAGGACGCCGTGGGCTGGCTGCCGCGCGCGTTGCCGAAGGGATCGGTGGGCCGTCGGGTGACGGTCATGGCCGCGTCGGTGCCGATCTGCAGGCCGTTGGTGCCGTGCGGGTCGGCGGCCTGGACGACGACGGTGCCGCCGCCGACCGGTGCCGTGACGCGGGTGAGGGTCAGCCCGCCGCCCGCCGCGAGGGTGCGGGTGTTGGTGGTGCCCTGGGTGGCCGTGTTCAGGGTGAGTTCGTCGGTGCCGACCACGAGCGTGGTCTTCCCCGGGCTGTGCCGGACCAGCTGGTTGCCGTCCGCGTCGTAGACGTAGGTGGTGTCACCGGCCGTACTGGTCCTGCTGACCGTGGTCGGCTTGCCCTCGGCGTTCCAGGCCAGGCTGGTGGTGCCGGAAGTGTCGGTGATCGCGGTGGTGTTGCCGACCGCGTCGTACTGGTAGCGGGTGGTCCTGCTGCCGGCCGGGCCGTTGGTGACCGAGCTCAGCAGCGCGTGCGGACCACCGGTGCCGCCGCCGGTGTTGGCGGCGGTGGTCGGGGTGTTGCGGGTTCCGGCGGCACCGAACACCGAGGTCGTGGTGGTGTCGTTGAGGCTGTTGCCGGTGATGTCGTGCTGGACCAGGCCGGTGCGGTTGCCCGCGGCGTCGTAGCTGTAGGTGTTCCAGTACGGCGCCGGGCCGCCGACGGTGCGCCCGCCGGGGCTGACGGCCGCCGGGCCGGTGGCGTTGTCACAGCCGCCCGTGCCGGGGACGGCGGTGGAGCTGCCGGTCCCGTGCTTGACGCCGGAGGAGTCCGTCCAGTCGGCGGTGGTGTGGGTGCCGCCGGTGTCGGTCCAGGCGTTGGTCAGCCGGCCGATGCCGTCGTAGGTGAAGCACTGGAGGTCGCGGTCGCGGGCCTCCTGGAGGTTGGTCACCGAGGTGATCCGGCCGGACTGGGTGTAGGTGTAGCTGGTCTGGTCGGCCGAGACCGTGCCGTTCTGCCGGTCGACGAAGGCGTTGACGACCCGCCCGCTCGCCCAGTCGTACTGCTGGGTGGAGACCACCTGGGTGCCGTACGGACCGACGGTGGTGCGCACGGGCCGGGCGGCGGCGTCGTAGATGACCTCGGCCACCACGGACTTCTTGAGGCTCTTGCTGGAGACCAGCAGCCCGGTGTCGTTGTAGGTGTAGCCGATGGTCTCCGACGGGAGTCCGCCGGCGGCCGGCAGCGTCATGGTGTCCACCAGCCCGAGGACGGGCTCGTAGGTGATCGACGTGCTGTAGGTGCCGGCCAGGGCCCCCTCGGCGGAGGGGATGGTCACCGCGGTGCCGGTCGGCCGGTAGCCGGTGTCGTAGCCGGTGACGGCGTTGACGTACTTCGCGCCGGCCTTCCCGCCGACGTAGCGGGTGGACGAGGTCAGCCGGCCCTTGGCGAGCGTGTCGAACGTCCAGGAGGCGAGCAGGTTCGCGTCGGCGACGCCGCCGTTGTACTGGCCGGTCTTGCGGCCGATCAGGTCGTACGTGTACGAGAGCGTGTTGCCCTTGGCGTCGACGGTGTGGTCGACCCGGGAGTTGGCGTCGTAGTACGTCCGGGAGGTCCCGGCGTCCGGGTCGGTGAGCGAGGTCTGCCGGCCCAGCAGGTCGTAGCCGTAGGTCCAGGTGTTCCCGGAGGGGTCGGTGTGGGTGGCCGGCTGGTCGAGCGCGGTGTAGGTGTAGGTGCTGATGTCGGCGTCGGCCGGGTTGCCGGTCGGCGTCGCGGTGCGGTACTGCCAGGACGCCGTGGTGCGGCCGCGGGCGTCGGTGATCGTCGTGGTCGGCGAGGCGCCGGACGGCGGGGTCACGTCCACCCGGTCGGCACCGGGGTAGGCGGTGGTGGTGGCCCACTGCAGGTTGGCGTTGGAGCGGAACTCGGCCCGCACCGGGCGGCCGAGGCCGTCGTACGACGTCCAGGTCTGCGACGGCACCTGCGAGTCCTGCGGCAGGTAGAGCGCGGTGCTGGGCGCGGTGGTCGCCTCGTAGTAGGGCTCCGAGGTCTTGATCACCCAGCCGTGCGAGTCGTAGACGGTGTCGGTGATCAGCCGGCCGGTGGCCCGGGCGTCACTGGTCCGCTGGACCTGCCGGACGCGGCCGAGGCCGTCGAACAGCTCGCGCTTGCCCGAGTAGGTGTTGCCGGAGCGCTGCAGCCACTCGCTGGTGATCACCGAGGGGCCGGCGGTGCCGTTGACGGCGTAGCCGAACCGCTGGTTGGGCAGCTGGTCGAGGCCGCGCCCGGGGACCCACACGGCGGTGCGGCGGCCGAGGCCGTCGTACTGCTGGGTGGTGGTCCGCTGGTTGGTGTCGGTCTCGCTGAGCGCCTGGCCGCGGCCGGGCTCCTGGTTGACGACTGCCGTCCAGCCGGCGCCGAGCGGGCCGGTGGTGGTGACGGTGGTCGGGAACAGTCCGGTGGCCGGGCTGCGGGTGGTGGTGGTGACGGCCGGGGTGAGCGTGGCGCCGCTCAGCTGCGCACCGGCGGCGTCGTACACCGACCCGTCCGGCGTGGCGGTGGTGACGGTGCGGCCGTAGGCGTCGTAGGTGGTACTGCCGCCGTGGGTGTAGACCGGGTTGCCGGCCGCGTCGTAGTGGTCGAGCACCTGGACGCCGGAGGCGTCACCGGTGGTGCCGGCCTGCTTGAACGGCCGCCCGTCGTACAGCGTCCGGCTGCCGCCGACGGTGTTCGCCGCGGTCGCCGTGGTGCCGCAGGGGCCCTGCACGGTGATCCGTTCGGCGGGCAGGATCATCAGCAGCGGGTTGTCGGAGACCGCGTAGGTCAGCGTGGTGCACAGCTCCGGGGTGGCGGCGGTGCCGTCGCCCTTGTCGGCGGTGTGCAGCACCCGGTTGCCGTGCGCGGGGTCGGTGGTGGTGACCGTCGTGGTGGTGCGCCAGCTGCCGTCCGCCAGCTTGTCCTTGCTGATGTCGGTGACCTGGGAGTCCGGGTACCGGGCGTAGATCTTCGGTGCGCCGGCGCTCTGGCTCTGGGTCGCGGTCGCGGTCTGGCCGGAGCGCACACTGCCGGAGACGGCCTTCACCGTGCCGCCCGCCTGGTCGAAGACCTCCGCCGCGAGCACCGTTCCGGCCAGCCAGTCGCTGTCCTTGACGGTGCCGCCGAGCGGGCTGGCGACGTCCACGCTGCGCGTGGTGCCGTCGGCCTTGTGGTCGCCGTCCATGCCCCGCAGATAGGTGCTCTTCTGCTGGGTCTTCGGGGCCTCCCCCGGGAAGGCGCTGCCGGTCGTGGTGGTGACCGCCTCGTACCCGCGGAAGTAGTCCCAGGTGCGGGACTTGGGGTCGGTGAACTCGGCGTCGTCCCGGTGCCAGGCGGCGGTGCCGTGGTAGGTGTACTCGGTGGTCCGGGTGACCGAGGGGCCGGCGACCAGGTCCTGCTCGGTCACCGTGCGCACCATCGGCTTGTTGAACCAGTCGTTGACCGGGAACACCTCGGTCTGGCCCGGCTGCGGGGTCCGGCCCGGCGGGTACCAGTTGACCGGCATGCAGGCCATGGTGTTGCTGTCGGCCGAGGCCGGCATGTGGTTGTTGACCCGCGAGCACTCGGGGTCGGTGTAGACGACGTTGATCCGGCCGCCGGTCTCGGTGGTGATCTCCTTGATGCGCGGGCGCATGAACATCGGCGAGGCCGGCACCAGACCGTCCACCCGGTTCGGGATCATCTTGTGGGCGAACGTGACAGCGGGCAGCGGCGTCGCGGAACGGCCGTTGCTGCCGGTCCGGGTGATGGAGTCCAGCCAGAGCGTGCGCTTGGTGCCGTCACCCGGGTCCACCAGGGACTGTCCGAGCGCCCAGCTGTCCACCGTGACGGGGCCGGAGCCGGTCGCCACCTGGGTGGTGATCGAGGTGAGCCGCTTGGTGGAGAAGAAGGCCGGCGCGTAGTTGGTGCAGGTGCCCGAGGATGCGCAGAGCTGGTCGACCGGCACATCCGGCCAGAAGTCCGCGTTGGCGGTGGTGCGCTGGCTCTCGGCGCAGGTGATCGCCCCGCCGGGGTTGCAGCGCTCGGCGGTGGCGTCGAACGTCACCAGCGCGCCCGGGGTGAGGGTGCCCTTGGCGGCCTTCTGCTCGTCGTAACGCTGGTTGTACGCGATCTGCGTCAGCGTGGTGGCCCGCTCGTAGGAGGTGAGGGTGCCGTTGCCGTTGTTCTGCCCGCCACCACGGCTGTAGTGGTTGGTCTCCGGCGCGTAGCGGTAGCCGATCAGGTTCTTGTGCGCGTCGACGACGTAGTCGAGCTGCCAGCGGTAGGCCATCTGGCACCAGGAGCCCTTGCCGGTGGACGCGCTGTAGCAGGGGTCGCCCGGGTTGGGCGAGTAGACCGGGCTGGTCAGCACGGACCGGGCGGCCGGGTCGGTGGCGTCGCCCCCGGGCAGGTGGTTGCTGCCGAAGTAGTACTCGGTGCCGTCCGGGGTGGTGATCCGCCAGTACTCGGTGTCCTTGTACTCGCGCTCGCCGGCCGCGCGCGGGGCGCCGGTCAACTGCTCGACCTTGGAACCGTCGTCGCTCTGCAGGTGCCAGACGCCGGTGTCGTCGTCGCGGACCAGGGTGCCGGAGCGGCCCGCCAGCGAGAGCGTGGCGTTCTGCCCGCCCCAGCAGCGGTCGCCCGAACCCTTGATGCCCTTGTCGCCGCCCTTGTCGCAGGTGCGGTAGGAGCGCTCGATGAAGCCGGGCTCGTACGACCAGCCGTCACCGATCCACGAGGACTGGGAGTTGGTCGCCGAGGTCAGGCCGTCGACGGACGAAGAGTTGTAGCCGAGCACCACGGACGGCGCCAGGCCCCCCAGGGTCGGCGGGACCTGGATGGTGTAGTTGTAGGTGAAGCTGCCGACGTTCGAGCCGGCGCTCCACTCCATCGACGGGGCCAGCGCCGTCGCCTCGTAGCTGCCGCCGGCTCCCGACGCGGTCGGCTCGGCGGACAGCACCATCGGGGCCGCCGCCGGGGCGGCGGTCTTCGCCGACGCCGTGGCACCGGCGGACGGCAGGACCACGTCGGCGGAGAGCTTGCCGCTCGCGTCGACGGTGGACTCCACCGGGGTCCTGGTCCGGCACTCCTCCCGCTCCGGGGTGGTCAGCGCACAGGCGGGCAGCGCGACCAGCCGTGCCCGGTCCGCCCAGCCCGCCGCCTGAAGGCCCTTCAGGTCCAGCGAGACGTGCGTACGCCGGCCCTCGGCGGAGGGCGTGGCGTCCGCGTCCGTCAGCGCCACCAGCGCGCTGCCGGCCCCGGCGGCCCTGCCCTTGGCGGTGTCGGTCACCTCGACGGACACCGCGGTCGCCTGCGGTGCGGCCCGACGGCCCGAAGCCGAGGCCGGTGCCGATGCCGAGGCCGCGCCGTCATCGACGGGCGCGAGCAGCACCGGCAGGGTGCCGGCCCGGCTCGGCCCGGCGCCGCCCGAGGCCGGGGAGACCCCGCCGGTCGCGGACCGGGCGGCCAGGGCCTCCGCCCCGTCGGCGCCCAGCCGGACGGTGGCCTTGCCGGGCACCACGGGCGCGGCGACGACCGGCGTCCAGGTCTGCGGACGCGACGCCGCCGACGCGGCGGCCTCGGCGTCCGGCCGGTGGTCGCGGCCCGCGACCGACGGTGTGTCAGCGCCGAGCGGTGTCTGCGCCGGGGACCAGATCAGGTCCTCCGACGCGGGTGCCGCCGCCCAGGCCACTCCCGGCGGCACCACCACTCCTGTCAAGGTCAGGGCAAGCAGGGCGGCCAGGCCCGGCGACCAGCGCCTGCCCGTCCTCCCGGCCCGCCCCAGGGCATGCCGAAGCTCCACGTCAGTCCCCTCCGTAGGACGGCATGACGCGTCATCTGAGGTCCGACGCGTCGTCCGCGCATAGATCGGGCACGGACGTTAGTGATCATCAGCAGTGCCCCGCCACCACGAATCGGACGAACCGGAATTGGTTTACACCTTTGTTACCGAGGCACGTGGTGCCAATGGGGCATGTGGGAACAAAGCGCCGAATGGGATTGACCAACCCCCCGGCCGACAAGCATCGTTCGTTCCCGCACACGCCGCCCCGGAGGGGCGGGCTTCACCGGAGGGGACCGATGTCGTCCATCAGAAGCACCCAATCACCGCCGAACCGGATACCTCGCACCAGCCCCCGCAGGTCGCCGAACCGTGCCCTCGCCGCGCTCGGCACCAGCCTCGCGCTGGGCCTCGGCCTGCTCGGGGGGACGGGCGCCCCCGCGGCGGTGGCCGCCCCCGGCCCCGCCGGCGGCAGCCCGGCGACGGTCACGCCGACCGGGACCGCACCGCAGCGCACCCCCGAGCAGCAGGCCATGCTCGACGCCATCACCACCGCGAAGTCGACCGGCAAGCCGGTCGTCGTCGAGGCGATGACCACCGAGTCCTCCCGGACGGTCGCCAACCCGGACGGCACCCTCACCACGACCGACAACAGCGCGCCCGTCCGCACCAAGAGGTCCGGCGGCTGGGCCGAGCTCGACGCGACGCTGCGCGCCAACCCCGACGGCACCCTCGCGCCGGCCGTCTCCTCCACCCCGGTCACCTTCTCCGGCGGCGGCCGCGGCCCCATGGCGACGCTCGCCACCGAGGACGGCAAGAAGCTCTCCTTCGACGCCCCGTTCGCCCTCCCGAAGCCGACCCTCGACGGCGCCACCGCCACCTACGCGGACGTCCTGCCCGGCGTCGACCTCCAGCTCACCGCCCTGACCGACGGCGGCTGGCGCGACGTCATCGTCGTCCGCACCGCCGAGGCGGCCGCCGACCCGGCCCTGAGGACCCTGCGCTTCCCGCTCAAGGCCGAAGGACTGAACGCCTCCACCACCGACTCCGGTGAGGTGGAGGTCAAGGACGACCAGGGCACCGTCCGCTTCCGCTCCACCGCCGCCCTGCAGTGGGACTCCTCCCGGCCCGCGCCGGCCGCCGCCCCGGCCACGTCGGCCGCGACGCGCCGGTCGGCGGCCCCGCGCAACGATCCCGACGCGCCCCCGCCGCCGCCCGCCTCCACCGCCGAGGGCCCCGGGGACGGCGCCAACGTCGCCGCGATCACCACGGCCGTCACCAACGGCGCCCTGGAGCTGACGCCCGACCGGGCCGCCCTGGGCTCGGGGACCGGTCCCTGGTACCTCGACCCGACCTTCACCTCGGCCGCCAGCACCTCCGAGGGCTCGGTGCAGGTCCAGGAGAACTACAAGACCGCCAGGAACTACAACAAGAAGACCAACCTCTCCACCGGGTACTGCGGTTACCACAGCAGCGACCCGCAGCTGAACTGCGCGGTCGAGGGCCGCGAGCGGGCCTACTTCCAGATCCGGATCAACCCCGCCCTGTCCACCATCCCCCACGGGGCGCAGTTCCCGCCCACCCTCTACACCTCCACGCTCAACGGCCAGGTCACCGACGCCTCCAGCCCCGGCACCCCGACCGACCTCGGCGTCTACTCGGCGCCGCAGGGCCGGACCATCGGCGAGACCAGCGACTGGAACAACCAGCCGTGCGGCACCAACGGCAACCTGATCATGGACAGCTGCGACTACGTCGGCACCCAGCACATCACCGGGTCGGGGCCGCTGGCCGTCGACGTCACCGGCTGGATGCAGCGCGCCGCCGCGGAGAAGTGGCAGGTCTGGACCATCGGCATCGCCCCGCAGGCGACCGAGTGGGAGAAGCTCTACCGCCACAAGATCGCCAGCAACCCCAGCATCGCCAGCACCTACGACATCACCCCGACCATCTGGTACCCGCGCACCAGCCCGGCGCCGGGCTTCGCCAACAACCACACCACCGCCGAGTGCACCAGCAACGGCGCGAACCCGTGGGACAACCCGGGCTGGGTCGGCAACAACCAGAACATCTACCTGACCGCCAACAGCTGGTCCCCCACCGGCCAGAGCCTCTACACGGGCTTCCACGTCTGGGACGACAACGACCCCAACTTCTCCATCGCCGACGGCGGCTGGGGCGGAAGCTACAACGACCCCGGCTACACCCTGCCGGTGGGCTCGCTCTCCGACGGCCACCAGTACGGCTGGCTCGCCCGGGTCACCGACGAGGCCCTGACCTCGCCGTCCAGCGCGTGGTGCTACTTCCGCGTCGACCGCACCAACCCCCGCCTCAGCATCAGCTCCACCGACTTCCCGCCGTCCGGCACGCCCAATGACCACCCGACCCGGTTCGCCAACGACCCCGAGCACCCGGGCACGTTCGTCATCAACGCCGAGGACCCGGCGCCCGCCGCCGGCCTGCGCGCCTCCGGCATCGCCTGCGTGCGCTTCAGCACCGACCCGACCCCGGTCGTCGGCTGGGAGTGCGGCCAGTCCGGCACCTACGGCCCGGGCGCGTCGGTCTCCTTCGCCCCGACCCGCTGGGGCACCAACTCCGTCTACGCGTGGGCGATGGACGTCGCGGGCAACTACAGCCAGCGCGCCGACTACAACTTCTACGCCCCCTGGAAGCCCGGCACCGCCCCGATCTTCGGCGACACCGACGGCGACCAGATCCCCGACATCGTCACCCCGGACGCGGCCGGCAACCTGCGGACCCTGAGCGGCAACAACGACCCGTCCCGCGCCATCACCGCCACCGCCGCGAGCGCACCGCGCAACGGCGTCAACGACACCACCACCAGCTGGGCCGACTACCAGGTCACCCACCGCGGCACGCTCAACGAGGCCGGGGCGCTGGACCAGCTGATCGTGCACAACACCCGTGACGCCAACCTCAAGAAGAACCTCTACCTGATCGACAACGACGGCACCGGGCGGTACGACCAGTACACGCGGATTCCGCTGACCCGGCAGCCGGCCACCGCCTGCGCGGCCGTCCCGTCCTCCGGCCTGGCCTGCCCGGCCGACCGGCCGTTCGCCTCCGACTGGTCCCAGGTCAGCCAGGTGGTCGCCCTCGGCACCCCCAGCGGCGAACTGACGCAGAAGTTCCCGGCCACCCCGACCGACCCGGCCCAGACCAAGATCATCAGCCAGACCTCCGTGCTCACCGTCGAGGGCGGCCGGCTCTGGCTGCACGACGCCCACGAACTGAAGTGGAACGAGGTCAACTCCCCGGCCCTGCTCATCCCGACCGCTCCCGGATCGGGCAGCTGGGACGAGTACGACCTCATCAATCCCGGCCCCGCGAACGGCGTGACCACGACGCCCGAGCACCCCGACGCCTGGCAGGCCACCCTCTGGGCCCGGCACCGCGCCACCGGCGACGTCTTCTCCTACCCGATCACCCGCACCGCCCAGGGCGAGACCGACTTCAGTGCGCTGACCAAGCCCAACAGCGGCAAGCTGATCGACCGGGGCGACGGCCTGACCGCCGCCAACCACCCCAAGATCGGCGCCGCCGACTTCAACGGTGACGGCTTCGCCGACCTCTGGGTCATGGACAACACCGGCGCCATCGCCGTCTTCACCGGCACCGGCGACGCCAAGGGCAAGGTCGACGGCTTCTCCGGCATCTCCTTCATGGGCTACGCCAACACCAGCGTCGCCCTGCACTCCAAGCAGGTCCCCTGGCAGTGCGCCGACGCCGAGGGCGGCCCGCGCGACGGCGCCGAGATGTCGGTCTGGGGCTGCTGGAGCAGTGTCAACCAGCGGTTCACCTTCGGCATCGACGGCACCGTCCGCGCCTCCGGCTACTGCCTGACCGCACAGGACCCCTCGCTCGCCAACGGGACCAAGGTCGTCCTCGCCACCTGCGGCAACAAGCCGAGCCAGAAGTGGGCGATGACCCCCGACGGCCGGATCTACCTCCCGGCCACGACCACCGCCTCCGCCCCCACCGGCCGCTGCCTGGAACGCCCGGGCTGGGACGCCAACCAGGGCATCCGGCTCGGCATCTGGGACTGCCCCACGCTCCAGGCCAACCAGCAGTGGACCCTGACCGTGGAGACCGGGCCCTGACCCCCTGACACCCCTCCGCGCACCACGGCGGCCCCGCCGGACATCCGTCCGGTGGGGCCGCCGTGTCGAGGCGGGAGCCAGGCCGTCATCGGTCCCCCGCTCCGTGCGCTCCGTCAGGACGGAGCCGCGGCGGGGGCCGTGCGACCGGGCGGGAGGGGGACCCGGGAGGCACCGTCCGGCGCCGCCGGAACGACGGCGACGGACCGGGTGCCGGACCCGGGCCGGCTATCGGCCCGGATCGCTCACCGCTCACGCGGCCCGACCAGGTAGCCGAAGTAGCCGAAGTGGTCGAGGTGGTCGATGTAGTCGAGGTAGTCAGGACGCCCGGAGAACTCGGAGAACTCGGGGTGCTCGGGGTATTCGGGGTAGTCGGACCCGTAGCCGTGGTGCGGCGGGGGCGGGCATTCCTCGACGGTGATGCAGAGTTCGACGGGCGGGCTCTGGACGGGCCGGCCGTCCGGGTCCACGGCGTTGGCCGTCGCGCGGTTGGTGACGTGGCCCTCCTTGGCGTCCTGCTCGGTGACCACGTAGTTGCCGGTGCACGTGGTGCTCTGCCCGGGAGCGAGGGTCGTCGCCTCGCACGCGATGTCCGGGACCCGGTCGTCGCTGATGGTCAGGTCGGTCACCGTGGTCGTCCCGGTGTTGGTCACCAGGTAGAGGTAGGTGATCGTGTCACCGGGGTGGACGGGGCCGGACACATCGGCCTGCTTGGTCAGCGACAGGCCCGACGTCGCGCCCGCCACCTGCACGGTGGCCTGCGCCGGCGGACTCTGGACGGGCCGGCCCTGCGGGTCGAGACCGTTCGCCGTGGCGTGGTTCGTCACGCTCCCGGCCGCTGCGTCCGCGCTGGTGACCACGTAGCTGCCGGTGCAGGTGGTGCTCTGCCCGGCGGTGAGGGTGGTCGCGACGCAGGTCACGGGAGCGACCCGGTCGTCGGTGACGGTCAGGTTGTTCACCGTCGCCGTACCGGTGTTGGTCACCGTGTAGGTGTAGGTGATCGTGTCACCCACGTTCACCGGACCGGCCGTGCTCGCCTGCTTCGTCAACGACAGCCCCGCGACCGACGTCACCGGCACCGTCTCCTGCGCCGGCGGACTCACCACCGGCAGACCCTGCGGGTCGAGACCGTTGGCCGTCGCGTGGTTCGTCACGCTCCCGGCCACCGCATCCGCAGCGGTCACCACATAGCTACCGGTACACGTCGTGCTCTCCCCAGCGGCCAACGTCGTCGCCGTGCACGTCACCGGCGACACCCGGTCATCCGTCACCGTCAGGCTGTTCACCGCCGCCGTACCGGTGTTCGTCACCGTGTACGTGTACGTGATCGTGTCACCCACGTTCACCGGACCAGCCGTGCTCGCCCGCTTCGTCAACGACAACCCCGCCACCGACGTCACCGGCACCGTCTCCTGCGCCGGCGGACTCACCACCGGCAGACCCTGCGGGTCGAGACCGTTGGCCGTCGCATGGTTCGTCACACTCCCGGCCACCGCATCCGCAGCGGTCACCACATAGCTACCGGTACACGTCGTGCTCTCCCCAGCGGCCAACGTCGTCGCCGTGCACGTCACCGGCGACACCCGGTCATCCGTCACCGTCAGGCTGTTCACCGCCGCCGTACCGGTGTTCGTCACCGTGTACGTGTACGTGATCGTGTCACCCACGTTCACCGGACCAGCCGTGCTCGCCCGCTTCGTCAACGACAACCCCGCCACCGACGTCACCGGCACCGTCTCCTGCGCCGGCGGACTCACCACCGGCAGACCCTGCGGATCAAGCGCAGTCGCCGTCGCCACATTGATGACCTGACCCGCCACCGCATCCACGGTCGTCACCACATAGCTACCGGTGCACGTCGTGCTCTCCCCAGCGGCCAACGTCGTCGCCGTGCACGTCACCGGCGACACCCGGTCGTCGATCACCGTCAGGTCGTGCACCGCCGCCGTACCGGTGTTCGTCACCGTGTACGTGTACGTGATCGTGTCACCCACGTTCACCGGACCGGCCGTGTCCGCCAGCTTCGACAGCGACAGGCTCGCGACGCCCGCGACCACGACGGTGGCCTGGGCCGGGGGGCTCTCGACGGGCAGGCCCTGCGGGTTGAGGCCGTTCGCCGTCGCCACATTGATGACCTGGCCCGCCACCGCGTCCGCGGCGGTCACCACGTAGCTGCCGCTGCACGTGGTGCTCTGCGCGGGAAGGAGGGTCGTCGCCGAGCAGGTCACCGGCGTGACGTGGTCGTCGGCGACGGCCAGGGCGTTCACCGTGGTCGTGCCGGTGTTGGTCACCGTGTAGGTGTACGTGACCGTGTCGCCCTCGTGCACCGGGCCGGGGGTGCTCGGCTGCTTGGTCAGGCCCAGGCTCGACGTCGACACCACCGGGACGGTGGCCTGGGCCGGGGGCGAGGTGATCGGGGCTCCGTCGGCCACGCCCTGGGCGAGGGCGTTGTTGATGACCTGGCCGGCATCGGCGTCCGCCTGGGTGACGGTGTAGCTGCCGTGGCAGACGGTGCTGTCGCCGGGGCTGCCGGCCGGGGCCAGCGTGGTGGCGTCGCAGGTGACGCCGGCGACCCTGTCGTCCGTCACCACCAGGCCGTCCACCGGGACACCGCCGGTGTTCTTGACCACGTAGCTGTACGGCACGACGTCCCCGACCGCGAACGGCCCGGGGGCGTCTACGTGCTTGCTCAGGTCGATGCCCGGCGGTGCCACGACCGGCACGTTGTCCGAGGCGGGCGGGGAGGTGATCGGGGAGCCGTCGGCGGTGCCGGTGGCCACGGCGGTGTTGGGCACCTGGCCGGCCTGGGCGTCGGCGGCGGTCACCAGGTAGGTGGCCGTGCAGGTGACCGTCGCACCGGGGTTCAGGACGACCACGGGGCAGCTGACCGGTCCGACCTTGGGGTCGTTGACGCCCAGGTTGTCGATCGCGACGTTCCCCGAGTTGGTGACGACGAACTCGTACTGCAGCTCCGTGCCGACGGTGATCAGCCCGGGCAGCGGCCGGCGGACCTGCTTGACCAGGTTCAGCGCGGGCAGCGGCTGGTCCGTGGTGACGGTGACGTTGCGGATCAGGTGCACGTCGGTGAAGGCGCCGGTGGACCCGGCGAAGCCGAACTTGTAGGTGGAGGGGACCGGCTGGGGCGCCGGGGTGGAGAGCACCTGGTGCGAGCCGGTGCCGTTGTTGAAGTCGACGCTGACCGTCAGCACCGGGTTCGGCGCGGGCGTCAGGTGCACGTTCACCCGGCGGCGGGAGGGCTCCAGCAGGGTCTCCGCCTGCGCCGGGGTCACCCCGGGCGGCATCACCGTCAGCGGGCCCTGGAGGGTGCCCGGCAGGGTGGAGGGCCAGGGGCCGGTGGTGGTGAAGTTGCTGGTCGTCGCGGTCAGGAAGCAGTAGCCGGTGGTGCCGTCGCCGGGGCCGCGCACGGTGACCATGTTGGCGCCGGGGGCGGGCACGTGGATCCCGGTGCCGGCCGGGGAGCGCGTCGCGCAGCCGTTGCCGCGGTGCTCCCAGTCGCCGAAGTAGTTGCCGAGCACGTCCAGGCCCACCCCGAGGTAGCCGCGGTCGACACCGGGCAGGAAGGTCAGGTTGGGGTTGTCGTCGGGCAGCTTCTGCGCGTAGCCGAGGCTGCCGCCGAAGGCGCCGGGGTGGGTGAGCTCGGTGTCACCGTCGACCAGGAAGAAGGAGATGCCGTCGGCCGGGTGGGCCGGCGTGGTGCTGCCGTACTGCCACTGGTCGAAGGTGACGTCCAGGCCGTTGCCGGCGGGCAGCGCCTGGTCGAACAGGACGGCGCCGGCCTCGTCGAAGCCGGCGTCGGTGAGCTGGAGGTATCCGTGCGGCGCGCCGTTGTGCGGTGGCACCGGCCCGACCTGGACCGCCGGGCAGCCGGTGAGCGGGTGGCTGCCGGGGCCGGGTACGCCGATGGGCGCGCCGGTGAGGCAGGCGCTGCCCACGGCGGTGAAGCGCGGGTCCGCCGTGGCCCCGGTGAAGGTCTCGTTGAGCAGTGGCGTGCCGGTCGCCAGGACGCGGTCGCCCGTGCTCGCCCGCACCTGTGGGGGCACCGCTTCGGCCCGTGCCTGTAATCCGGTGAGCCCGGTGCTGAGGAATCCCACCAGCGTCGCTGTCGTCACGAGGCGGGCCGTGCGCTTCAGGAGCCGCGACGGACCGCAAAGGTCTCTTGTCATGGAAACACTCTGTGCACACAATATTACTATTTGTCATCCCGGCGAGCCATCACCTGATCCATCAGGGCCGCCGGTGCGATCGGACGGACCACCGGACGCTGACGACCCGCCAGGCCTCAGGGCCGATGGGCCGTCACGGCGCCGGCCCGGTCCGGCGCGTACCCGGGGGCCGGCAGCTGGGCGCCGGGCGTGCGGTCGGGAGTGAGGTAGCGGGCGCGGACGGCGGCGACGATCTCGGCGCTGGCGCTGCCGTCGCCGTACGGCGAGGGGACCCGGGCGAGGCGGCCGGTGAGCGTGGAGTCGTCGAGCATCTCGCGCAGCGCGCAGGCGAGTTGGCGGCCCGGCTGGGCCAGGCGGGCGAAGCCGGCCCGGACGGCCTCAGGGCGCTCGGTGGAGTTGCGGACCACGATCAGGGGGCGCTTGAGGACGGTGCACTCCTCCTGCACGCCGCCGGAGTCGGAGACCAGCAGGCGGCAGTGACGGGCCAGAGCCAGGAAGGTGGCGTGGTCGAGCGGGGGGATCTGCCGCAGCCGGGTGACCGAGCGCCGCAGCCCGTAGCGGTCGACGGCGGCCCGGGTGCGTGGGTGCAGCGGCATCAGGACCGGCAGGCCGGCGGCGGCGAGCTGGTCGAGGAGCTGGGCCAGGCGCGCGGGGTCGTCGGTGTTCTCCGGGCGGTGGACGGTGGCGAGCACGTAGGCGTCCCGGACCACCTCGTAGCGGGCGAGGACCCGGTGGGCGTCGGCCTCCACGGGGAGGGTCTCCAGCGTCGCCTCGACGACGGTGTTGCCGGTGACCAGCACGCGTCCGGCGTCGATGCCCTCGCGCAGCAGGTGGGCGGCGGCCGTGGGCGTCGGGGCGCAGTGCAGGTCGGCGACGGGGGCGATGAGGCGCCGGTTGGTCTCCTCGGGCATGTCGTCGTCGAAGGAGCGCAGACCCGCTTCGACATGGACCACGGGAATTCCCGCGCAGTGGGCGCCGAGGGCTCCGGCGGCGGCGGTGTTGGTGTCCCCCTGGACGACGGCGACGGCCGGGGGGCGCTTGGTGAAGTGGTCGCTGAGGGCGGCGATCATGCGGCCGATCTGCTGGCCGCGGGCCTCGCCGCCGACGCCCGTGAGGAGGTGGTGGGGGCGGGGCAGCCCGTACTGCTCGAAGAAGCAGGTGGTGAGGCCGGCGTCCCAGTGCTGGCCGGTCCACACGATCCTGGCCTGGGGCCCGAGGAGGCGGGCGACGCCGGCGAGTTTGACGATTTCCGGCCGGGTTCCGAAGACCAGGGCGACATCAACGGAAGACATTGTTCTCCGATTGTCATATGTGACGAGGGATTGCTGCAGTATCGGCACGGCGCGGCCGCGGAGTGCGGGGACTCCGGCCGGAATCCGGCAACGCCCCCCGTTCGGACCAGAGCCCGCCGCGGACCGGTCGCCGGTTCGCGGACCGGTCGCCACCACGGACCGCAGCCCGCCCCGGACCGGCGGCCACGGCGCAGGACTCCTCCCGCGCCGACCGGCCGTCAGCGGCGGCGGGTCACCGGGGCGCGTCACCGGGGCGGGTTCCACGGGATGCGGCGTGCGGGTGGATTCGCCGCCGGGCGGCGCGTGGCGTCACCCTTCCGGGGGCAGCGGGCCAGCACCATCGGGATTCCTGGCCGACACCGCAGAGCGGTGTCGGCCGCCTGGTGGAAATGGAGGAAACCTCGTGTACGGACACATTCACGGCGGGATCCCGCCGGCGGTCGGAGCCGGCGGGGCGCTGGCCGCCACCGGCTCTCCCGGCCTCGGGATCGCCGCGGCGGTCGCGGTGGTGATGGTGGTCACCGGCGTCGCGCTGATCCGCCGCGGCCAGCTGGCCGCGGACGTCCGGTCGCAGGACGGTCAGGGGCGCGACCGAGGGTGAACCGATCCACGAGCCGGGGCCGCCGCAGGGGAACGATCCCGCGCGGCGGCCCCGTTTCCTGTCCTTCGTCCCGGGAGTGCCCCTGTGTTCACTGACACCTCACCGCTGTCCGGGCCGTCGTCGTGGCCGGCCCGCCGACGCCGGTCCGCGGCGGCCCGCACCACGGTGCTCGGCCGGGTCTTCGGGCCCGTGCTGCTCGGCACCTGCGGCATGCTCGTCGCCGGCGAGCACTACTACCGCCACCGGGAGATCACCTCGGCGGCATGGCTGGTCGAGCACCTGCTGGGCCTGCGCACGATGCTCCTGGCCGGGCCGAGCGCCCCGGTCCTCTACGCGGGCACGGACTCCGGCCTCCACCGCGGGATCGCGCTGACCGCCGGGTGCAGCAGCGCCATGCTGATCGCCCCGTTCGCGCTGCTGACCGGCCTGCTGCTGCTCTTCAGCACCCGCCGGCCGGCGCGGATGCTGCTGGCGTTCGCCGTGGCCGCCGCCATGCTGGTGGCCACCAACCTCGGCCGGCTCACGCTCATCGTCGCCATGCAGCACCACCTCGGCGAGGCGGGCTTCGGCTGGGCGCACGTGCTGCTCGGGTCGGTCCTGATGATGGCCGCCGCCCTCGCCGCGTTCCTGCTCTACCTGCGCATTGTCGCCCGCCGGCCCGCCCGTGACGGCGAGGAGCCCGGACAGTGACCCTCCTCGACACCTCGATCTCGCTCTCCTTCGTCCTCGGCATCAGCTTCCTGGCCTACGTCGCCGTCATCGTGCGCAACTACCTGCGCGCCCGTTCGCGGCCGCCCGGCGACCCCGAGGCCTTCGACTGGCACTTCTTCATTCCCTGCCGGGACGAGGAGGCCGTCATCGGCACCACCCTCGACTACCTCGGCGAGTACTTCCCCGAGGCCACCGTGTGGGTGGTCGACGACCACTCCACCGACGGCACCGCCGACCTGGTCCGGGCCAGGGAGCGGGCCGGCCGGCCGGTCCACCTCGTCTCCCGGCGGCTCCCCGAGGCCCGGACCGGCAAGGGCGACGCCCTGAACGCCGCGTACCAGGCGCTGAACGCCGGTCTGTGGCTCGACACCGACCCCGACCGGGTGATCGTCTGCGTGCTGGACGCCGACGGCCGCCCCTCCCCGAACACGTTCGAGGTGTGCGCCGGTGACGCCTACTTCGGCGACCCGCGGATCGGCGGCGTCCAGGTCGAGGTCCGGATGTCCAACCGGGACGTCGCCAGGCCGCTGCCCGACCGCGGACGGATCAGGAACCGCTGCGCCCGGCTGCTGGCCCGCCTCCAGGACCTGGAGTTCCGCGGACCGATCTCGGCCATGCAGATCACCCGGCGGCACACCGGCACCGTCAACGTCGGCGGCAACGGCCAGCTCACCCGGCTGTCGGCCCTGGACTCGGTCGGCCTCGACGACCAACGGCCCTGGGGGAAGGCCCTGCTGGAGGACTTCGAACTGGGCCTGCGGCTGATGCTGGCCGGCTGGCGCAACGGCTACACCACCGACGCCTGGGTCGACCAGGAGGCCCTGTGGAGCGTGCGGCAACTGCTCACCCAGCGGGTGCGCTGGGCCCAGGGCTCCATGCAGTGCGCCCGCTACATGCGCCCGATCTGGGGCTCGCGCGAGTTCACCACCCTCGGCTTCCTGGAGGTCCTGTACTTCATGGCCCAGCCCTGGCTCCAGCTGATCGGCCTGGTCGCCTACCTGGTGCCGATCCTGGCCTTCTCCTACAACGCCGTCACCTACCCCCGGTTCACCCTCGACTTCCTCCAGCACGGCGGCGCCCCGCTGCTGCTGATCTACCTGCTGATCGGGGTGGGCGAGTTCGCCATCTGGGGGCCGCTGTACCGGCGGCGCTGCGAACCGGGCCTCAGCCTCGGCGCCGCCCTCGGCTACGGCCTGGCCCTGGCCCTCTACGCGGCCGCCACCTACGTCGTCGCGGTCCGTGCGTTCTGGCGCCTCCTGCGCCGCCGGGACTCCTGGCACAAGACCGCCCGCACGGCGCAGCCCGCGCCCTTCGACCCGATCGACCCCATCGACCGCTTCGACCAGTCGGCCACCGTCGGCGGGTTCTCCTCCTGACAGCCCCGCGCGGCGCCCCGGCGATGGGCCGCACGAGGGGTATTCCGCAACACCTCCCCGTGGCGCGTAGGAAAATCACACAACCAGGTCATCGCATGCGCACGCTGGTAGTGCCTTCTGCCAGCCCCCCTTCTTCCGCATGAAAGGCCCCCCTGTGAGAACACGCACGCGCGCCCGCGTCCTGGCCGGCACCGCACTCGCCGCAGGCATCCTGACCGCGGTGGCCGGCCCGGCGTACGCCGCGCTCACCTCCCCCGAGGCCAACGCCTACGTCGTCTCCGCCGACGCCTTCGGCAATCTGGCCTCCGTCCCCCCGACCCCCACCTCCACCTATCCGCCCGGCGGCACCTCCACCCTGGTCGGCCTGACCGCCGGGCCCTACGCCACCGACTCCGCCCTGACGGCGACCACCGCGGGCGACCCGACCACGGGCACCTCCTCCGCCAGCGCCACCGTCGACAGCCTCGGCATCGACTTCGGCGCGCTCGGCACCGCGACCCTGACCGGCGTCAACGCCACCTGCAACGCCACCCCCAGCGGCGCCACGGGGAACGGCACCATCGCCGGCGGCACCGTCACCCTGCCGTTCCCGCTCCCCCCGGTCACCCTGCAGGCCAACGCCCCGGCGAACACCTCCGTCACCATCCCCGGCATCGGCCAGGCGATCCTCAACGAGCAGAGCACCGACGCCGACGGCGTGCTGACCGTCAACGCCGTCCACTTCACCCTCCTCCCGGCCCTCAACGGCGCCAACCTGATCATCGGTCACGCCGCGTGCGGGGGCGCGCCGCCCGCCGCCCCCGTTCCCATGATCAACGCGCAGGTCGCCTCCGCCACCGGGGCCACCGCCCTGGCCGCCGGCCTCGGCATCGTCTACCTGCGCCGTCGCGGCAGCGGCAACGCGGCCACCCCGGCCGCCGGCTGACCGGCCCCCGGTCTCCCGGTCCCCCCGCGGGCCCGAGGGCGCCCGGCCCGTTCGCGGGTCGGGGCGCCCCCGGGCCCGACCCGTTCGGCCGGCCGCGGACCGCGGATCAGAGCGGATGCCCCGGAGCGTCACGGCGGCCCGGACCGGGGAGCAGCTCGGCCGCGCGGTCGGCGACCTCCCGGTGCAGCGCGTCGCGCACGGCCCGGACGGCGGGGCGGCCCACCGCCTCCCGGCGCACCGCGAGGGTGATCGGCAGCCGGATGTCGACCTCGTCGGCCAGCACCCGCCGCAGCCCGGCCCGGTCGGCGAGGAAGGCGGGCAGCACCCCGACGCCGGCCCCCAGCCGGGTGGCCTCCACCTGGGCGAAGACGTTGGTGGAGGAGAACGCGGGTGTGGTGCCCGGCAGATGGCGCTCGATGTCGAGATCGCCCACCTGGAGCATCGACTCGATGTAGAAGACCAGCGGGTGCTCCCGCAGCTCGGCGACCGTGCCGGGGGCGCCGCACCGCGCGAGGTACTCCTCCCCCGCGTACAGCCCCAGGGCGTAGTCGGTGAGGTGTTCGGTGACCAGCCGGCTCCGCGGCGGCCTGCCGATCGTCACGGCGAGGTCGAAGCCCGCCGGGCGCAGCGGCAACTGCCGCGTCGCGGTGATGAGTTCCGTCTGCAACCGGGGGTGGGACCGGCGCACCCCGGCCAGCGCCGGGGTGGCGAAGACGGTACCGAAGCCGTCCGGCGCGCTGACCCGGACGGTGCCGTGCAGTGACGGGGCGTCCCGGCCGGACACCGCGTCGACGGCGCGGACGAGGGCGTCCTCGATCGCGCGGGCGCTCTCGCAGACGGCCTTCCCGGCGTCCGTCAGCGCCCAGCCCTCCGTGCCGCGCTCCATCAGCCGCACGCCGAGGCCCTTCTCCAGCGCGGCGATGCGGCGCGAGACGGTGGTGTGGTCCACGCCGAGCGCGTCGGCCGCGGTCACCAACCGGCCGGTCCGGGCGACCGCGAGCAGGTAGCGGAGGTCGTCCGCGCGGAGCCGGTCGCCGACCGGGCGGGAACGGGAGGGCACCGGGTCAGCGTATCTGCACGCGTGCACAGGCCGTCTGCACGATTGGCGGTTGAACGCACACCCGCGCGGGCGGCACAGTCGAACCTTCCCGGCCGGTGCGACCGGCCACCGCTCCCCCACCACCGAAGGGTGCTCCATGGTTGCCGGCCTCTCCCTGCCGCGGATCCTGCGCGTCGGCCGCGGCGCCGCCGCCGAACTGGGCGACGTCCTGCGGGAACTGGGGCTGAGCCGCCCCCTGCTCGTCACGGACGCCTTCCTGGTCGGCAGCGGCGCGGCGGAGCGCCTGACGGCGACGCTGCTCGACGCCGGGCTGCACCCGCGGCTGTTCGCCGACACCGTGCCCGACCCGACCACCGACTCGCTCGCCCCGGGCCTGAAGGCGCTGTACGCCCACGAGGCGGACTCGGTGATCGGATTCGGCGGCGGCAGCCCGATGGACACCGCCAAGGCCCTCGCCCTGCTGGGCGTGCAGGGCGGGCAGATGCGCGACTACAAGGCACCGCGGGTCAACCACGGGCCGGCGCTGCCGGTGATCGCCGTCCCCACCACCGCGGGCAGCGGCTCGGAGGCGACCCGGTTCACCGTCATCACCGACAGCGCCACGGACGAGAAGATGCTCTGTCCCGGCCCGGCGTTCCTGCCGCTCGCCGCCGTGGTCGACGTGGAGCTGACCATGTCGATGCCGCCCCGGCTGACCGCCGACACCGGTATCGACGCCCTCACCCACGCCGTCGAGGCCTATGTGAGCCGGAGGGCCAACCCCTTCTCCGACGGCCTGGCCCTCACCGCGATCACCACCATCGGCCGCCATCTGCGCCGGGCCTACGCGGACGGCTCGGACATCGGGGCCCGCGAGGCGATGATGCTGGCCGCGACCCAGGCCGGCATCGCCTTCTCCAACTCCAGCGTCGCCCTGGTGCACGGCATGAGCCGCCCGATCGGCGCCCACTTCCACGTCGCCCACGGCCTGTCGAACGCGATGCTGTTCCCCGCCGTGACGGCCTTCTCCGTGCACGCCGCCCCCGCCCGGTACGCCGACTGCGCCCGTGCCCTGGGCGCAGCGACCGACGCCGACCCCGACGACGCGGCCGCGGACAAGCTCGTCGACGCGCTGCGCGCCCTCTGCCGCGACCTCGACGTCCCCACCCCCCGCGCGTACGGCATCCCCCAGGACGCCTGGACCCGCCTGATCCCCCTGATGGCCGACCAGGCCCTCGCCTCCGGCTCCCCCGCCAACAATCCCGCCGTCCCCACCGCCGCCCAGATCCAGGCCCTCTACACCCGGATCTACGCCTGATCCCGCCCCGCGGGAGGCCTCCGCGTCGAGCGTCTCCGCCAGGACGGTCCCGGGGGCGCTGCCGCTCCTCGGGCGTGAGCGAGGCCGGCGCCGCACCGGGCGCCCCCGTTGGATCCGGACGATCCGGGTGACCTCACCTCCGGCCCCGGCCCGGGGGGCCGCGGCGGAGGCCCTTGAGCGGTGACCGGCCGTCGGGCCGCGGCGGCCGGGGGCTGTGCGCAGTACGTGCGGAACTGCTGCCCCCTCGGTCCTCCGCCATCACGACCGGATCACCGACACCCGAGGTGGGCGCCCGCGCCGCCGCCCGGCGCCCCGCCACGGCCCGCACACTCTCGCGTCGAGGTGGAGGGTCCGGACCGTGTGACTGCCGTCGGCGGCCTGCCGGAGCCGACAGGACATCGCGGTGCCCAGGTCCGTTCCTCCCTCGGCCGGCCGAGCAGGCCGTGGGGTCCGCGGTGGTCGGTGCCGGGCGATGCGCGGGGCCGGATCGAGCCGCTGCTGCCGGATCGGCAGCAGCGGCTCCACCGGATCGGTCGCCCGCCGCAGAACGACAGGGGCTGTTCGCAGGGGATCCTGTTCGGGGTGCGGAGCCTGCCACCCCTGTCGTCACCGCGAGACCGGGGCAGTCGGACTCACGGCTCTGTCCGCGCCGACGGCGCGTCAGTCCACGGCATGGCCGGGTCGACGATCCGATGACCGGCAGGAACCCGGGGAGCGTCCGACGGCCTCGCCGTCGATGCATCCGTTCGTGGCGGAACGGCTTCGGCAAGCCGCGGCGCTCGGCGTGTGCTCGACCGCCGTGCTGCTCCGGCGCTGTCGCCGGGACGGCCGCCCCGCCACCGGGCACCTGGACGTAGCGCCTACGGAGCGGTGTTCTTGACGTTGGGCTGCGTCTTCTGGTTGTAGATCTCCTTCCCGTCCGCGTCGAAGGCGTGGACGTAGGGCGCCGGGGGGAAGGCGTTCCCGTCGGGGGTGGTGGAGACGGCCGCCGTGTGGACGAAGGCGCCGCCCGCCATGACGGCCGGGTACTGCGTCGGGTCGTCGCCGTAGCTGACGGTGACCTTGGCGACCTCGGGCGTGTAGTGCCCGGCGCCCAGCGAGAGGTACTGCCCGGCACCGGCCCGCGTGCTGAAGGTGTCGAAGAACTCGATCAGGTGACCGGCGCCCCACAGGCGGTCGTTGATGAACGTCGCGGGGGAGGACAGGCTGCTGCCCTGGGCGCCCTTGGTCTCGCACTGCACGTACTGGCCGGCGGCGTCGACGGCGACGACCACGCCGTCGGTGTCCGCCGAGGCGACGGGAGTGCGGACCGCGATCACCGCCTGGTACTGCGACGCGTCGGAGCCCAGGCAGGAGGCCAGGATCCCGGCGACGGTCCCGGCGTCGATCGGGGAGGTCGCCGTGCCGGTGACGGTGGAAGCGGCCGGGGTGGCAGGCCCGCCGGTGACGGCCGGGACGCTGCCGGAGGCCGTGGCGACCGGCGCGGCGGAGGGCTCGCTGTGGACCGTGGGGGCGGGCGCGGGGGCGCCGGGAGCGGCGGTGGCCATTCCCCCCGCGGCCGCGATGGCCGCGGCGAGGCCGGCGGCGGTGAGCATGATCGGGCGGATTCGCATGGATCCGGGTCCTTTCCTGGCGGGCGTCCGGTTGACGCCGGCGACCCTGTACGCCTCCCGGCGTCCGGCAGGTCGCGCCGCGCACGCGTGATCCATGTCATAGGCCGCGGGCGCAACGCCGGGGCGGCGCTCGTGCGTACAGAGCGGGAGGCTCCGCCCGGGACGCCCGGCTTCACCGCCGGGGCCGGGGGGTGCCTCCTCGCGGGCCACCCGTGCCCGAGCCGAAGGACGGTCCCGTAGGAGAGGCCCTTGATGACGCCACAGGAGTTCGACGCGTTCTACGCCGCGTCCTTCTCCCGCCTGACCGGCCAGCTCTACGCGATGACCGGCGACTGGTCCGAAGCACAGGACGTGGTCCAGGAGGCCTTCGTCCGCGCGTGGGACCGCAGGCGCACCCTCGACCCGGACGACGCCCCGGAGGCGTGGATCCGGACGACGGCCCGGCGGCTGGCCCTCTCCCGCTGGCGGCGTCTGGCCCGGGGCCTGCACCTGGCCGGACGTCACCACCGCCGGGAACCGCCCACCGTCGAGCCACCCTCCGAGGAGCACCTGATGCTGGTCACCGCGCTCCGCGACCTGCCCGAGGCACAGCGAGGTGCCCTGGTCCTGCACCACATGTGCGACCTCTCCGTCGAGCAGGTCGCGGCCGAGACCGGCGCCAGCGTCAGCGCCGTCAAGAGCCGCCTCGCCCGCGGCCGGACGGCGCTCGCGGCCATGCTCGCCGACCGGACGGCGCCCGGTGAGGAAGGAAAGCTCCATGTCTGACCCCGTCCACGACGCCCTCGGGGAGCGGCTGCGGCAGCTCGGCACGCAGCTGTCCGCGCCCACCCTGCCCGCTGCAGAGATCCGCCGGCGTGCCGACCGGCGCCGCCACCGCCGGCGCGCGCTGGGCGTGACGGCGGCCTGCGCCGCGGCAGCGCTGAGCCTGGCCCTCCCCTCGGCGCTGCGCTCCCCGGAGCCGGGGCACTCCCCGGGATCACCGGACTCCCCGGGGGCACGGCACTCGCCGGAACCACCGCGGTCGCCGGAACCGCACCCGGGAGCAGCCACCACGGACGCCTCCCCCGCGTCCGCCTCCCCCCGCCCCCCGGCCGCCACCACCGTCACCGGCACGGCGACCTCCCCGATCGACGCCGGGACCGTCGCCGGGATCCTGGCCTCCTGCCTGGGCTCCGACGCCTCCCGGTTCCACGCGGTGATCGCGGTCCGCACTCCCGTCGCCTCGGCGGACACCGACGGCGTGGTCGTCGCCGTCGACCCCGCCGGCCAGTACGTGCAGTGCGAGACCAAGGGCGCCCGGGGCAGCAGCACATCCGTCCCCGCCACGTCCGTCAACGATCACTCGTGGGGCGCCGGCCGGCTGATCAAGTTCTTCGACACCTTCAGTGCGCGGGCCGGTGCCGGGCAGTACCTCTCGCTGGGCGCCGGGCACTACACGCCCGAGGTCGCCAAGGTCACCGTCAGCTACGGCGACGACCCGACGCAGTACCCGGCCGTCATGGCGGGCGGCGCCTTCGTCCACACGGCGGCCGTCTCCACCACCCCCGACGGGAACGCCCTCCCCCCGGCGCCCTACGTCCACGCCTACGACGCGGACGGCAAGGAGATCTACAACCAGAAGACGCAGCCCAACGTCAAGAACCCCCGCCCGTGACCGCCGCTTCGGGCGGGGCGAGCCGGTCCAGGCGGCGAGGGAGGGTCACGCGCCCGGTACGGCTGACCCCCGCGGCCGCGTCCACGACGCCTCCCTCCCCGCCTTCCGCGTCACCGGTACGTAGTTGATACACGATCGCGTGCCGGCCGAAGTCGGGTGACGACCGGCTGGAAGCAGCCGTCGCGGAGTCTGGGGACACCCCCCCGGTGGCCGTCCGTGCCACCGGGGCTCCGTGTTCCCCTGCTCCGGGAGGCAGTTGCCGTGTCCGCCGTGACGAAACGTGAAGACCACGATCCCGGTGCCGCGCCGGGCCCCCGCCGGGTGCCCCGCCGCAGGGTGCTGTGGCTGCTGGCCGCCGCCCTGGTCGCGGGCGCCGCTGGCGGCGTGGCGGCGACCCTGCCGGACGAGGAGGCGGCCGGCGGCGTCCGGAAAGGAGGCGTCCGGGTCGAGGGGCCGCCGACGCTGCCGGCTCCTGCGCCCGTCGTCGACCTCGGTCTGCCGTGGCCGGAGGAGGGACAGTCGGCGGTCGCCGTGACGAAGGTCGGCGTCCTGGGGGTGAGCGGACCGCAGCAGCCGGTGCCGATCGCGAGCGTCACCAAGGTGATGACGGCGTACGTCGTTCTGCGGGACCACCCTCTCCGGGACGGCGAGGACGGCCCGACGATCACGGTGGACGCCCGGGCGGCGGCCGAGTCGGCCTCGACGAGCGAGTCGACGGCTCCCGTGGTCGCGGGCCAGCGGCTCACCCAGCGCAAGCTGCTGGAGGTGATGCTCCTCCCGTCCGCGAACAACGTGGCCCGGCTGCTGGCCCGTTGGGACGCGGGCAGCGAGGAGGCGTTCGTGCAGCGGATGAACGCGGAGGCGGCCCGGCTGGGGATGGCCGCGACGTCCTACACCGGGGCCAGCGGGATCGAACCCACGACCGTGTCCACGGCCGCCGACCAGCTGGTGCTGGCCCGCGAGGCGATGAAGGACCCGGTGCTGCGCGCGACCGTGGCCCTGCGCAGCACCACGCTGCCGGGCCGCGCGGCGCCGTTGCCCAACACCAACACGCTGCTCGACCGCCCCGGGGTGGTGGGGCTGAAGACCGGTTCGAGCACGCCGGCGGGCGGCAATCTGATGTGGGCCCTGGAGGTGCCGGAGGGCGGGGCCGGAACGGGACGCCGGCTCGTCCTCGGCGTGGTCCTGGGCCAGCGCGCCGGTACGACGCCCGCCGAGGGCATGCGGGCGGCGATGGAGAACAGCGGGCGGCTCGTCGACGCGCTGCGGCAGCGGCTGCCGCAGGCCCTGCCCGCGCTCGACGGCGGCCGACGGGAGTGGGCGTGAACGCGCACCCGGGCACGGTCCCACCCGCGCCCTCACCCGGGGGCGGTACGGCGACGGCCGACGGGCCTGGGCGCGACGGCGCGGGGACGTCCCGCCGCCGCCCTCACCGCTCCCCCCGTCCTTCGCGGGGGCGGTACGGGCCGCGTGGCCGGCTGGTCGCCGTGGCCGCGCTGCTCTGCGCCGCCCCCATGGCCCTGAGCCCCCACCTGCCGAACGCCGTCGGCAACCTCGGCAGTCTCTGCCAGACGATGCTGCCGTGGTCGGGGGTGGGCGTCGTCCTGCTGCTGTGCTGCGCGGCGGTGCGCCGGTCGGCCCTGGCGGCGGTCGCCGTGCTGGTCCCGGCCCTGGTGTGGACCGCGCTGTTCGGGCCCGCCCTCGTCGACAAGAGGTCCGGCGGCGGGGACTTCACGGTGGTGAGCCACAACGTGAACGAGGACAACCCCGATCCGGCCCGCACGGCCCGCGCGCTGGCGGCCTCGGGCGCCGACGTCCTGGCGGTGGAGGAGCTGGCGAGCCGGGCACAGGCGGCCTTCCGGCGCGAACTGGCGGCCGCCTACCCCTACTCCGAGGTACGGGGAGGGGTCGGGGTGTGGAGCAGGTACCCGGTCGAGGAGGTGGAGCCGGTGGAGATCATGCCCTGGACGAGGGCGTTGCGCGCCACCGTGCGGACGCCGAAGGGGCCGGTGGCGCTGTACGCGGTGCACCTCGCCTCCGTCCGGGTGCACCTGGCCGGCGGCTTCGCCACGGACCGCCGCAACGAGGCGGCGGCCCGGCTGGCCGAGGCCCTCCGGGCGGAGCGGCTCGCGCGGATCGTCGTTCTGGGGGACTTCAACGGCTCGGCCGACGACTCCGCGCTGCGCGGGCTCACGGGCCCGCTGCGGTCGGCGCAGCGGGAGGCCGGCGACGGCTTGGGCTTCACCTGGCCCGCGGCGTTCCCGGTGGTCCGGATCGACCAGATCCTGGTGGCCGGCGTCACACCGCGTGCGGCGTGGACGCTGCCCGCCACCGGCAGCGACCACCTGCCGGTGGCGGCCTCCCTGCGGCTCTGACCGGTCCCGCGGCGCCCCGGCGCCGCCCCTGCCGCCCGTGCCGCCCCTGCCGTACGCGCCGTGCCCGCCGCCCGGACGGCTACGATCGATCACTCGCGGGCCCGGAGGAGTGCGGCTCCCCGGGCGAACACATCGGAGATCCCTTGCCCGCCATTCGTGTGCCCGACCCGGTCGGCGTGCTGCTCGTCGAGGACGACGCGGTCATCCGCCGCTCGGTGCAGCTGGCCCTGGAACGCTACGGCTACGAGGTCGACGTCACGGGGGACGGCCTCGACGGCCTGGAGGCGTTCCGGGCCGGGGCGCACGACGTGCTGATCCTGGACGTGATGCTCCCGAGCCTCGACGGCATCGGCCTGTGCCGGCGGGTCCGCGAGGAGAGCCTGACCCCGATCCTGATGATGTCCGCCCGGGGCGACGCCCTCGACGTCGTGGCCGGGCTGGAGGCCGGCGCCGACGACTACGTGGTCAAGCCGGTGGACATCCCCGTCCTCGTCGCCCGCATCCGCTCCCTGCTGCGCCGCGCCACCTTCCACCGCGCTCCCGCCCCGGAGCCCGCGCACGACGAACGGGCGGCGCAGGCGCCGTCCGCGCCTGCCGGTCCGGCGCGCGTCCCGGAACCCCCGGAATCCCCGGAACCCCCGGCCTCCCCCTCCCCCGACCTCCTCGACCTCGGTGGCCTGACCGTCGACCTGCGCGGCCTGGAGGTGCGCCTGGACGGTCGGCCGGTCCCGCTGACGCCCACCGAACTCCGGCTGCTGCTGGCCTTCGCCGAGAACCCCGGCGCGGTCCTGGACCGCCGCCGTCTGCTGCGCGACGTCTGGGACTACGGCTGGGAGGGCGACACCCGGGTCGTCGACCTGTGCGTGGTGCGGCTGCGCAAGAAGATCGGGGCGGAGCGGATCGAGACCGTCCGGGGCTTCGGCTACAAGCTCGTGCGGGGCTGAGCTGATGACCACCCGGCTGTTCGACCCGCGGTCCCTGCGCTGGAAGGTCGCGGCCCTGGTCGCGCTGGCCTGCTGCGCGGTCGCCGCCGTGATCGGGGTGCTCGTCCACCGGACGACGGCCCAGCGCGGCGAGCGGGCCGGGCGCGAGCTGGCGGCCTCCCAGGTCGCGGCGGCGCAAATGGAGTTCTCGCTCACGGGCGAACGTCCGGGCTTCGCGGACCTGCGGACCACGGCGGACCTGCCGGCACCGCTGGCACGGGCCGTCGCCGACCTGCGGGCGCCCGGCTCGTACGCGCTCTGGTACGACGTCAAGGAGCCGAACTGGTACTGGCTCTGGGCGGCGGCCCCGGTCGGCGACGACCGGGTGGTCGTCGTGCGGACCGACATGAGCGCCGAGGTGCGCAGCCTCCAGCTGCTGGACCGCAGCATGGTCAAGGCCGCGCTCGCCGCGCTCCTGGTCGTCGTGCCCGCGGCCGCTCTCGGGGCGGAACGGATGAACCGGCGGCTGCGCCACGGCTCCCGCACCGCCCGGCGGATCGCGGACGGGGACCTCGACGCCCGGATCGGCAGACGGGGCCGGGCCCGCGACGAGATCACCGAGATGTCGGTGGCGGTCGACGCGATGGCGGCCGCCCTGCAGGCGCGGCTGGCCGCGGAGAAACGCTTCACCGCCGACGTCGCCCACGAGCTGCGCACTCCGCTGATGGGCCTGGTCACGGCGGCGGGACTGCTCCCGGAGGACGACGAGGCGGCGGGCCTGGTCCGCACGCAGGTGCTCGCCCTGCGGGTCCTCGTCGAGGACCTCCTGGAGGTCTCGCGCCTGGACGCCGGTGCCGAGCGGGCACGGCTCGACGAAGTCCCCCTCGGTGAACTCGTCGCCCACGCCGCCGGGCAGGCCGACGGCGGCACCCGGCTGCGGCTGGAGGCCCCCGCCGTCGTCCCGACCGACCCGCGCCGGGTGGAGCGCATCGTCACCAACCTCCTGGCCAACGCCCACCGGCACGGCGCGCCGCCCGTCGAGGTCACCGTCACCGGCACCCGCATCACGGTGCGCGACCACGGCCCCGGCTTCCCGGACGACCTCCTCGCCGACGGGCCGCAGCGCTTCCGCACCGGCGCCACCGAACGCGGCCGGGGCCACGGCCTGGGCCTCACCATCGCCGCCGGCCACGCCGCGGTGCTCGGTGCCACTCTGACCTTCGCCAACGCCCCCGACGCCGGCGCCCTCGCCACCCTCGACCTCCCGCACCCTCCGGCCCGGGAATTGACGGATCCGTGCGGAGATACCCGGCGCGACAGCACCGGAGCGATGAAGGCATAGCCGCATCAGGAAATCCGAAGGCACCGAACCGCCCGCATGCGTCGCAATGCCGATTCGATTTCCGGAGGGCCGGCACCTTCGGTGCGTTCGCCGGCGACCGGTGAATGGCGGCAATGCGACAGAGTCGGCGCGGCTGCCTCGCGGACGACAGCCTCGCCCGCACACCGGTCCGGATCGGTGGAACGGGCCCGGCAGCCGCCGCGGCCGGCCGCCGGTGGCGACGTGCCGGCGGCGCCGACCTGCGAGCGCCCCTCTCGCTCGCCCACGCGAGGAGAGGGGCACTCGCCAGGCCGCGGTGTGCGACGGGTCAGAGGTTCTTCCACCCGGAGCAGCCCGTGTGGTCCTCGCAGACGCGGATCTTGGTCACGTTCGCCGCGTAGTAGCCGTCCGAGCCGTAGGCGTCGTGACCGGAGCCGTCCCACTGGGACAGGTGCTGGCCGTTGGCGAGCCAGAAGTCGGCGTAGACGCCGTTGCCGTCGGACTCGCCGTCGAAGACGAAGACGTGGTTGTCGTTGGCGCGGGCGAAGTCGTCGCCGTGCCAGACCTCCGCGTACGTGAGCGGCCTGGCCGAGGCGGGCGTCGTCAGAGCGAGCGAGGCGGCGGCGATTCCGATCGTCACGGCCGCGATCTTCCCCATCAGGGAGTGTTTGTGTGTCATGGCCGTAATAGTAGGGAGAATTGATTGTCCACAGAGCAGGATTCTGAGCCGTCTGGAACGGCCCCCCGGAACAGATCGTTCCCTTGCCGGGCCCTTCGGGGCGGCATTTTCCGCCGCCGGAATGCCAGTTCCCCACGGGGGGCGCCGGGGCTCCGCGCGCCACGGCTGACACTGTTTCGGTCACATTTCGCGACATTCCCCTGCGGGCGTTGGCCCGAAGGTTCCTCACCCTCCGGCCACCACCGGCCGGCCGGCCTCCGGCCCAGGACCGGACGGCTCCTAGCCAGCCGCGCCGCCCTTGACAAGTCGCACAAGAACAGTTCGCCCATATCGGCGACTTGCGCTCTAAACGCGGATCAATCCGGGCAACTCCCTTGCAGGCGGCTCCCCTCACGTCCCGGACGGGGCGACGCCCCCACGAAAGGCGGAGACCATGAGCACGATCCAGACGGGCAGGCTGCAGCTGAACTCCACCAGCCGCTCGGCGGTCACCGGCGGAGACACCTCCACCTTCACCCAGGTCACCTTCCCCACGCCCTTCCCCAACGGCACGGAGGTGATCGTGGTCCCCTTCGTCCAGACCTTCAACGGCCCGGACACCCCGGGGCTGCGCATCGCCGACGTCACCACCACCGGCTTCAAGATCCGCATCAACGAACTCGTCGGCCGCGGCACCCTCCTGTCCGACGGCCCCCACACCACCGAGACCATCGGCTGGATCGCCGCCACCGTGTAGCCGGCACGGCCCGCCCACCACCAGCCGCACACAGCCGCCGGTCACGGTTGCCGGGGCGCGCCCCGGAAGACCTGCTCGGCATGCCACTCCCGGTGCCGACCGGCGACCGGTTCGATCCCTGCCTGCGGACCGATGACCGGGCGTCCGGCCAAGGCGAGCACCTGCCGGCGGCTGGCCTCGCTGCGTCCGACGAAGCGCTGCGAGACGAGTATGCGATGCCCGGCCCCCAGCCCGAGGACGCCCTTGTCGAACAGCTTGTGGTGCAGGGAGCACAGGCACAGGCCGTTGTCGACCTCGTCCGGTCCGTCGTGGGACCACCAGCGCACATGCGCCGCTTCGAGGCCGACCGTGCTCGCACCCAGCATCCCGTCGTAGCCACAGAAAGCGCACTGGAACTCATATGCGGTCAGCACCAGTTCACGCATCCTCCGGTCCCGCTGCCGGCGCACCGCCCGCTCCTTCCCGCCCGGCGCGCCGGTCAGTCCCGCGGTCTCCGCCAGGTCCAGGTCGAGACCGACCGCCTCGCACAGGTCGGTGTGCAGCGACGGCGGGAAGTGGAAGTCCAGGAGCACCCGCACCAGACGGCCGAGCAGCGCCGGCTCCTTCCGCAGGGCCGCCCGCAGCCCGGGCGCGAGCCTGCCGCTCGCGCCGCTGTCCCGGAGGACCCGCACCCCGGTACCGGGGCTGCCGGGCCCCCGGTCCGTCCTGACCTCCCACACGCCGTCACTGACCAGGTGGTGGAACGGGTACGCCGGGGTCGTCGGATGGGACGGCCCGTACTCCTCCAGCAGCCTCTTCAGCTCCCCCTCGACCACGCTGTACCGCAGTTCGCCGTCGGCATCGCGCTGGAAGCTGCCCAGCGCGTACAGCAGCAACAACGGCTTGTGCGGCGCCCGGACGTCCTTGCTCGTCCACCGTCTCAGCTTCGCCACCCGCTCCAGCCAGTCCATGACCACCCAGGGTAGGCCGGGGCACCGACCCGCCTTCGGCCCCACCCGGGCAGTGCAGCCCCGCACCGGACGTCAGGGCTTCGGGCCGGCCCCGTCCGCGGGCCTGTCCCCGGGGCGGGGAGAGCCGGACCCGGACGCGGCGGAGACCTCCGGAGCCAGGGCATCCGGCGGCGGGAACGGGGTGGGGAGATCGAGTGCGTCGAGCAGGTTCCGGCCGACGGCGGTGGTCTGGGACAGCAGACCCCGGGCGACCGGCCGGCGGCTGTCGAAGGCCGGGTCACGGGCCAGCGCCGCGGGCGAGGTGGCCGGCGACAGCCGGAAGTGCCGCCAGTTGACGGCCTGTCCCCGGTAGGTCACCTCGAACAGGTCCGGCTTGTGCCAGGCCACGAAGGACCAGCGGCTGTCCTCGTGGCAGGCCCAGGCACCGACCGGGCCGTCCAGGCCGGTGCAGCCGAGGGCGTCCAGGGCGGCCCGGCTGGGGTTGGACCAACTGCCGTGGACGGAGATCAGATTGGCGGCATGCCGGCGTGCGACGGTGCCTCGCCGGGTGCCGAGCTTCCGGACGGCCTTGGCCGCCGCGTCCTCCTGGAGCTGGTTGGCGAGCTCCAGGACGCGGTACGGCTCCACCAGGACGCCGAACCGCGCGGCCAGCTCCGGTGCGACGTAGGCCGCGATCCGCTCCTCGCTCGCGGCCAGCAGCAGTTCGGCCAGCGTCGCGGCCAGCCGCTCGTACCGCCTCCTCTCGGCCGTGCCGACGCCCTGGGACTCCAGCACGGCCAGCACCAGGGCTGCCAGCGAGGCCGCCGATTCGGCGTCCTCCGGGGAGAGCCGGTACGGGTCGAGCCGCTCCAGCGGGGTGGTCACCTCGGCCAGCAGGGCGTACCACGTCCGGTCGCCGCCCGGCCACGTGTCCCCGGCCAGGAATTCGAGCAGAACCCGGACCAGCAACAGCCTCGGGACGATCGGCAGATCCGCACGCGCCCGGCCGAGCCGTGCGGCCAGCCGCCGCCGGGAGGCCCGGAGCGGTTCTCCGGCGTCCCGGGGCGGCTCGTCCACCGCGGGCTGCTCCTCGCTCTCCTCGGTGTCGCTCTCCAGACCTGCTTCCTCCTCGGGCGTGAACACCTCGAACCAGGAACGCCCGCCCGACTCGTCCTCCTCTCCGCCCGCCCCGGGCGGCGGCGCGTCCGAAGGCTCGGCGGCGCCCTGCCGCCCGAGGGCGAAGAGGGTCAGCGGGAGCCCGAGCCCCGGCTCACCCGGCCCGGAGCCGGCGGAGGCCGGCGGCCCCGGGCGGGCCGGCGAGTTCCCGGAAGAGGGTTCGGGCCGGGTGTCGAGCAGGCTGCGGAGGAGCTGCTCCAGCAGCGCATGGTGCCGGAAGAGGTCCACGGCCTGGAGCGGCGCGGGCTCCCGGCTCTCGGCCGCCGGCCGGTGGACGGCCCGCGCGACGTCCGTCACGGGCACGAGGTCCGGGCTGCCGAGGATGCCCACCCGGCTGCCCGGATCGGCGTCCACCGGGAAGAGGTGCTCCGCGGCCCCGGCCGGCACGGCGCCGATCGCGGTCCACTCCTCCGGCGGCCGGCTGTAGGGGGAGAGCCGCAGTTCGACGCTCCGCTCGGCGGCCCGGGCCAGCCAGACGCGCAGGCCGCCCTGCTCGCGGACGGCGCCGAGGAGCCGCGGAAGGCCGGCGACCGGCGACTCCCCGGCGCTCCGCCTCGGTGGTGCGAGGTGCTCGACGCTCTCCGGAGCGACCGGTTCCCCCGGCGGTGCCAGCGAACGGCCGAGCGGTGCGATCACACCGATCTCGCAGTTGCCGCTGCCCGTCATCACCCCGAGCAGGGCTGCGGCGGAGAGGTTCGGACTGCCCGTGAGCGCCCAGCGCTGCCCGTCGGCGACCCACTCGATCAGCTTGCCGTGCCGGTACCGGCCGTCGTACGGGCCCCGGCGGGCCTCCCGCCGCAGCTCGCCGCCGTGCTGCCGCAGGAGCGCGGCCACGGCCGGCCCGTCGAGCTCGGTGCCGTGTTCCTGGTAGCAGACGGTCAGCCGGCGCGGCTTCAGCCGGGCCACCAGCCGGGTCAACGCCGTCGCCCCCTCGTCGTGGAAGGGGGCGGAGACGGTCAGTTCCTCCACCGGCCCCTCGGGCAGTTGCCCGAGGATCGGCCGGTGGAGCGAGGAGACGAACCTGGTCTGCGGCTCGACCGCCGGGGCGGCCGCGACGCGGTGCTCCAGCAGCTCGGCGGTGCGGTTCAGCGCGGTGACGACGGGCGGCATCATCGCGACCCGGCCGTGCGGAAGTCCGCGCAGCCAGGCGGCCAGGTCCCCGAAGAGGGCGGGGGTGCCCTCGGCGGTCGAGCGGAGTACCGTCCACAGCTCGTGGTTGGTGCTCCAGCCGGCCACGGTCGCGTTGCCCGAGCCGATGGCCACGGTGGCCCGCTCGGGCCCGGCCATGACGAAGAGCTTCGGGTGGAAGGCGGCGCGGGCGGCAGCGGGCCCGACGAGGTAGTCACGGCCGGGCAGGCGCGCCGAGCGTGGATCGAGCACCAGGTGGTCGACGTCCCCGAGCACCGTCAGGCGGGCTCCGGCGGCCCGGGCCGGGCCGAGCGCGAACTTCTCCAGCAGTTGCAGGTCGACGGTGTAGCTGAGCAGCAACAACTCGGCGGCCTGGCAGTCACGGTGCGCCTCCTCCTCGTGTACGAGTTCCAGCGGGGAGGCGATGGACGCTTCATCAGGCACAGAGGTCCCGCCCGAGATCGGTGACGCGCCAGCTCCGCGCGTCGACGGCCAGCACACCGCAGCCGGCCAGCACGTAGGCCAGGCGGTTGAGACGGAGGATCACCCGCGAGGTCCCCTCGGGACCCCGGGTGAAGAGGAAGGTGTCACGCTGCTGGAGCTTGGTGGGCAACCGCAGCCGTCCGTCGGGGGCGGACCGGGACTTCGCGAGCGCGACCCGGGCGGAGCGGCGCAGCAGGATCACCGCGAGCTCGCGGGCGCACTCGGCGAGCGGAAGGCCACGGCGTTCCGTCAGATGGGCGGCGAGCCAGCGCGGGTGCAGCTCCTGCCCGTGCTCGCGCGACGGCCCGTTGAAGGCGATCGCGGTGTCGCCGGTGAGCTCCTCGGCCCAGCGGGCCCCCTGGGCGAGCACGGCGAGCTCCTCCTCCGGACGGATCCCGCCACCGGAGGCGCCGAAGCCGGTGCCGGCCGTCGGGGCGGGCAGCGCGTCCCAGAACTCGCCGACCGTCCCCGGCGGCACGGCCCGCGCGAACCGGTCGGCCCACTCCGCCTGGTGCACGCCCTCCGCGGCCTGGCCGACCAGCCAGGACCAGAGCCTGCGCCAGGCCGTCACCGAGTAGTTCCGCATCGCCAGGCCGCGCCAGTCGGCCGCGCGGACGTACCCGGCGAGCGCTCCCCCCTCGGCCATCCGGGGGTCGAGGGCCAGGAACTCGCCCACCGCCTGCTCGACCGGACGGTCCGACCGATGACCGTCCAGGATCCGCGTGAGCAGCCGGACGGTCTCCCGCCGCCGGGCCCCGGCCTCGTCCGAGCCGTCCTCGGGCGCCCGGCAGAGCAGCTCCGCCAGCCACCGCCCGTCCGGCTGCGCACCGCCCCGGCAGACACAGAGCTGCTCCACGTGGGACTCGACGTCGGCCAGCCGCAGCTCCGCCCCCCGGGCCAGCTCCAGCACGGGCCCGAGGCCGTCGCGGACGGCGCGCAGGTCCAGCCGCGGCCCGGGCCCGGGACGTCCCGCGGAGCCGGGGACGCTCACCAGGATGCCGAGTTCGCGCTCGGAGGTCTGGTACGGCGGCAGGAAGCCCCACCTGCTGCGGGTGTAGCCGCCCTTGACGGGCCGGACGGCCTCCGCGAAGTCCACCGTGGGAGCAGTGAAGAGCCCGCGCAGCCGCCCCTCGCCGTGGGCCTGCGGGAACCCGTGCAGGCCGTGGTCCTCCCGGTGCAGGTGGGAGGCGGCGGCGAGCACCACCTCACAGCGGCGCAGCAGTTCCTGGGTCTCGGCGCTGCCGAGCCCCCGCGCGTCGGCCTCGGCCGCGACGAGGCCGTGCAGCGCGTAGTAGCGGGCGTGCGGGGTCACCGTGGTCACCCCGGGAACCAGATGGGCGACCTGCCGCAGCACGTACCGCTCCACCGCCAAGGGGTACTTCCCGTCGAGGAGCCTCAGCCCGCTCTCCGACCACGCCGCGCCGACCCTGTACGCCAACTCCTGCACCGCCGCCTCCCCGGCACGGCAGCCTCCGCCACGCCTCGCCGCGGTGATCCTACGTCCGGGCCGACGGGCCGCAGTACGCCGCTGGAACAGCCCGCCTCTCCCGGGGGGCGGGCACAAGGCGGCGGGCCGTTCCGCCCCGGGTGGAGACCGGCGGGGTGGCTGTCGGGAGTCCTGTCGCCTCGGGTGTCCCACCGTCCCCGTCCCGGCCTCCGGTGCGTCACGATCCGGGGCGGGTGGGGCGCGTGGTGCCGACGAGGATGCGGCGCGTTCCGTAGGCCCACATCGCGATCTCGACCCGGTTGCGGGCGCATGTTCGGGCTCGGCCTGGCCACGGCGATCCTCATCGACGCCACGGTCGTACGCATGGTGCTGGTGCCGGCGACCATGGCACTCCTCGGCCGGGCCAACTGGTGGCTGCCGGGGTGGCTGGACCGGATGCTTCCCGGCGTCCCGGCCGGCACCGACGACCCTGATGCGGAATCCACGGGTGAGGCCCCGCGTCCGCGGCTGGTCGGCCGTTGACCCGGCTCCCGCCCCGGCCCCGGCGTCCGGCACCTCGGCGCCTGCCTCCGCCGGCGGCCTGCCCCGACCACCGCGCGGTCCGCGCCCGGTGGGCCGCGATCAGGCCGCGGTGCCAGGGGCAGGAGGTCTTCGGGGTGCGGGCAGCCGGTGGCGCAGCGGCGGACGGGGCCGCCGGAAGGGTTCTGCTCCCTGGCGGTGAGGCGTCGTACGCGCGCGTGGAGCCGGCTCTCTGTCGTGCGGTCAGCTGCCCACGGACGCTCCGGGTCTCCCGGGCCAACCGCCGCGCGCCAGGCCTCGGCCGGCCCGCAGGGCCGGCGGCCGCCGGGACGGGGAGGGCCGGAGCGAGCAGTCCGGATCGCCGGGCATATCACGACTTGTTCGTGCGGGGATGGCCGGGGGGCGGAAATACGCATGAGGCATATCGGCGCCATAATTGGACCTGAAGCTGTCCATACTGACCTATTCGGCGCACGCGGGGGCGGGGCCGCGGGGAATATTTGGTGCATTCGCGGAGGAAGTGATCGGGCGATCTAGTCGCCGGTCGGGGGGCTCTGCTATTTCTTCTGGTTCCTCCGGTATCGGAGGCATCAATAAGGAGTGGCAATTGCGCATCCTTAGTTCCCGAACACGCCCGATGTGGCGGACCGCCGCGATCGTGGCCCTCGCCATGGCGGCGGAGACCGCGACCGTGGTGATGACAACGGGCCAGGTCATGGCCGCCCCGGTCAGGTCCGGTGCGCTGTCTTCCGCCAGTGCCGCCACGGCCCCGGCGACACCCCTGGCCTGGGCGGTCTCACCCGAGTCCGTCCACGGCCCCAGCGGCGTCCACTACACCACGAGCGCCACACCGACATTACGGGCGAAGGCGGTCGACGCCGATGGCGGAACGTATCAGGCCCAGTTCGAAATAACGGCCGATCCGGCGTTCGGCGACACCACCTATTCATACACCGCCAATTCGGCACCCACTGCCTCGGGCGTGAACGCGCTGTACACGGTGCCGGTGAACCAGGCACTGCCGGACGGCAAACACCTGCGGCTGCGTGCCCGGGCTTTCGACGGTACCGACTACAGCGACTGGACCGCGTACACGCCGTTCGTGGTCGACACCACGCGTCCGGCGGCCGCGACCGTGTCGTGCGCCGGCTACGGCGCCGGCACCTGGACCGCCCCGCAGTCCGGCGGCGCGGTCTGCACCCTGGACACCACCAGCACCGACGGCCAGGGATACGCCTGGGGAATGGACGACGAGGGCACCCCGGAGCGGCTGTACGACACCGCCGACGGCACCGACGGCGACCCGCTCCAGCTGACCGTCGACCCGGCGGCCGGCTGGCACACGCTCTACGTCCGGTCCATCGACGCGGCGGGGAACCTGACGTCCGCCGCCACCGCGTACAGCTTCGGGATCGGAGCCGACGGAGCCGCGCTGCTGACGCCCTCCGAGGGCGACCGCCCGGCCCGCACGGTCACGTTGACCGCGATCGGCCGCACGTCCTACACCGGCGCCACCTACGAGTACCGCCTCGGCGACACCGACAGTTGGAAGACCGTTCCGGCCGGTGACGTGACCGCGGCCTCCAACGGAGGCGCCGTCAGCTGGCCGGTGGCGGTCGCCTCCGGCCAGCCTGCCGCGCTCACCTGGAACCTGACCGGCACCCTCCCGAAGGACAGCACGGTCCAGATCCGGGCCCGCTTCACCGACGGCACGAACACCGGCTACAGCCAGACGACCAGTGTGATCGTCGACCGCAACGCCGGCACCGCCCCCCTGCAGGGCGTCGGTCCGGGCAGCCTGAACTCGCTCACCGGCGACTACACCCTGTCGGGCGCCGACGTGTCGGTCTTCGGGCTGGCCGTCAACCGCACGGCGTCCTCGCGCCGGCCCGCCGCCGGTGGCGCTCAGGAGGGACAGGTCGCGATCTTCGGGCCGGAGTGGACAGCGGGCACCACCGCCGCGGTCACCGCCTCCGCCTGGTCCTACGTCCAGCAGACCTCGGCGACCTCCGTCGCGGTCGTGCGCCCCGAGGGCATACAGGTCAACTTCACCGCCGCGGCGGGCGGTGCCTGGGTGCCGGAGACGGGTGCGGAGAGCCTCTCCCTCACCGGCTCCCTCACCGGCTCCTTCACCCTGAAGGACACCGAGGGCGTCACCTCCACGTTCAGCAAGGTGGACGCCTCGTCCACGGTCTGGAACGCCTCCACCAGCTACCGTCCCACCGGTGAGTCGACCACCACGGTCGTCTCGGAGACGGTCGTGTCGGGGTCCACCACGCTCGCCAGGCCGAAGTACGTCATCGCGCCCAGCACCGCCGTCACCAACGCGGCCTGCCAGGCCGCACCGGCGACGGCGGGCTGCCGGGTGCTCGAATACGTCTACGCCACCGGCACCACCGCCACCTCGGACACCCCGGGCGACTACCTCGGCCGGGTCTCCCAGATCAAGCTGTGGGCGACCGACCCGGGGGCGAGCGCCGCCACCGCCACCGCGGTGGTCCAGTACGCCTACGACACCGCCGGACGGCTGAGCGCCTCCTGGGACCCCCGCCTGACGACCCCGCTCAAGGCGGCCTACACCTACGACAGCGCCGGACGCGTCACCACCCTGACCACCGCCGGTGAACTGCCCTGGACGTTCACCTACGGCACCGTGGGCAGCGGCGGCCTCTCCGGCCCGGGCATGCTGCTCAGCGTCTCGCGCCCCACCCTGACGCCCGGCACGACCGCGACCGTCAACGGCACCGCCACCAGCAGCGTCGTCTACCACGTCCCGCTGACCGGCGCCAAGGCGCCGCTGCAGATGGGTGCCGCGGACGTACGCGCCTGGAACCAGAAGGACGTGCCCGCCACCGGCACGGCGTTCTTCCCCGCCGACCAGGTGCCCGCGTCCGCCAACGGCGCTGACCTCAACGCCGGGGACTACACCAGGGCGACCATCCTCTACACCAACGCCTCCGGACGTCTGGTGAACAGCGCCGAGCCCGGCGGCCACATCTCCACCACCCAGTACGACCGGTTCGGCAACACCGTCCGCACCCTCGGCGCCTCCAACCGCTCCCTCGCGCTCGGGCTCACCCCCGCCGACACCGCGGCCCAGGCGGAGCTCGGCATCGCCGGTCTGAGCAGCGCCGAGCGGGCCGAGCTCCTCGGCTCGTACAACTACTACAACGGCAAGGGAACCCGGCTCCTGGAGGAGTTCGGTCCCCTGCACACGGTCGAGCTGACCAAGGACTTCAAGAGCGGCACCACCGTGCTGGCCCCGGCCGGCAGCACCGTCGCGGCGCGCTCCTGGAAGGTCAACGAGTACGACGTCGAGCGGCCCACCGACGGCAGCGCCACGGTCCAGGACCAGCTCACCACCACCACCGCGGGCCTGCGGGTCAACGGCTACGACTCGCTGCTCACCGACAAGCGGGTCACCTACACCCAGTACGACTGGGCGAAGGGCCTGCCCAAGCTGGTGACCCAGGACTCCGGCGGCCTCGCGCTGACCACCGGCACCGTGTACGACGCCCAGGGCCGCGTCATCGGCGTCCAGCTGCCGGGCAGCACCGGTGGCGACGCCGCCGCCAAGGTCACCGTCTACTGGGACGGCTCCGGCACCACCTCCGACTGGTGCAAGGGGCGCCCCGAGTGGGCCGGTCTGATCTGCTGGACCGGGCCTGCGGGTGACATCACCGGCGGCGGCGGCAACCCGAACACCCTGGTCGACTCGACCATCACCTACAACCGCTACGGCAAGGCGCTGACCACGGTGGACACCTCCGGCAGCGCGTACCGCACCACCGCGATCACCTACGACGCGGCGGACCGGGTCGTCACCACCAAGATCACCGGCAACCAGGGCCAGGCGGTCCCCGAGGTCACCCAGACCTACGACCCGCAGACCGGCCGGCTGCTCACCTCGGCCTCCACCCTGGGCGGAACCATCACCCACGGGTACGACAAGCTCGGCCGTCAGATCTCGTACACCGACGCGGACGGCGCCACCACGAACACCAGCTACGACGCACTCGACCGCCCGCTGGTGATCTCCGACAGCGTCCCGTCCACCGTCACCTACAGCTACGACACCGCGAAGGAGCCGCGCGGCGTCCCGGTCGGCCTCACCGACTCGGTGGCCGGCACCTTCACCGCCACCTACACCCCCGACGGCGCCCTGGCCACCGAGAAGCTTCCCGGCGGCTACACCCTGACCCGCAAGCAGGACCCGAGCGGCGCCACCGTCGCCCGGACCTACACCCGGGACAGCGACGGCGCGGTGGTGCTCGCCGACAGCATCGTCCAGTCCGTCCACGGACAGGTGACCACCCACAGCTCCAGCAACGGCGTCGGCTCCGTCCAGCGCTACGCCTACGACGGAGCGGGCCGGCTGTCCGAGGTCAAGGACACCACCGGCGGTGTCTGCACGCTGCGCACCTACACCCTGGACAAGCGCGCCAACCGCGTCGCCCAGTCCACGGCCACGGGTGCCGCCGGTGCGGCCTGCCCCACCAGCGGGGCCACGACCAACCACACCTACGACAGCGCCGACCGCCTGACCGACACCGGGTACGCCTACGACGCGTTCGGCCGCACCACCACGCTGCCCGGCACCACCAACGCCTACTTCACCAACGACCTGGTCCAGCAGCAGACCACCGGGTCCAAGCGCACCACCTGGACCCTGGACTCCAATCAGCGTTTCCGCACCGCCAAGGCCGAGACCAGCGTCTCCGGCACCTGGAGCACCGACGCGACCAGCGTCAACCACTACTCCGCGGACAACGACACGCCGCGGTGGATCACCGAGGACGCCGCCGGGAACACCACCCGCAACGTCTCGGGCCTGGGCTCCGGCGTGGAGGCGACCACCACGGCCACCGGTTCACCCGTCCTGCTGTTCACCAACATCCACGGTGACGTGAGCCTGCGGGTGCCGCTCACGGCGGGCAGCACGCCCACCGCCACCGACACCGACGAGTTCGGCAACCTCAAGCCCGGGGCCGCCGGCGGCCGGTACGGCTACCTCGGCGCCTACCAGCGCTCCACCTCGACCCCGGCGGGCGTGACCCTCATGGGCGTGCGCCTCTACAACCCCGCCACCGGCCGGTTCCTCTCGACGGATCCCGTCCACGGCGGCAACGCCAACGCCTACGAGTACTGCTCCGGAGACCCGGTCAACTGCACCGACCTCGACGGCCGTTGGAGCGCGTCCAAGACCCGGTACTACTCCTGGGGCAGCGTCTCGGGCCGGTACTGGTCGGCGTCCTCCTGGACGGGGACCGGCTGGGGCGGGGCCACCGCCACCGCCAACTTCAACAGGCTCTGGACCTGGCGCATCGGCAACTACGGCTGGTACAGCTACCTCATCATCGGTGGCATCACCGGCCTCGTCTCCGCCCTCGCCCCGCCGGCGGCCCCGGCCGCCATCGCGATCGGCGCCCTCGTCTCCATGTACTGGGGCACCATCCAACTGATCGCCAACTGGGCCTCCAACACCGGCAAGTGCCTGGGCATCGGATCCGGAGCGGCGATCTACCACCGCTACTACGTCCCGATCTACGCCAGCGGCGCCTACGGCATTCCGTACCGCCGCAACTGCTGACCCACCCCGACCGGACGGGCCGTCCCGGGCACGCGCACCGCGTGCCCGGGACGGCCCGTGCACCCCAGTGAGGACCCGACATGAACCGGTACCGAGCGCTCTCCAACGCCTGCTTCGCCTCGGCCCTGACCGTGGCCGTCATCGGCGTGGCCGCCTCGTTCCTGTCCGGGCGGGCGTACGGGGCTCCCGGCTTCTGGACCGCCACCGGTTTCGCGCTCGCCGCATGGGGCGCCGAGCGCCGTGCCAACCGATCCTGACGGAGTAACCGGCCAGGGCGCGCCTCTGCACCTCGTGGCGCTTCCCGAGCCGGCATCCGCGGTGCCCGCCCGCCCGTGGTTCACCCCGGACACCGGGCCGATCCGCACGGCCGGGCCGGCTTCCGCGCCGACCGCACCAGCCCGCGCATCAGCCTCCGCTCCAGCGACTTCCCGCCCGCCGCCCCGGGCCCTCCACGGCGACGACGTCGCCGCCGAGGTCCCCGGCGCTGCCGAACCGTGCCGCGTCGAGGGGCCCGTCGCGCATCCGGCAGGTAGACAGGCGGTCGCGCCCGCAAAGGCAGGCTCCACGGCCGGCCGGGGCCGCACTGTGCCGGCGCCCTCGCGGCGCAGTACCGTCACCAGCTTGCGGAAGTCGCGCGGGCTCAGCCCGGTGAACGGGGCTTCCAAGACGGCTCTGACGCCGTGATCACACCAGCCACACCAAGATCATCTCACCGTAGATCCGAAGCCTGTGCGACGAGGAAATGTGCTGGGCCTCACATCGTTGGGCCGGTACTGTACGGAAACGATCTCAGGGGGTGGGCTGATGCGGCCGGTGTTGCTGGTGGACGTCGACGGACCGCTGAATCCGTATGCGGCAAAGCCGTACCGGCGTCCGGAGGGCTACGGGACGCACCGGCTGCTGACACCGCGGTGGGAGGCGGCCGAGCGGCGTCGACTCACCGCGTGGGGACTGCCCAACAAGCCGGTCAAGCCGCTGCGGGTCTGGCTCAACCCTGACCATGGGCCAGCACTGGCCGAGCTCCCCTATGACCTTGTCTGGGCGACGACCTGGGAAGAGGAGGCCAACGACTTCCTTGCGCCCTTGCTGCGGCTGCCCGTGCTGCCGTTCATCGCCTGGTCCGAACCGCGTCCCCAGCCGGAAGGCGGCGTGTTCTGGAAGACGCCAGAGATCATCGCGTGGGCCCAGGGCCGTCCGTTCGCTTGGGTCGACGACCAAATCACCGATGCGGATCGCTCGTGGGTCCAAGCGCACCATGATGGCCCAGCCCTCCTGCACCAGGTGGATCCGCAGACCGGGCTGACTGCCGCTGACTTCGCCGCCCTGTCGGACTGGGCGGCCAACATACGCTGACACCGGCGGATCGCGTGGCGCGACAACCTCGCGCGCCACATGATCGCTTACGGGACAGCCCTTAGTCTTCGGAGTTCTGAAGCGGGATAGGCGCATTGAAGACGTCGACGACGAACTCCGAGCCTCCTTGCGGTGATTCAGCGGCGCGTAGTCCTTCGTCGTCTGGTTGACCTGCTCGGTGGCGCGGTAGACATCATCGGCGACGATTTTGTTGACGTTGACGGCGAGGGCGAGGGCCTCACCGTTGCCGAGGCCGCAGCCACTCATCAGCTCGGCGACGAGGTTGGAGGTCTCGTCGCCGGCCTCGCGTATCGCGCCGAGCTACACGAGCGAAGGGATGACCGCGCGCTTCGGGTCGTACTGAGGCGGAGTGACACCGTCGAACGGGTTCTCCGGGTAGCGGCCGAGGCGGTGGACGTCGAGCAGGATCGTCTTGAGTTTGGCGAAGGCGTTGGCCTGGGTGGCCAGGCCAACGCCATTGCGTTCCATGGTCTGGATGAAGGCGTCGACGACCTTGTGGTCGAAGGTGGCCATCCGGCGGCTGTGGAACGCCGGGTAGAGGTGGTGTTCGAGGAGCGAGTCGAGGTGCCGCAGCGATGCCGGGGCGAGTGCGCGCTGGCCGGCCTTCCACTCCTCGGTGTACGTCCCGAAGTTCATCGCGCCGTACTTGCGGTTGCGCTCGGCCGTGCTTTGGCTCCAGGGGTTCTCGCGCTTCGCCCGGTAGATCTCGGTGAGCCGGCCGATTGCCTTGTCCTGGGTGGCGAAGCCGGACTCCTCGGTCTGCCGACCGGAGGCGTTGCGGAACCGGATCACGTAGGTGTGCGGGCACTTCGACCATCGCGCCTGCGGGTGCTCACAGGTCTTGAAGAAGGTGCCCATGCCGCAGACCAGGGTCCTCGGGGCCATCGCCTGCGGTCTCCATCCCGTCCGATGCTGACGTTTTGCTGACCGCAGATGGTCCGCCACACCCCTGACCTGGGAAGAAACGCAAATCACGTGGTATGTGGTGGAACTTCATCGGCCGTACCAACGAGGAGATCGCCCAGACCCGCGCCGACTGACAGTCCGGCACCCGCTTCGGCGAAGTCCATGGCTACGCCCGCAGCCGCCTGCCCACCCCGGAGCTGCCGCTGACGCCACTGAAGCCGCAAAGCCACGAGCGCTGAGTTGGCGCCGTTAGCTGTGCGGCGGGCCGTGTCGTGGGCGCATCGGTGGTGCTCGACGCGCCCCCCACGTGCTCCGGTGCGTTCGGCGGCGTTGTCCGGATCGCCCCTCCGTACCAGGAGCGATGTGATAGGAATAGCGGCTGACGGCGGGCCGAACGGGGGAGTCGGAGACGTGCGCGATCCGTTGGAGAACGTGGAACTCACCGAGGCCGTACAAGGTCTCAGAGACCAATTGATCACCGCCGCGGACGCTGCGGACAGCCAGCGCATCAGGTTCGAGGTCGACGAGATCACGCTGGACTTCTCGGTCGAGCTGCGACGCGACGCGACGACCAAGGCGGGGTTCAAGGCCTGGGTGGTCTCCGGCGACGCCCAGGTGGGGATGGCGCAGAACACCGTCCACAAGGTGTCCGTGAAGTTGAAGCCGAAGGACTCCGCCCGCGGCGGGCCGATCGAGATCGGCAGCCGGGCCGCGATCGACCTGGGTGACTTTGAGCATCCGTCCGGACTGCGCGGCGGATGAACGTCCGGTCCGTTGAACGCGTCGCCATCGTCCAGGGAGCGCGGCAGGGCAGCGGCTTCCTGTTGAACTCCCGCCTGGTGCTTACCTCGGCGCACCTGTTCGACGCGGATGACGGGGCCGCTCGCGTCGCTGTCCCCGGAGGGGTAGGGACGCGCAACTGCCGCCTCAAGTGGCGCCGTTACGACGAGGCGTGCGATGCGGCCCTGCTCGAAGTGGACGACGACCTGGTCAGGGACGCCACGACGTGCCGGATCTCCGACGTCCGCTGGGGCCGGACGGTGGGCCTGGCTGCCTGGGAGAACTGCGAAGCCGTGGGGTACCCGCTCATCTCGCTGCGGGACGGGACGAGACCGGACACTGAGCAGATCGTCGGCACGCTGAAGCCGGGGTCGTCGATCCTGCGCGGCCGCTACATCCTGGACAGCTCCCACACACCGCCGCCGACGGCCGGCACTCCCGGCGCATCGCCCTGGCAGGGGATGTCGGGTGCCGCGCTCTTCGCCGGAGAATTCCTGATCGGAGTGGTCTCCGGGGACCCGGGACAGTGGGCACACGCACGGGTGGAAGCCGTTCCAATCTCGGTCGTGGTGGCCGACCCTGGGTTCCAGCGGGCGGTACAGGCAGCCGCAGGGCTGCGGCCCGAAGTGGTGGAGATCGGCAGGCCGGCACCCCCCGCGGTGCATGAGGCCGCCACCTCCCGCGAAGGCGACTGGCTCCGGATCGCCGACGCCGACCCGATCTCCTTCGGAGTCCATCGCGCGCCGGACGCCGCCGGCCATCCGGAAGTGGTGCCGTACGTGCCACGCGACGTCGATGCCCAACTTGACGCCCGACTCGAAGCGCTGGCGGAGACCGGCGGCATGCTGCTCCTGACCGGGGATTCGGCGGCGGGCAAGTCGCGGGCCCTGTTCGAAGGCATGGTTCGCAATCTCCCGGACCGGTCGGTCTGCAAGCCGGATCCCGACGCCGACCTGGCCTTCCTGCACTCCCCCTCCGGAATCGACTACGAGAGCGTCGTGTGGCTCGACGACCTGCACACCTACTTGCGGTCCGACGGGCTGACGCCGTCTCTGCTCGACCGGCTCGTCCGCCGGGGCACGGTCGTGCTCGCGACGCTGCGCACCGAGTTCTACGAGCACTACACAGATGAGGAGGACGGGCCGTCACTCTCGCAGAGCACCGGGCCGCGTCTGCCGTCCTCGCCGGGCAGGGTGATCCGCGCTGCGCACCACCTCACGCTGGACCGGATCTGGACCGACGACGAGCGGCAGGCCGCGTCGGCGCGCCAGGACCCGCGCGTCGTCGCGGCCTTGAGCGCCGACCGGGCGCACGGGGTGGCAGAGTACCTGGCAGCGGGGCCCCAGGTCCTCAAGCGGTGGAAGGCCGCCTCCCGGGTACGAGGCAACCCCCGGGGGGCCGCGCTCGTCGAGGCTGCGGTCGCCCTTGCCCGCACGGGTGTGGACAGTGCACTGCCACCGGATTCACTGGAACGCCTCCACGAGTACTTCCTCGACCTGGCGGGCGGTCCGGCGCTGCGTCCGGAGGACATGGCGGATGCATGGAAGTGGGCGTCCCGGATCGTGCTGGGCGTGACCAGTCCCCTGGTGCCGGGCCGGGGCGGAACATGGAAGCCGTTCGACTACCTGGTGTCCGATGCTGCGCGCCGGGCCCGTCCGAACGAACTCCCGGAGCAGGTGTGGGAAGAGGCGCTGCGCGTCGTGGACGATACGCGCCGGGTGCTGGTGTCGACCGTCGCCAAGGTGGCAGGCCGGCCGGAGGTGGCCAAGGAGGTGCTCCGTCCCCTCGCGGAGGCAAACGATCCAGACGGCCTGATCAATCTGGGGGCTCTGCTGGCAGAGGAGGAAGACTATGACGGCGCCGCCCGCTGCTTCGAGTGCGCTGCCGCTCTGGGTGACTCCATGGGGGCACACAATATGGGTGCCGTCTCCTTCGTGCGGGGGGATCTGGAAGCGGCTCGGGAGTGGTACGAGCGCGCGATCCAGAGTGGGGAGCGGATGTCGATCGGAGCCCTCGGCCTGGTTCACGAGAAACTGGGCGACCAGGACGAGGCGGTGGCGCTCTGGAAACACGGTACCGAGGCCGGAGACCCCGGGAGTGCGCTGCACTACTCGGACTGGCTGAGGTCGAAATGGCAGTCGGACGAAGCCGTCGAAGCCCTGAGAGTTGCTGCCGACGGCAAGATCCCGCTCGCCGCCCTCTCGTACGCCGGCGTCCTCCTGCATAGGAAGGACCACGAGACGGCGAATGCCTACGTGTCGCGTGCCTACGCTGCAGCGGTCGAGCAGGGGGAGCTGGGTGATCCGATCGGCTGGCTGATGGCCGGTGTGACGGCGTACTCCTTCGGCGATGTCCGACTGGGGAAGAAATGGTGGAGCCGGGCGCAGGAGCGTGGCTGCCCCTCGGACTGGGTGGTCCTGGAGGCAGAGGAGGGCTCGTCCGGACTGCGGCACCTGGCCTTCAGCCAGGTCTGCCTGGACAGACTCGGAGAGGAGGAAGCCCGTTCGCTCATGCAGTTACTCTGGGCCGGCGACTGCCAGGACTGCGGATACCCCCTGGGTGACGGTGTTCCGGCGCTCTACGTGGACGACACCTTCATGGGGGCCGACGCGCGGCTCTTCCATTTCGGACTGTGCCGGTATCCGCACTGGAACGAGTCGGCCCTGACCCAGGTGGCCAAAGACGCGGGCATCAGCTGGACGGCCTTCACCGCCGGAGTGCCTACGGGGGAGGGATTCGGCCCGCCCTGCGTTCCCGCCCTCGTGGTCAACCCGTCTTTCGAGGTCGCGCAGTTGGTTCGCAGCGGGGACCGCTGGACAGCGACGGCAGCGTGCGGGCCCCGGTCGGCCAACGCCCAGGTGCTCAACCTGCGACCGGTGTGGTCCGGGCTGCCGCCCAGGTCCTCCGACGGGCGCGTCTGGGCACTCACCGGCCCCGGCGAAGCTGCGGTGGTAGTGCTCGGGCAAGTCTGGAGTGCTCCGGCGACCGAGGCGTTCATTGCGCTGGTGGAGCAATACGGCGGAATGCTGCTCATTACGACGAGCGCGGTCGGGCCCGCATCCGAGGCCTCGGTGGACGTTCTGGAGGATGTCCTGCAGGCCTGGGACTCGATGACGAGGTGGGTCCCCTTGAAGCCTGAGGCTCGGGGGTAGGCCGTTCCCTGCAGATCATTCGATTATTGGTTGATGCGCAATAGGCCCGAACTGGTCGACGAGCGCGGCGCCGTGGCCTGGCAGCAACGCACCGCGCTGTGCGGCCACCCGCTGCCTGACGCGGTCGAGAGCATCGACTGCCCGCTGTGCTTCCCCGGGCAGTTCCACGACGTCGAGACCGGCCTGCACTCAACGTCTTCCGGTACTACGACCCGCCCACCGCCGACTCTCTCAGCCCCGACCCGCTGGGCCTCGATCCGGACCTGATCGACCTATACCACGCGATGCCAGCAGCGTCGAGCAGAAACAGGCCCACGACTGGGCCAACACAGCGATCATGCCTGGCTTCAAGGCCTCTACAAAATCCGATTCAGCTCAAACCGCTGGTGACGGCCTTCTCAACCGTCGAACACCCTGTCTTCGCACCCTATGGCCGAGCGCGGCCACCTGCCCGCGCTCGACCAGCGCACTGATCAACCTGGACCGGTCCCGACATGTGCCACGGCCGCCATCGATCTCAACTACCTAGCCCGATAGAGCCGGTGGGCGGCGATCAGGTCGCGGTACCAGGTGTACGAGGCCTTCGGGGTGCGGTGCTGGGTGGCGAAGTCGACGTGGACGAGGCCGAAGCGTTGGTGGTAGCCCTCGGCCCATTCGAAGTTGTCGAGGAGGGACCAGGTGTAGTAGCCGCGGACGTCGATGCCCTCGGCGGTGGCGCGGGCGAGGGCGTCGAGGTGGGCGGACATGAAGTCGATGCGGGGCTGGTCGGGGGTGGTGGATTCGTCGACGGAGCAGCCGTTCTCGGTGATGGTGAGGGGTGGGAGGGCCTTGCCGTAGGTGTCGCGGAGGTGGAGCAGGAGGGTGGTGAGGGCGTCGGGGACGACGGGCCAGCCGAAGGCGGTGTGGGGGGCTTCGGGGATGTCGACGAGGTCGAAGGGCAGGCCGGGGGCGGTGGGGGCGGCGACGCGGGTGGGGTTGTAGAAGTTGAGGCCGAGGCCGTCCAGGCCGGGGGTGTGGATGAGGTCGAGGTCGCCGGGGCGGACAGCGCCGAAGATGTCGTCGGGGACGCCGAGGAGGGAGAGGTCGGGGTAGCGGCCGAGGAGGACGGGGTCGGTGAACAGGCGGTTGTGGAGGGTGTCGTAGGCCGAGGCGGCGGCGAGGTCGGCGGGGTCCTGGGAGGCCGGTTCGACCGGGGTGAGGTTGTTGGAGAGCATCGCCTCCAGGCCGCGTTCGTGGAGGATCGAGGCGGCCAGGCCGTGGGCGAGGAGCTGGTGGTGGGCGGCCGGGAGGGCCTCGAACATCAGGGTGCGGCCGGGGGCGTGGGTGCCCAGGGCGTAGCCGAAGACGGTGTGGACGAAGGGCTCGTTGAGGGTGATCCAGGTGGGGACGCGGTCGCCGAGGCGGTCGGTGACGAGGGCGGTGTAGTCGGCGAAGCGGTGGGCGGTGTCCCGGTTCAGCCAGCCGCCGTGGTCTTCGAGGGCCTGCGGGAGGTCCCAGTGGAAGAGGGTGGGGAGCGGGGTGATGCCAGCGCCGAGGAGGGCGTCCACGAGGCGGTCGTAGAAGGCGAGGCCGGCGGGGTTCACGGGGCCCGCGCCGGTGGGCCGGATGCGGGGCCAGGCGAGGGAAAAGCGGTAGCCGTCGAGGCCGAGGCCCTGCATCAGGGCGATGTCCTCGGGCCAGCGGTGGTAGTGGTCGCAGGCCACGGCGCCGGTGTGGCCGTCGCGGACGGCGCCGGGGCGGGCGGCGAAGGTGTCCCAGACGGACGGGCCGCGGCCGTCCTCGTCGGCCGCCCCCTCGATCTGGTAGGCGGCGGTGGCGGCACCCCAGCGGAAGTCCGCCGGCAGGTCGAAGCGGTCGGGCATGACGGCCTCCTGCGTGAACGTGAGGGTCTGTCATGTTAGCGGGGTCACACCGGAGCACCAGAGGGCCCGGGGGCCGGGGAGCCCGGGAGCCGGGGAGCCCGGGAGCCGGCGCCCGACAGCCGGCAGCCCGGGTGCACAGGGGCGCGCACCCGGGCTTGCCGACGGGGGTGGTTCAGACGGTTCAGGCGGTTCAGGCGCCGTAGGGCAGCGGGGCGGCCGGGCTGACGAGGCCGGCGGCGCGCAGCTCCTGCCAGAACGCGGCGGGGACGGTCTCGACGAGCGCCGCGCGGTCCTCGGCGATGCGGCTGGGCTTGGTGGCGCCGGCGACGACCGCGGCGGTGACCGGGTGGGCGAGGGAGAACTGGAGGGCGGCGGCCTTGATGCTCACGCCGTGCTCGGCGGCCAGGCCCTTGAGCCGGGTGACGCGCTCGACGATGTGCGCAGGGGCTTCCTGGTACTCGAAGTGGGTGCCGCCGGCGAGGATGCCGGAGCTGTAGGGGCCGCCGACGACCATGTCGACGTTCTGCTCCTGGGCGAGGGGCAGCAGGCGCTGGAGGGCGTGCTCGTGGTCGAGGAGGGTGTAGCGGCCGGCGAGGAGGAAGCCGTCGGGCCGGGGCTCGTCGAGGGCGAGGGTGAGCTCGATCGGCTCGGTCTTGTTGACGCCCAGGCCCCAGGCCTTGATGACGCCCTCGTCGCGCAGCCGGGACAGGACGCGGAAGGCGCCGGTGCGGGCCTCCTCGAACTTCTGCAGCCACTGGTCGCCGTGGAAGTCCTGGGCGATGTCGTGGACCCAGACGATGTCCAGGCGGTCGGTGCGCAGGCGCTTGAGGCTGTCCTCGATGGAGCGCTCGGTGGCCTCGGCGGTCCAGACGTGGAGCATCTTGTTGGGGTTGCCGTGCTCGAACAGGCCGCCCTTCTCGCCGAGGTCGCGGCTGCCCTGCTCCAGTTCGTCGAGGATGACGCGGCCGACCTTGGTGGACAGCACGTACTCCCCGCGGGGCTTGGCGGACAGGACCTCGCCGAGGCGCTCCTCCGACAGGCCGGCGCCGTAGAAGGGGGCGGTGTCGTAGTAGCGCACGCCCTGGTCCCAGGCGGCCTCGACGGTGGCGAGTGCCTCGACCTCGGGGATCGCGCGGAACATGTTGCCGAGCGGGGCGGTGCCGTAGCCGAGCTTGCCGGGGAGGAGTTCCTTGAGGGACATGGTGGTGCCTTTTCCAACGGAGGGTGCGGGGTGCAAGGCCCGCTCATGAGATGCGAGCGCCCCTTGCCTGCTTTAACAATAATTGCAGGCGCGGGCTAATGCAAGGACTCTAGGCGACGGAGGCGGAGAAGCGCGGCAGGACGTGCTCCGCGAGCTCCTGCAGCAGCTCCTCCACCGGCCGGTCGTTGGGCCGCAGGTTGAAGGAGACGTGCGAGACCCCGGACAGCGCCATGGTCTCCAGGTGCTCGATCAGGGCGTTGCGGCCGGTGCTGAGGCCGAGCCGGATCGGACGGGCCGGAGCGTCCGGGTCCTCCTGGAGGGTGAGCACCATCGGGGTGAGGTACGGCTTCTCCCCCGCGAGTTCGCGCCACTGGCGGGTCCGCAGGCGCAGCGCGCCCAGGTCGCGGGGGTAGTTGAGCGAGGCGTCGGCGTGCTCGGCGATCCACTCGGGCGTCTGCTGGGCGCCGCCGGCGACGGCGATCGGGATGCCCGCGGGCTGCTCCGGCTTCGGCAGGACCTCCAGCTGGAAGTCCGCGCCGAGTCCGGCCCCGGGCAGCTCCAGCGGGCCCGGGCGCCAGGCGGCGCGCAGGGTGTGCAGTCCCTCGCGGAAGGCGGCGCCACGGGCCTCGAAGTCCCGCCCGAAGAGCGGGTACTCGACGGGCCGGTCGCCGCTGGCGAGGCCGAGCAGCATCCGGCCGCCGGAGAGCGCGTCGACGGTGGCGGCGGCCTTGGCGACGAGCAGCGGCTCGCGCAGCGGCAGGACGACGGCCGCGGTGCCGAGGACGGCGCGCTCGGTGACGGCGGCGAGGTGGCCGAGGTGGGTGAAGGTCTCGAACACCGTCCCGGCGTCCCCGAAGCGGACGGGGTCGAAGAGCGGGACGTCACGCACCCAGAGGCCGGCGAAGCCGAGCCGGTCGGCGAGCCGGGCGAGGCGTGCGTGCTCGGCGAGGTCCGGGACGCCGTGGGGGCGGCCGGCCGCACGGTCGGCGGTCTGCCGGGAGGGGCCCCAGTCGTTGTCGAGCGGGAGTTCCAGGCCGAGGGTGAGCCGGCCCTCGCCGGGGGCGAGGCGGGCGAGGGCGGGGTGACGGAGTGCCATGGGTGAGTCGGTCCTCAGAGCGGTCGGAGCGGGGGAATCGGGACGGAGAGTCGGCGCGGGAACGGGAACGGGGCGGGGGCGGGAACGGGCGAAGCCCGCCGCGGACCGGCCGGGAAGGGCCGGCCCGCAGCGGGCTTCCGGGGGTGCGGGTCGGTCAGTTGAACTGGTCCGGGTGCGGGCCCGTGCGCAGGCCGCGGTCGGTGGCGGCGATGGCGGCCATGTCCTCGCCGGTCAGCTCGAAGTCGAAGACGTCCAGGTTCTGGCGGATGCGCGCCGGGGTGACGGACTTCGGGATGACGATGTTGCCGAGCTGGAGGTGCCAGCGCAGCACCACCTGGGCGGCGGACTTGCCGGTGCGCTCGGCGATCGCGGTGATCGCCGGGTCGTCCAGGACGGCGCCCTGGGCGAGCGGGCTCCAGGCCTCGGTGGCGATGCCGTGCTCGGCGTGGAAGGCGCGCAGCTCGGCCTGCTGGAGGCCGGGGTGCAGCTCGACCTGGTTCACGGCCGGGACGAGCTCGCTGTTGTCCAGCAGGCGCTGGAGGTGGGCGGGCTGGAAGTTGGAGACGCCGGCGGCGCGGATCCGGCCCTCGGCGGCGAGGCGCTCGATGGCCCGCCAGGAGTCGAGGTAGAGGTCCCGGGCCGGGGTGGGCCAGTGGATCAGGTACAGGTCGAGGGTCTCCAGGCCCAGCTTGGCGAGGCTGGCGTCGAAGGCGCGCAGGGTCTCGTCGTAGCCCTGGTCGGCGTTCCACAGCTTGGTGGTGATGAAGAGGTCCTCGCGCGGCACGCCGGCCTCGGCGAGGGCGCGGCCGACGCCGGCCTCGTTGCCGTAGATCGCGGCGGTGTCGATGCTGCGGTAGCCGGCCTCCAGGGCGCTGGCGACGGCGGCGGTGGTCTGGTCGTCGGGGACCTGGAAGACGCCGAAGCCGAGCTGGGGGATCTCGACGCCGTTGTTGAGCTTCACGGTGGGGACAGCGGGGGTGCTCATGGTGGTACCGGTCTTTCAGTCGGTGCGGTTGGTGAGGGTGTAGCGGACGGTCTGGGCACTGATGAGGCCGTCGCGGAAGACGAAGGTGTCGGTGCCGTCGGCGACCCGGTGGGTGCCGGTGGCGGCGGCCCACTGGAGGAACAGCACCCCGCCCGCGAACTGCGGGTCCAGCTGCCAGTCGGCGTCCGGGAGATCGGCCAGGAGGCGGCCGATGACCTTCCGGACCCCGTCGTGGCCGTGGAACGCGCCGTCGGGGGTGATCAGGACGGCGTCCTCGGTGTAGTTCCCGGCGATGCGGTCGAGGTCGCCGGTGCCCAGGCGCTCGCCGTGGTCGGCGAAGACCTCGCGCGGCGTGCGGGTCACCGGTTCAGTTCCTGGAGGGCGGCGGTGGCGAAGGAGTGGTCCTGCTCGGGGGCGCCGCCGCCGAGGCCGATGGCGCCGACGAGGCGGCCGTCGCGGTGGACCGGGATGCCGCCGGCGATGAACAGCAGCGGACGGTCGAGGGCGGTCGGCAGCGAGTGGAACGGGCCGTCCGGCTTGACGAGGTCGACCAGGTCGGCGGTCGGGGCGTTCAGCTGCAGCGCGGTGTAGGCCTTGCGGGTGCTGGTCTCGCCGGAGATCAGGACGGCGCGGTCGTCGCGGCGGAAGGCGAGCAGGTGGCCCCCGGCGTCGAGGACGGTGACGCTGACCGGGACCCCGGCCGCCTCGGCGGCGGCGCGGGCGGCGTTGATCAGGGTCTCGGCGTCGGCGGTGGTCAGCGGGGTGAGGGTGGTGCTCATGGTGGCGCTTCTCCTGGAAGGAACGGGACGGGTGCGTCAGTGGTGGACGGTCAGTGGTGGACGGTCAGTGGTGGACGGGGACGGGAGTGGCGGTGACGGCGCCCTCCCGTACGGGGGTGCGGCGCTCCAGGACGGCGGACCAGACGGCCAGCAGGAGGGCGGCCCCGGCGAGCAGCGCGCCGACCCAGTTCGGGGCGGTGTAACCGAGGCCGGCGGCGATGACCTGCCCGCCGAGCCACGCGGCGAGGGCGTTGCCGAGGTTGAAGGCGCCGATGTTGACGGCGGAGGCCAGGGTGGGCGCGCCGTGCGCCTGGTCGAGGACCCGCTTCTGCAGCGGCGGGACGGTGGCGAAGCCGAGCGCCCCGACGAGCAGGATGGAGACCGCGGCGAGGATCTTGTTGTGGGCCGTGAGGGTGAACAGGGCCAGGACGACGGCGAGTCCGCCGAGGGAGGCGTAGAGCATCGGCATCAGCTTGCGGTCGGCGAACTTGCCGCCGAGCAGGTTGCCGAGGAACATCCCGACGCCGAACAGGACCAGCAGCCAGGTTACGGCGCCGTCGGAGTACCCCGCGACGTGGGTCATCATCGGGGCGATGTAGGTGATCGCCGCGAAGACACCGCCGAAGCCGAGGACGGTCATCGCCATCGCGAGCAGGACCTGCGGGTTGCGGAACGCCGTGAGCTCGCGGCGCAGGTGGGCCCCTTCGGGGCGGGGCAGGGCGGGGACGAGCTTGGCGATGCCGAGCAGTCCGACCACGCCGAGCGCGGCGACGACGGCGAAGGTGACGCGCCAGCCGACGGCCTGGCCGATGAAGGTGCCCATCGGAACGCCGACGATGTTGGCGATGGTGAGGCCGGTGAACATCGTGGCGATGGCGCCGGCCTTCTTGTCGGGGGCCACGAGGTCCGCGGCGACCACCGAGCCGATGCCGAAGAACGCCCCGTGGGCGAGGGAGGCCACGATGCGGCCGACGAGCATCACGCCCATGGTCGGTGCCACGGCGGAGAGCAGGTTCCCCGCCACGAACAGGCCCATCAGGATCATGAGCATGGTCTTGCGGCTGATCCGGGTGCCGAGCACCGTCATCAGCGGGGCGCCGATGACGACGCCGATCGCGTAACCGGTGACCAGGAGCCCGGCGGAGGGGATGGACACTCCGTAGTCGCCCGCGATCTCGGGCAGCAGGCCCATGACCACGAACTCGGTCGTACCGATCCCGAAGGCCCCGATGGCCAGGGCCAGGAGCGCGAGAGGCATGGTGTACTGCCTTCCTTACGATTGCTGTTGCGGCTTACGTGCTCCGACAATAGTTGCAAGCGCGGGCAAAGTGCAAGTGCGGGCATCTGCCCATCGCCGACGGCGGGCGTCGGCCGCCCATAATACTTGCATGGGCGGGATACCTGTGTTGGCAGATATTCCGTGCAAGGGCTTATCCTGGGGTGGAACCCCTGGAAAGGAGTGCCGCGCCCATGACCGCCACGGACCCCGCGCTGACCGCCCTCGCCAACGGCTGGGCCGCCCTCTACCTCCTGGCCGGCCGGATCGAGGCGCACATCGAGCGCGCCCTGCAGGCCGAGCACGACCTGAGCGTGCGCGAGTACTCGCTGCTCGACGTGCTCAGCCGCCAGCACGACGGTGAGGGCGGGCACCTGCAGATGAAGCAGGTTGCCGACGCGGTGGTGCTCAGCCAGAGCGCCACCACCCGCCTCGTCACCCGGCTGGAGGACCGCGGCCTGCTCTCGCGCTACCTCTGCGCGACCGACCGTCGCGGCATCTACACCGATGTGACCGGACCCGGCCTGGAGCTCCTGGAAGCGGCCAGGCCCACCAACCAGGCCGCCCTGCGGGAGGCGCTGGACGAGGCCGCCCGGAACCCCGAGCTGGCCCCGCTGGTCGCCACCGTCGAGGAGATGAACACGGCGCGACGGCTCCCGGAGCCCGCCGCCGCGCACTGACCGGGCACGACGAAGCCCCGGGACCACGCGCCAGCGGTCCCGGGGCTTCGTGCCGACGGTCAGGCGAGGGTCGCGCCGCGGGTACGGGCGAGGTCCTCCAGGCCGTAGCGGGTGACGTGTTCGGGGTTGCCGAGGTCAATGGCGCGGACGCCCTCGGCGGTCAGGCGGGCGTTGATCTCGTCCAGGTGCTGTTGGACGAGCAGCTTCTCGGCGTCGGTGGTGCGGCCCTTGTGGGGGCGGCCGGCGTGCTCCAGGCTCGCGTAGTTGACCCGCTCGCGGACGGACGCGGCGGCGCCGGCCGGGGCGCCCTGGACCGGGAAGGGGCGCGCGACCCGCTGGGCGCCGCGCAGCACCTCGGCCATCGGCGCGGCCGTGGCCAGCCTGTCGAACGCCTCGGCGGTCATCACGACGGTCTCCGGCTCCTCGCCGTCCGGGTGGTGCAGCTCGACCGTCACCAGGTCGAGCGCCAGGCCCGCGATCCCGGCCAGTTCGCCGGGGAGCGCCTCGATCTCGACCGGGCCGTCCGCCAGGTCGGGGTGTTCGCGGACGACGATCCGCACCAGGTCGTCCTCGTTCTCCGCGTGCTTGCCGGTCAGGTCCGAGAACCGGATGATCTTCTGGCCCACTTGTCTTCCCTCTCCCTGCCCCTGTGATCAGCGCCGAGCCTAGCCGGGGCGCAGCCGGCGGACGTGCGGAGCGGACGTGCGACGGGCGCGCGGGGAGGGCGCGCGGGATTGGCCCGCCGAACGGCGGATGCGGCACAGTGGCCCCATGAGCGCGGACACGAGGAGTCACCCGGTCTCCGGGCGGACCGGCGCCGGGCGGCGACGGCCGGTGCAGCAGCGCAGCCAGGAGCGCTACCGGCGGATCCTGGACGCCTGCGCCGCACTGCTCGACGAGGCCGGGGCGGCGGCGCTCACCACCAAGGAGGTGGCCCGGCGCGCGCGGGTGCCGATCGGCACCCTGTACCAGTTCTTCGCCGGCAAGGAGGACCTCCTCGCCGCCCTCGCCGGGCGCAACCTCGACCAGTACCTGCAACGGCTCGACGACCGGCTGCGGTCCGAGGCGCCCGCCGGACCGGCCGGGTTCACCGATCTGGCGGTGGAGGAGTTCGTCGCGATGAAGCGCACGGTTCCCGGCTTCGGGCAGCTGGACTTCGGGCTCGCCGGACTTGCCGTCCCGGCGGGCGTCCGCGCCGAACGCCATCTGCTGGACCCCGAGGTGGACAACAACACCGCCGTCGCGCTGCGGCTCCAGGCGCTCGGCGGCGAACTCTTCGCGGCCGCCGACCCGGCGGCCCTCACGCTCGGCCTGCGGGTGGCCCTGGAGGCGGCGGACGCGGTGCTCAAGCTCGCCTTCCGCTGCGACCCGGACGGCGACCCGGCGATGATCTCCGCCTGCAAACGGCTGGTCCGCTGCTACCTCGTCGATCAGCTCGGCGGGCCACCCGGCGGGCCACCCGGCGCACAGCCCGGCCGTCCCTGAACGAGCACCCGGGGCGGAGCCGGCGAGCCGTTGCGGGCCGGCCGCGGGGGCAGCACAGTGGAGACAGCAGCACGGTGGGACGGAGGAGGGCGGCAACGGCCGGCCCGCCGTCCCCGCTGTCCGCACACACCCCGAGGAGCAAGACCATGCACGCAGCGGTAGGTGACCAGCTCCACATCCACAGCCGGGCGGTGGGCATGGTCGACCAGAAGGGCGAGATCGTCGAGGTGCGCGGCCAGGACGGCCAACCGCCGTACATGGTCCGCTTCGAGGACGGCCACACGGGTCTGGTCTACCCGGGCCCGGACTGCAACATCGAACCCCGCGAGGCGATCCGCTGACGCCATCGGCCGCCGGCCACCGCCCCGTGCCGGTGCGGCCCGGGGCGGTGAGCCGTGCCGTTCCCCGGTGGCGGCCTGCCCCTCTGTGACGGGCCGCTCCTCGGTGACGGCCCGCTCCTCGGTGACGGCGCCCCGCCCCTGCCTGGTCCGCTGGCGGCGCTCGCGCCGGTGCTGGAGCAGTACGGCTACCCGGCGGTGGCGCTGTTCGTCCTGCTCGACAACTGCGGGATCCCCGCACCCGGGCAGACCATCCTGGTGCTGGCCGCCGTCTTCGCGGGCACCGGCCACCTGGACTTCGCCGCCGTGGTGGCGATCGCCTTCGCGGCCGCCGTGCTCGGCAACACCCTGGGCCACCTGATCGGCGTCACCGGCGGCCGCGCCTTCGTGCACCGCTGGGGCCGGTACGTGCTGCTCACACCGGAGCGGACGGCCCGCGGGGAGGTGTTCTTCGCCCGGCACGGCGGCAAGGTGGTGACCGTCGCCCGGTTCTTCGACGGACTGCGGCAGACCAACGGCATCATCGCCGGGACGACCGGCATGCCCTGGCCGCGGTTCCAGGTGTTCAACGTGCTGGGCGCCGCACTCTGGGTGGGCGTGTGGTCCACCGTCGGGTACCTGGCCGGCGCGCACGTGGGCACGGTCTGGCGGACGGCCGTGCGGTACCAGCTGTGGCTGTTGACCGGCCTGGGCGCCCTGGCCGTCCTGTTCGCCGTCCGCCACCTGCTGCGCGGCCGCCGGGGGCGGGCGCCGGACGCGGGCGCGGGCGCGGACTCGCGGGGCGGAGGAGAAGGAGAAGGAGACGGCGAGGGGGAGGGCGGGGCGGACGGCCGCGGTTGCGACGGCCGTCCCGGCCGGTGAGCCTGGAAACGATCACCTGGGAGGCGAGGATGGCCGACGTCGGGACGCGCACCGGCCCCGGGAGCGGGGAGACGCACCGGGCACCCGCCAACCGGACCGTCGTCCTCGCCGTCCTCGGCGCCACCGCCGTGGCCCTGGGCGCGCAGGCGGCGGGCGGCACCAGTGCCCGGCTCGTCCTGCTGCTGGTGTTCGTCCCCGCGCTGCTGGCCGGACTGGGCACGCTCGCCCAGACCGTCGGCGCCGCGATCTGGGTCACCGCCGTCATCCTCGTCAGCTCGGTGTTCTTCCCACCGGAGTCGATCAACGGCCGGGCGCTGACGCTGGCCACCGTCGTCGGCGCCTCCGCCGTCGCCGTGCTGCTCTGCTCGCGCCGGGTCCGGCGCGAGCGCGAGCTGCACCGGATGCGGCAGAGCGCCGTCGCCCTCCAGCGCCAACTCCTGCGCCCGCTGCCCGCGCTGACCTCCGACGTCCTGCTCCACGGCCGCTACCGGCCGATCGAGGAGGACGCCATGGTCGGCGGCGACCTCTACGACATCGCCGACACCCCCTACGGCACCCGGGTCGTCATCGGCGACGTCCAGGGCAAGGGGCTGCCCGCGATCGGCACCGGCTTCGCCGTGCTCGGCGCCTTCCGCGAAGCCGCCTTCCGCGAACCCGCGCTCACCGACGTCGCCCTCGCCCTGGAGGACGCGGTCACCCGCCACAACGCGTACGCGGCGCAGAGCGGCGAGGCCGAGCGCTTCGTCACCGCCACCGTGTACGGCCTGGACCGCCGCACCGGCGTGCAGGCCGTCAACTGCGGCCACCTCGCCCCGTACCTGCTCCTCGGCGGGCACGTGGAGGCCGTCCCGCTGACGGCCGGCGTGCCGCTCGGGCTCGCCGACCTCGCCGGGGAGGTGCGGACCGTCCAGTGGTTCGACCTCCCCGACGACGGGACGCTGCTGCTGCTCACCGACGGGGTCACCGAGGCCGCCGACCGCGCCGGCGTCTTCTACCCGGTCGAGCGGCGGCTCCTCGCCCTGGGCGACCGCACCCCGGACCAGCTCCCCGAGGCCCTCGACGAGGACGTCCACCGCCACAGCCACGGCCGCCGGCGGGACGACCTCACGATCCTCGCACTGCGCCGCAACCCCGGCGCCGGACCGGTGACCTAGCGCAGCGGGAAGACCTCGAAGGCGACGGCGAAGCGCGTGCCCAGCCGGGTGCCCGCGCCGCGGCCGGCGCTCTCCAGGAAGCCGCGGGCGTCCGCCATCGCGCCGCCGAGACCGGCGAGGTACGCCTTGTGGGCCTCCAGCGAGGCCACGCCCCGGTCGAAGTGGTCGGTGGTGTCCACCGCGTGCGCCGAATCCGGCGAGGACGCCGCCCAGATCTGCCGCACGCCGTTCCACGGCTCAAGGCCCTCGTCGACCAGCTCGCGGAAGACCCAGCGGTTGCCCGCGTCCCGCACCGCGTCCAGGGTGGCCCGGCCGACGGCGATGTGGTCGGCCTGGTTGAGGAAGACCCCGCCCCAGGTGTCGCGGAAGTTGCTGGTGATGACGATGTCCGGGCGGTGCCGGCGCACCACCCGGGCGATGTCACGGCGCAGCGGCAGGCCGTACTCGACGACGCCGTCCGGGTGGCCGAGGAACTCGACGGTGTCGACGCCGACGACGGCGGCGGAGGCGATCTGCTCGGCCTCGCGCAGCGGGCCGCACCGTTCGGGGTCCATGCCGTCGATGCCGGCCTCGCCGCTGGTGACCATCACATAGACGACCTTCTTGCCCTGGTCCGTCCAGCGGGCGACGGCGGCGGCCCCGCCGTACTCCATGTCGTCGGGGTGGGCGACGACGACCAGGGCGGTCTGCCAGTCCTCGTCGACGGGCTCGAAGGGCGCGGGTGCCTGGTGCTCGGTCATGGTGGTGCTGCCTCTCCGTGGTGCCGGCGGGTGCCGTCGTTCGGTCGTTCGGTCGTTCGGCCGTGCCGCACGCGACTCTAGAAGATCACCGGACCGTCCGCCGGGTGATCACGTCGCACGGAGCGACGGGGCGACGAGGCGGCGGGGCGGCGGGGCGGCGGGGCGGCGGGCTTGACCCTGACGCGCGGGGCAGGGGTTAGCGTCCCCGCACCGCGCGGCCGCACGGAGCACCGCCGCTCACACGTCCTCGCACCCGCACGTCCCGCCTCCTCACACCTTGGAGTCCGCTCATGCCGTCCTTGCCCAGCACCGTCCGCGAGGTCCGGTTCGTCGCCGCGCCCGACGGCCTGCCCACGCCCGACAGCTTCGCCCTGACCGAGGCCCCGCTGCCCTCCCCGGCCCCGGACCAGGTCCTCGTCCGCAACCGGGCCTTCGTGGTGTTCCCCGCCCTGCGCACCCTGATCGGCGGCGGGCTGGCCGACGCGCCCCTCACGATCCGGCCGGGCGACGCGCTGCTCGGGCCCGCGCTCGGCGAGGTGCTGGCCGCGCCGGCCGACGGGCCGCTGCGCCCCGGCGACCTCGTCACCCATCTGCTCGGCTGGCGCGACCACGCGGTCGCCGGGGCCGCCGCGTTCACCCGGGTGGACGACGGGTTCCCCGAACCGCTCACCCTGCTCTCCCCCGGCCTCGTGGGCTACGGCGCGCTGACCCGCGCGACGGCGGTACGGCCGGGGGACGTCGTCCTGGTCACCGGCGCGGCGGGGGCGGTCGGCACGGTGTCCGGGCAGGTGGCCCGGTTGCTCGGGGCGGCCCGGGTGATCGGCACCACCGGCTCGGCCGCCAAGGCGAAGCGGCTGACCGAGGAGTTCGGCTACGACGCCGTGCTGGTGCGCGGGGCGGGCCCGATCGCCGACCAGCTCGCCTCGGCCGCCCCGGACGGCATCGACGTGCTGCTGGACATGGTCGGCGGCGAGCAGCTGACGGCGGCCGTCGACGCCGCCCGCACGGACGCGCGGTTCGCGCTGATCGGGGCGCTCGCCGGGCAGATGGACCCGGCCCGCACCGGCGCCGACGCGCCGACCGTGGTGGACAGCTTCCGGCTGCTCGTCCGCAACGTCACCGTGCACGGCGTGAGCGGGCAGCGGTACGCGGAGCTCGAACCGGAGTGGCGCGAGCGCCTGGCCGGATGGCTGCGCACCGGCGCACTGACCGTCCCCCTGACCGTCCTCCCGGGCATCGAGCAGGCTCCCGGGGCGTTGTCACGGCTGATCGACGGGGACGTCTTCGGCACCACGGTCGTCGAACTGTAGACCGCCCGGACGGTCCGACGACCGGACGCCGGACGACCGGAGGAGCCGGAGCGCCGGTGGGCGGGGTGGCGAGCCGGCGGGACGCTCGGGGAGGGGCGGATGACAGGACGGATGAGGATCGGCGACGCGGCGGCCGCCGCCGGCACCACACCGCGGGCGCTGCGCTTCTACGAACAGCGGGGCCTGCTGCCGCCGCCCGCCCGCACGGTGGCCGGCCAGCGCGAGTACGGGCCGGAGACGGTCAGCCGGGTGCGGGTGATCCGGGCGTTGCTGGCGCTCGGGCTGACCGTCGACGACCTCGCCAGCCGGGTGCACCGGCTGGACATGCTCGCCGAGGACCCGCCGCGCAGCTGCGCGTCCACCGGCGAGTTCGGGCCGGACACCTTCGCCCCGGTGATCGAGCAGCGCCTCGCCGCCCTGGACGCGGAGATCGACCGGCTGACCCGGCTGCGCGAGAGCCTGGCCCGCCACACCGGGGTCGCCACGCCGTAGCCGGAGGCCGTCGGACGTGGGGCAACTTCCAGAGAGTTCTCTGCAGAGATCCCTATGCAGAGAACTCTCTGCACCCTACGATGCGAGGCATGCCCACTGACGAACCGTCCGAAGAACCCACCGCCGGAGCGCCGCTCGCGGAACCCCTCGCACCCGAGCGGCCCGAGCGGCCCGAGCGGCCCGCGCGCCGGATCGACGCGCGCAGCCTGCGCGGGCTCGCCCACCCGCTGCGGATGAAGATCTTCGAACTGCTGAACCTCGACGGCCCGGCGACCGCCACCCGGCTGGCCGAACGGCTCGGCGAGAACACCGGCACCGTCAGCTGGCACCTTCGCCACCTCGCCGAACACGGGTTCATCGAGGAGGAGACCGGCCGCGGCACCAAGCGGGAACGCTGGTGGCGGCGCGTCCCCGTCCCCAACCGGCTGGAGACCACCGACTTCCGGGACGACCCGGACACCCGCGGCGCGGTCTCGGTCTATCTCCACGAGCTCCTCGCGCAGTACTTCGACCGGATCAACACCTACCTCGCCGAGGACTGGCCGGACGAGTGGCGCAACGCCGGCACCATCTCGGACTGGAGCCGGATGTGGCTGACACCGGACCAGCTCGCGGCGCTCAACGACGAGCTGTTCGCCGTCATCCGGCGCCACCTTCCGGACGAGAACACCGAGCCGGACCCGGCGGCGCTGCCGGTCGTCGTCCAACTCCAGTCCTTCCCCCGGCGCCGCTACCCCGCCCGCCCCGCCGAGGCCGGGAACGCCGACGCCGGGAGCACCGGGGCCGGGAACGCCGACGCCGGGAACGCCGACGAGCAGCAGGGCAGCGCCGAATGAGCGCCGACGCCACCGGCCCCCGCAGCCTGCTGCGCCGCCACCGCGACTTCCGGCTGCTCTGGTGCGGCGAGACGGCCGGCAAGTTCGGCTCCTCCGTCACCGGCGTCGCCATGCCGCTGATCGCCGTCTCCGAACTGCACGCCTCCACCTTCGAGATCGGCCTGCTGAGCGCCGCCTCCTGGGCACCCTGGCTGATCATGGGCCTGCCGGTCGGCGTCTGGGTGGACCGCTTACGGCGCCGTCCGGTCATGCTGACGGCAGCCGGCGTCTCGCTCGCGCTGTTCGCCGCCGTCCCGGTCGCCGGGTGGGCGGGCCGGCTCAGCGTCGGACTGCTGCTGGCCGTCGCCCTGCTCACCGGCACCGCGGCCGTCTTCTTCCAGACCGCCTACACCGCCTACCTGCCCGACCTGCTCTCCCCCGCCGACCAGCCCGAGGGCAACGCCAAACTGCACGGCAGCGCCTCCGCCGCCCAGATCGCCGGCCTCGGCTCCGGCGGTCTGATCGCCCAACTCGCGGGCGCCGCCAACGGCATGTTCGCCAACGCCGCCACCTTCCTGGTCTCGCTGCTCTGCCTGGGCCGCATCCGGCACCGCGAGACGCCGCCCCGGCCGGCCGCCGACCGGTCGCTGCGCCGCGAGGTCGGCGAGGGGCTGCGGCTGCTCGCCGGGGACCCGTGGATGCGCACCTTCACCCTGTTCGGCGGGGCGTCCAACCTGGCACTGATGGGCTACCAGTCGATCCAGGTCGCCTTCCTGGTCCGCGAGGTCGGACTCGCGCCGGGCACCGTCGGCGCGCTGATCGCGACGGTCGGCAGCGGCGGCGTCCTCGGCGCCTTCGTGGCCCGCCGGGTCGCCGCGCGGATCGGCACGGCCCGCGCGATGATCCTCTTCGAGCTGGGCATTCCCTCACTCGCCCTGCTGATCCCGCTCACCGGCCCCGGCGCGGGCGTGCTCTGCTTCGCCGCGGGCGGGTTCGCGATCTCGGTGGGCGTGGTGGCCGGAAACATCATCAAGGCGGGTTTCCAGCAGCGCTACTGCCCGCCCGAGCTGCTCGGCCGCATCAGCGCGAGCGGGGCCGTCCTCAGCTTCGGCACCATCCCGCTCGGCGCCCTGCTGGCCGGTGTCCTGGGCACCGCGATCGGTCTGCGCCCGGCGCTGTGGATCACCACCGCCGGGGTGCCGCTGGCGGCACTCGTCCTGCTCCTCTCCCCCGTCGGCCGCACCCGCGACCTGCCCACCACGCCACGCTCCGCCGACTCCCCGGCCCCGGCCACCGAACCCGCCACCGCCTGACGGCCCGCCGGGCGGGGGGGCACGCCCGCAGGCGTCTCCAGGGCAGCCCCCGGCACCTGCCGCCGAGCCGCCGCCACCGCCCACGGCCCGGTCATCACCATGATGATCACCGGGCCACCGACGCCTCCGGGCCAAGCCGACGGCCACCGCAGGCGCGCTCGCACGCCGGGGCCCCGGGGGGTCCCGCAGCCCGAAGCCCTTCCCACAGCGACGCGGAACGGCAACCGCCCGACGTCCGTGGTGCCGACCGTGCCCTCCCGCCGGCCCGGCCGCCAGGCGGTCGGCGGCTCCGGGCCGGCGGGCGGGCGCCGTAGGGTGACGGCACCGCACAGGACACGCCGGGCGATCGGCTCTCCTCTCCGGAAGGCTGACCGCCGCCGCAGCGGTGCCACCGCGGGCCCGGCAGGTTGGCAGCACCGCACACGACACGCCCAGCGGCCGGCTCTCCCCGCCAACAGCGCTGCCCCGCCGGGCCTCCGCCACACCCGCAGCAGGACAGCCGCGCGCGCCGCGACCGGACGGGAACGGGCAGGCGCCGTAGGTTGACGGCATGGCACAGGACACGCCCGGCGGCCGGCTCTCCCCTCCGAAGTGGCTGACCGCCGGAATGCGGCCGCAGCCGGCGGCGGTGCCGTGGGCGGCCGTGGCCCGGGCCGCGGCGGGGCTGGCGGCGCCGCTGGCCGTGGGGCTGGCGGCGGGGCGGCCGGCGTACGGGGCGCTGGCGTCGATGGGGGCGCTGTCCGCCGTCATCGGGGACACCGCCGACGCCTACCGGATGCGGGTCTTCAACATCGCCGTCCCCCAGCTGTTCGGTGCCGCCGGCGTCGCCCTCGGCACGCTGGTGTTCGGGCGCGACTGGACGGCCGTCGCCGTCCTGACGCTGGTCGCGCTGGTCTCCGGGATGATCTCCTCGATCGGCTCGGTCGCCTCCGTCTCCGGTCTGCTGCTCCTGCTCAACGCCGTCGTCGGGGCCGGTCTGCCGATGCCGCACCCGTGGTGGAAGGCACCGCTGCTGCTGCTCGCCGGCGGGGCGGTGGTGCTGCTGCTCACCCTGTTCGCCTGGCCGCTGCGCGGCGGCGTGCCGGAGCGGGCGGCGGTGGCCGGCAGCTACCGGGAGGTCGCCGCGTTCGTCCGCGCCGCCGGCACCCCGGAGCACGACGAACGGCGGCTGGCCGTCACCCAGTCGCTCAACTCCTCCTACGACCTGCTGCTCGCCCACCGCACCCGCCGGCACGGCCGCTCCCCCGGGCTGGCCCGGCTGATCGCCCGGCTCAACGCGCTGATGCCGGTCGTCGAGGCGGCCTCCGCCGCCAAACTGCGTCCGGTGGCCAGGCTCGGCCCGCTGCCGGAGGCCTACCCGGCCGCCGTGCTGGCGCTCGCCGACGCCGTCGAACGCGGCCGCACCGCCCCGGCGCCCGGCGAGGACCCCGCCGCCTTCCTCGACCTGCCCGCGCCCACCGGACCGTCCGAACGCGCGCTGGACCAGGCCCTGCGGTACGCGGCCGCGGTCGGCGCCGAGCCCGGGCGCGCGGACGTCCCCGACCGGCTCGGCAGCCCCGCCGCCCCCGGCGAGCGGGCCCGGCGAGCGGCCCGGGCGGCGCTGCTCTCCGGCGCGTCCTGGCGTTACGGCCTGCGGCTGGCGCTCTGCATCGGCCTCGCCCAGGTGCTGGTCTCGGTGCTGCCGGTGCCCCGCTCCTACTGGGTCGCACTGACCGTCACCTTCGTCCTCAAACCGGACTTCGGCTCGGTGTTCTCGCGCGCCGTGCTGCGCGCCTTCGGCACGGCGCTCGGGCTGGTGATCGCCATCCCGGTGCTCGCCGAGGTCCCCCGGGGCTGGTGGGACGTGCCGACCGTCGCGGTACTGGCCACCCTGATCCCGGCGTTCTCGGCCAAGGGGTACGCGTTCCAGACGGCGGCCATCACCCCGGTCATCCTGCTGCTCTCCGACCTGCTCAACCACCAGGGCTTCGCACTGGTACTGCCCCGGCTGTACGACTCGCTGATCGGCTGCGGGATCGCGCTGCTGGCCGGCTACCTGTGCTGGCCGGAGTCCTGGCATACCCGGATCGGCGACCGGCTGGCCGACGCCGTCGCGGACGCCTCCGCGTACGTGGCACTGGCCTTCGCCGCCGCCCCCGGGCGCGATCAGCCGTCCCGGCCGCGGCGCCGGCGGCGGCTCTACCGGGACCTCTCGGCGGTCCGCTCCGAGTTCCAGCGCGCGCTGACCGAGCCGCCGCCGGTCGGCACCCGGGCAGCGGCGTGGTGGCCGCTGGTGATCGCGGTGGAGCGGGTGGTGGAGGCGACCACCGCGACGCGGGTCCGGGTCGAGCACGGGGTACCGGCGCCGCCGCCGCAGGAGGTCGCCGCCATCGCCGCCGACCTCGCCGCCCTGGCCGAGGCGCTGCGCACGGGCAGGCCGCTGCCGGCCCCGGCGGAGGGGCCCGCCGCCGCCCACGGCGCCGCGGACGACGTCCTCGGGCCGCTGCGGCGCGAGGTCCGCGCGGCCTGCGCCACCGCGTCCCCGGTCCTCGGCTGACGCCGCGCGACAGGCCGGCCGGTGCCGGGCACGCCCGGTGACGCGCTCAGCGCTCAGCGCTCAGCGGCACACTCGGCGCTCGGCGCCCGGCGGCGGCTCAGTCCTGGATCCGCCGCCAGGGCCGGTCCGCCTCCAGCGCGAACGCCAGCTCCAGGAGCAGCCGTTCCTCCCCGTGGGCGGCCGACAGGTGGACGCCCACCGGCAGCCCCTCGGGGCTCGCGCCGACCGGCAGGGCGATGCCGGGGCCGCCGGTGACGTTGTTGACCGGGGTGAAGGCGACGTAGCGGGTGAGCCGCTCCAGCAGTTCGCCGAAGGCGACGTTCGGGCTCAGGTGGCCGATCGGCGGCGCGACGTGCGCCAGCACCGGCGACAGAACCGCGTCGTACGTGCGGAACAGGCCCGCGTACGTCCGCTCGGAGGCGCGCAGCCGCCGCACCACGCCGGGCACCCGGGCGAACTCGCGGTGGAAGACCCGCCGCAGACCGGTGGTGAACCCGTCCAGCCGGGCCGCCCGGAAGCCGGGGTCGACGGTCAGCCGGCCGGTGGTGGCGATCAGGAAGGCGATGTAGCCCCAGTAGAGGATGAAGTCGCGGGAGAACTCCTCCCCGAACGGCAGCTGCGCCGGCGTCACGTCGTGGCCCAGGGCGGCCAGCCGGGCGGCCGTCTCCTCGACGGCCGCCCGGGTCGGCCCGTCGGTGGGCGCCGTCGGGGAGTCCACCACCAGCCCGATCCGCAGCCGGCGCCCGCCGGGGCCCTCGACCAGGCCGAGCGGGGGCAGGGCGGGGTTGCGGTAGTGGTGTTCGGCGGCGGCGAGGAACGCGGCGGTGTCGCGGACGGAGCGGGTCAGCACGCCGTCGGTGACCAGGTCGACCGGGAGCCGGCGGCCCTGGGCGTTGGGCACCATCCGGCCGCGGGTGGGCTTGAGGCCGACCAGCCCGCAGCAGGCGGCGGGGATCCGGATCGAGCCGCCGCCGTCGTTGGCGTGTGCCACGGGGACGACGCCGGAGGCCACCAGCGCGGCGGCGCCGCCGGAGGAGGCGCCCGGGGAGTGCGAGGTCAGCCACGGGTTGCGCACGGGCCGGGCGGTGGCGTACTCGGTGGAGGCGTTGAGGCCGAACTCCGGCAGCCGGGTCTTCCCGAGGACGGACAGGCCGGTGCCGAGGAACTGCTCGGCGAAGGCGGCGCTGCGGCGGGCCGGTCTGGCGCGGAACGCCGCACTGCCCTGGCCGGTGGGCATGCCGCGCAGGTCGGTGTTGTCCTTGAGGAAGCTCGGCACCCCGTACAGCGGCGCGTCCGGCCCGGCGCCGTGCGCGCCGTGCGCCCCGTCCAGGCCGGGCCCGCCGCCGTGCCCGCCGTGCCCGGCACCGCCACCGCCGCCGTGGCCGGCAAGCGCCCGCCCGTGCGCGGCGAAGGCGACCGGGGCGAGCGCCGCGTCCACGCGTTCGGCGCGGGCCACGGCCGCCGCCGCCAGCTCGGCGGGGCTCACCTCGCCGGCCCGCACCAGGGCGGCCAGCGCCACCGCGTCGTGCTCCCCCAGCGCGTCGTCCCCGTAGGCGTGCACCCGCTCGTCGGCCATCCGGACTCCCCATCCCTGCCAGTCGGTGACGGCATCCGGGCCCGGCTCGCCACCTACCCGTCGGTAATGCCGCGCGAGCTGAGCAGTCTAGGGCGGGCGCGGCCGTACCGAACAGCCCCGCGTGGCGCGGGCACGATCGGGCCGCACCGCCCGTTCGGTCCTGCGACGCTTCTGGGATCCCGACCGCCGGGCCCGACCCCCCGGCGGCCCGCGTCACCCCGTCACCACCGAAAGCTGGCCCGCATGATCGAGCTCGACTTCGACGGCACCGGATTCCGCCGCAACGGCGCGCCGCACCGGATCGTCTCCGGCGCGCTGCACTACTTCCGCGTCCACCCCGCGCTGTGGGACGACCGGCTGGCCCGCCTGCGGGCGCTGGGCGTCAACACGGTCGACACCTACATCCCCTGGAACTTCCACGAACTGCCGACCGGCGAGGTGGACTTCACCGGCTGGCGGGACGTCGCCGGGTTCGTCCGCCTCGCCGAGCGGCACGGCCTGGACGTCATCCTCCGCCCCGGTCCGTACATCTGCGCCGAGTGGGAGTTCGGCGGGCTGCCGGCGCGGCTGCTGGCCGTGGACGGGATCCGGCTGCGCAGCTCCGATCCCGCCTTCCTCGCCGCGGTGGACGGCTGGTTCGACGCCCTGGTGCCGCAGCTGCTGCCGCTGCTGGGCAGCCGGGGCGGTCCGGTGGTCGCCGTCCAGGTGGAGAACGAGTACGGCAGCTACGGCACCGACGCCGCCTACCTGACGCACCTGCGCGACGGCCTGGTCGCGCGCGGGGTGGACTGCCTGCTGTTCACCGCCGACGGCTCCGAGGACTTCATGCAGCAGGGCGGCGCGATCCCGGGCCTGCTGGCCACCGCCACCTTCGGCTCCCGCGCCCCCCGAGCGCTTCGAGGTGCTGCGCCGCCGGCAGCCCCGGGGGCCGCTGGCCGCGATGGAGTTCTGGATCGGCTGGTTCGACCGGGTCGGCGACCCGCACCACGTCCGGGACGCCAAGGAGACCGCCGCCTCACTCGACGAACTGCTCGCCACCGGCGCCTCGGTGAACCTCTACATGGCGCACGGCGGTACCAGCTTCGGCTTCTGGGCGGGCGCCAACCACTCCGGCACCGGCCCGGACACCGCCGGCTTCGAGCCGACCTCCACCAGCTACGACTACGACGCGCCGATCGGCGAGGCGGGCGAGCTGACCGAGAAGTTCCACACCCTGCGGACCGTCATCGGCAGGTACGTCCCGCTCGCTGACGTCGAACTCCCGCCCCTGCCGCCCCGGCTGACGCCGCGCCGGCTCGACCGCGCGAGCGGCCGGGCCCGCCTCCTGGACTCCCTCGACGCGCTCTCCACGCCCGTCCACCGCCCCGTCCCCGAGCCGATGGAACGCCTGGGCCAGTCGTTCGGCCTCATCCACTACCGCACCCACGTCCCCGGCCCGCGCCCCGAACTGCCCCTGCGCGTCGACGGCATCGGCGACCGCGCCCAGGTCTTCGCCGACGGCCGCCCGCTCGGCGTCCTCGACCGCAACCGCCCGGAGCAGACCCTCCCCCTGGCCACCGGCCCCGCCGGCGCCACCCTGGACATCCTCGTGGAGGCCCTCGGCCGCGCCAACTACGGCCCCCAGCTGGACGACCGCAAGGGCATCCGGCGCGGCGTCTCGCACGAACGCCAGCGCCTGCACACCTGGGAGATCCGCCCGCTGCCGCTCACCGACCTCGACGCGCTCGTCCTCCACGACACCCTCGACACCGCCGACGGCGACCCCGCCTTCCACCGCTTCGAGACCGACCTCGACGCCCCGGCCGACGCCTTCGTCGCCCTCCCCGGCTGGGGCCGCGGCCTGCTCTGGCTGAACGGCTTCCTGCTCGGCCGCTACACCGACGAGGGCCCGCAGCGCACCCTCTACGCCCCGGCCCCGCTCTGGCACGCCGGCCGCAACACCCTCCTCGTCCTCGAACTCACCCGCCACGGCGCCTCCCTGGAACTCCGCGACGAGCCCGACCTCGGCCCCACCACCCGCGCCCCCAGCGCCGACTACTGAGCCGCGCCGGGGGCCGGCCGTGCGGTTCACGGCCGGCCCCCGGGGGGCGCGGGTCACTCGACGGTGACGCTCTTGGCGAGGTTGCGGGGCTTGTCGACGTCGCGCTTGAGGGCGACGGCGGCGTGGTAGGCGAGCAGCTGGAGCGGGATGTTGAGGAGCAGCGGGTCGAGCTCGGGTTCGCTCTTGGGGACCAGCACGCAGTGGTCGGCGAGCCTGGGGTCGGGGCGGCGGTGGGCGACGGCGAGGACGCGGCCGGAGCGGGCCTTGATCTCGCCGAGGGTGGTGAGGTTCTTGTCGAGCAGCTCGTCGTCCGGGACGAGGGCGACGGTGGGCAGTTCGGGGCTGATCAGGGCCAGCGGGCCGTGCTTCAGCTCGCTCGCCGGATAGGCCTCGGCGTGCACGTAGGAGATCTCCTTGAGCTTCTGCGCGCCCTCGCGGGCGACGGGGTAGCCGCGCACCCGGCCGATGAACATCATGCCGGCGGCGTCGGCGTACTCGGCGGCCAGGGCGGCGATCTCGTCGCTCTGGGCGAGGATCTCGCGGATCTGGCCGGGCAGGGCCTTGAGGGCGGAGACGATCCGGCGGCCGTCGGCGGGCGAGAGGTCGTGGATCCGGCCGAAGTGCAGGGCGATCAGGGCGAAGGCGACGACGGTGGAGGTGAACGCCTTGGTGGAGGCGACCGAGATCTCCGGGCCGGCGTGCAGGTAGATGCCGCCGTCGCACTCGCGGGCGATGGCACTGCCGACGGTGTTGACGACGCCGAGGACGCGGCCGCCCTTGCGCTTGACCTCCTGGACGGCGGCCAGGGTGTCGTAGGTCTCGCCGGACTGGCTGACCGCCACGTAGAGGGTGTCGGCCTCGATGACCGGGTTGCGGTAGCGGAACTCCGAGGCGGGCTCGCTGTGCGCGGGGATCCGGGCGAGCTCCTCGATGAGCTGGGCGCCCATCTCGCCGGCGTAGTAGGCGGAGCCGCAGCCGAGGATCTTGACCCGGCGGATCTCGCGCAGTTCGCGGGCGTCCAGGTTGAGGCCGCCGAGGTGGGCGGTGGCGAAGCGCTCGTCGAGGCGGCCGCCGAGGGTGCGCTCGACGGAGCCGGGCTGCTCGTGGATCTCCTTGAGCAGGAAGTGCTCGTAGCCGCCGGTGTCGTAGGAGTCGATGTCCCAGTCGACGGTGGACGGCTGGCGGTGGGTGGTGCGGGCGTCCTCGGTGAAGGTGCGGAAGCCGTCGGCGCGCACGGTGGCCAGCTCGCCGTCCTCCAGGTGGACGACCTGGCGGGTGTAGCGGACGAGGGCGGAGACGTCGGAGGCGACGAACATCTCCTTCTCGCCGAGGCCGAGCACGATCGGGCTGCCGTTGCGGGCGACCACGATGCGGTCGGGCTGCCCGGCGTCGAGGACGGCGATGCCGTAGGTGCCGACGACCTTGCCGAGGGCGGCGCGCACGGCGTCCTCCAGCTCGCCGCCCTCGGCGGCGTGGGCGGCGACGAGGTGGGCGAGCACCTCGGTGTCGGTCTCGGAGCGGAACACGGCGCCGTCGGCGGCGAGCCGGACGCGCAGCTCGTCGGCGTTCTCGATGATGCCGTTGTGGACGACGGCGATCCGCCCGTCGTTGTCCAGGTGCGGGTGGGCGTTGGCGTCGCTGGGGACGCCGTGGGTGGCCCAGCGGGTGTGGCCGATGCCGGTGGTGCCCTTGAAGCGGGCGGGGACGTCGGCGGCGAGGTCGGCCACCCGGCCCTTGACCTTGCGGACCTTGAGGCCGCCGGTGCGCCCGGCGACGGCGACGCCGGCCGAGTCGTAGCCGCGGTACTCCAGCCGGGCGAGGCCCTCCAGCAGGAAGGGGGTCGCGTCCTTGGGGCCGATGTAGGCCACGATTCCGCACATGGTGGGCTCCTTGGTTCCGTGCGTACGGGGGCGGCCGGGCGGCCCGTGCCGACAAGACCTGAACGCGGCGGGGAGGGACGGCCGGCGGGGAGGGACGGCGGGGAGGGGCCGCCGGTCAGCCGTAGACGATCCGGCGCAGCTGGCGGGCCGAGAGCCCGGGCGCGGCGACCCGGCGGGCCGGGAGTTCCTCGGCGAGCCGGGCGAAGATCCGTTCGTTGGTCAGGCCGCGTGCCTGCAGTTCGCCGTGGCGGCGCCGGACGTACTCCTCGGTGGTCTCGGAGAAGTACGCCAGCACCTCCGCCACCACCCGCGCCGCCTCCCGGGGCCCGAGCGGGCTGGTCCGGGTGAGGTGGGCGAGCAGGTCGTCGTGAGGGTGCGAAGGACCGGGCGAGCTGGACACGAGTGGGGAGCCTAGGCGCCTCCGTGGCAGAAGATCAAAGATCCTGCCCGATTTCGGGCAGGATTCCGCTGTGTTCGAAGCATGAACGGGGGTCTTGTAGCCGCACGGGTGACCACGTAGCGTGATGACTTGCTCACACACCGGGGGCCGGGGGAGGACGGGAGCGTCGGAAGAGTGTCGGAAGAACCGGAGGCTTGCTGATGTGCGGGATCACCGGATGGGTCGCCTACGACCGCGACCTGACCCTCGAACGAGCGGTGCTCGACGCCATGACGGCGACCCAGCTCTGCCGCGGTCCGGACGCCGGGGGCGTCCACCTGGAGCGGCACGCCGCACTGGGCCACCGGCGCCTCGCCGTGATCGACCCGCAGGGCGGCGTCCAGCCGATGACGGCCGAGCACGACGGCCGGCTGCTGGCCGCGCTCAGCTACAGCGGGGAGGTGTACAACCACCGCGAACTGCGCGCCGAGCTGGAGGCCGCCGGGCACCGCTTCCGCACCCGCAGCGACACCGAGGTGGTGCTGCGCGCCTACCTGGAGTGGGGCGAACACCTGGCCGAACGGCTCAACGGCATGTTCGCCTTCGCCGTCTGGGACGCCCGCGCCGAGGAACTGCTGCTGGTCCGCGACCGGATGGGCGTCAAACCGCTGCACTACCACCCGACACCGGACGGCGTGGTCTTCGGCTCCGAACCGAAGGCGCTGCTCGCCCACCCCGCGGTGCGCCCGGTGGTCGACCTCGACGGGCTGCGCGAACTGCTCGCACTGACCCGCACCCCGGGACTCACCCCGTACCGGGGCATCGCCGAGGTCCGGCCGGGCCACGTGGTGCGGGTGCGGCGCCAGGGCCTGACCGCACGGCGCTACTGGGCGCTGGAGGCCCGCGAGCACACCCAGGACCTCCCCACCACGATCGGCACCGTCCGCGCCCTGCTGGAGGACATCGTCCACCGCCAGCTGGAGTCCGACGTGCCGCTCTGCTCGCTGCTCTCCGGCGGCCTCGACTCCAGCGCGGTCACCGCCCTGGCCGCCCGGACGCTGCGCGCCGCCGGCGCCGGCCCGGTGCGCTCCTTCGCGGTCGACTTCACCGGCCAGTCCGAACACTTCGCCCCGGACGCCGTCCGCACCACGCCGGACGGCCCGTACGCGCGGATGCTCGCCCGGCACGTGGGCGCCGACCACCAGGTGATCGAACTGGACAGCGCCGCCGTCGGCGACCCGGCGCAGCGGCTCGCCACCCTGCGCGCCCGGGACCTGCCGGGCGGTGTCGGCGACATGGACTCCTCGCTGCTGCTGTTCTTCCGCGGGGTGCGCGAGCGCTCCACGGTGGCGCTGTCCGGCGAGTCCGCGGACGAGCTGTTCGGCGGCTACCGGTGGTTCCACGACCCGCAGACCGTCCGCACCGAGGACTTCCCGTGGGCGGCGGTGCTGAGCAGCCTCGGCGGCAGCGGCAGCGGACCGCGCGAACAGCTGCTCGACCGGGAGCTGCTCGGCAAGCTCGACCTGCCCGGCTACCGGCAGGCCCGCTACCGGGAGGCGCTCGCCGAGGTCCCGCACCTGCCGCACGCCGACCCGTTCGAACGGCGGATGCGGGAGGTGTCGTACCTCAACCTGACCCGTTTCGTGCGCATCCTGCTGGACCGCAAGGACCGGATGAGCATGGCCACCGGGCTGGAGGTGCGGGTGCCGTTCTGCGACCACCGGCTGGTGCAGTACGTCTTCAACACGCCGTGGGCGATGAAGCACTTCGACGGCCGGGAGAAGAGCCTGCTGCGCGCCGCCGTGCGGGACGTGCTGCCCGCCGAGATCGCCGACCGGATGAAGAGCCCGTACCCGGTCGTCCAGGACCCCCGCTATCCGCAGCTGCTGCGCGGCGAGCTCGCCGCACTGGCCGCCGACCCCCGCTCCCCCGGCCTCGCCCTGCTGGACCGGCGGGCGCTGTCCGACGCGCTCGCCCCGGACACCGACCCGCAGACCGTCCGGCTGGCGACCGATCTGGCCCTGGACCTGGACGCGTGGCTGACGGAGTACCAGGTCCGCCTGGAGCTGTGAGCGCCCCGCCCCCGGGCGGCGCTCCGCCCCGCGCCGCCCGGCCCCGTGCCCGGCCCCCGCGCCCGGGACCGGCACCGTCCGTGACCAGCGACCGGCCCGCCTCGTTGACCGGGCGGGACGTGCGGTAGCGTCGCCGACACCTCCCGAATGGCGGTCGATAACACGGAATCCGAAGCCCGTGCCGTCAGGATGGGGAGAGTCCCGTCCGTCTCGATCCGCCGGGGGATCTCCGTCATGCAACCGCGAGCCTTCGCGATCCTCACCGCCCTGCTGCTCGGGGTGCTCGGCCTGGGGTCGGTGGCCGTCACCGACTGGACGCCCGAGCCGGTCACCGCCGCGGTGGCCGGACCCGCCTCCCCCGGGGCCGCCGGCGCCGGCGCGGGCGGCCCCGGCACCGGACAGCCGGCCGCGAGCGCCACCGCGACCGGGGACCCGGCGGTGTGGACCCGCTCGACGCTGCGCAACAAGCTGATGGCCGAGATGGAGGCCACCGACCCCGGCGTCGCGCTGGCCGACCTCGACAGGATCACCAAGCAGCTGCCGTACACCGTCCGGTTCTGCCACCCGATCGCCCACGAGCTCGGGCACGCGGCGGTCACCCGCTTCCAGGCCGACTTCCAGAAGGTCATCTCCTTCCCGCACGAGACCTGCGCGGCCGGCTACCTGCACGGCGCCGTCGAGGAGATGCTCAACGCCTCCACCCAGCCCGAGACCGACCTGGTCAAGCTCTGCGCGCCCAAGAACAGCGGCCCCTGCATCCACGGCGTCGGCCACGGCACGATGTTCGTCGCCAAGCAGGACGTCGCCAAGGCCCGCGAGCTGTGCAACAGGTTCACCTCCGACCAGAACCGGATCCGCTGCTCCGAGGGCCTGTTCATGCAGCTCTTCGGCCCGGACGAGGAGGACGAGACGGCCAAGGCCAACCTCCCCGCCGACAAGCTCGCCCAGGACCCGCTCTACCCGTGCAAGGACCAGCCGGCGCTGTTCCAGTCCGCCTGCTTCTTCTACGCGCCGACCTTCTACCTCTCCTCGCACGACTACCCGAACCACCCCGAGGTGTACGCCGAGGCCCTGAAGTGGTGCCTGAACGGCAAGGCCTCCGGCGGGGCGGTGGACTGCAGCCGGGGCGTGGGCTCGCGCACCATGAAGTACAACCTGGACCGCGAGGACTGGGCCGCCCAGCAGTGCGCGACCGCCGCCGACGGCTGGCAGCGCAAGGCCTGTGCCGAGGGCCTGGTCAGCTACTACACGGTGAACTACACCGACGCGGGGGCCGCCGGGCGGCTCTGCGCCAAGTTCACCGACAAGGAGATGCAGGGCTACTGCCGCTCGGCGGGCGGGCTCTCCACCTCGCTGGACTGACACCGGCCGTCCCGGCTGCCGGGCCCGCGCCGCACGGCGCGGGCCCGTTTCCGTAGGATCGCGGGATCCGGGTGCGCCGAGGACGCCGCGCCACCAGGCCCGTACCCTCTCCGGAGCCGCACATGACCTCCGACGTCTTCCGCACCGCCCCCGCCCCCCGCGCCGCCGGCGGGCACCTCCCGGCCGACGACGGCGTCCGGGCCGCCGCGCACACCGCCGACGACGACTTCCGCGCCGCCGCGCACACCGCCGCCGACCTGGCCGCCGACCACCTCGCCGGGCTGGCCGCCCGCCCGGTCTGGCAGCCGATGGACGACGACGCCCGCCGCACCCTGCTGGACGCCCCGCTGCCCACGGCCGGCCGCCCGCTCGCCGAGCTGCTGGACGCGGTCGGCCACGACGTGCTGCCGTACCCGATGGGCAACGGCCACCCGCGGTTCTTCGGCTGGGTGAACTCCGCCCCGGCCCCGGCCGGCGTGCTCGCCACCCTCGCCGCCGCCGCGATGAACCCCAGCTCGGCCGGCGGCGACCACGCCGACGTCCACCTGGAGCGGGCCGTGGTCCGCTGGATCGCCGAGCTGGTCGGCTTCCCCCACCCGCCCGGCGGCGGGCTGCTCACCTCCGGCACCTCGATGGCGACCATCGTCTGCCTGTCCGCCGCCCGTGACCGGGCCGCCCGCGCCGCCGGCCGGGACGTCCGCGAGGACGGCCTCGCCGGGATGCCGCCGCTGGTCGGCTACGTCACCGGCGAGACCCACTCCTGCGTCCGCAAGGCCGCCGAGCTGCTGGGCCTCGGCAGCAGGCACCTGCGCACCGTGGCCACCGGCCCCGACGGGGGCCTCGACCTCGCCGACCTGCGCGCCGCGGTCACCCGCGACCGGGCGGCGGGGCTGCTGCCGTTCCTGGTGGTGGCCTCGGCCGGCACGGTCGGCACCGGCGCGGTGGACGCCTTCGACCCGATCGCCGACCTCTGCGCCGAGGAGGGCCTGTGGCTGCACGTGGACGGCGCCTACGGCGCGTTCGGCGTGCTCGACCCGGTGATCGCCCACCGCTACGCCGGGATGGAGCGCGCGGACTCGCTGGCCCTCGACCCGCACAAGTGGCTCGGCGTCCCGGTCGACTGCGGCTGCGCGCTGGTCCGCGACCCCGAGGGGCTGCGCGCGACCTTCAGCCTCGTCCCCTCCTACCTGCGCGACGAGGCGGCCGGGGAGCTGGGCTGGTTCTCCGAGTACGGCACCGAGCAGACCCGTCCGTTCCGCGCCCTCAAGGTGTGGGCCACCATCGCCCACCGCGGCCGCGACGGCCTCGCCCGGGACATCGCCCGGACCACCGCACTCGCCCGCCGGCTCGGCGAACTCATCACCGAAGAGCCCGAGTTGGAGCTGCTCGCCGAGGTCAGGACGTCCATCGCGGCGTTCCGCCTCCGCCCGGCCGGGTACACCGAGGAGGCGCTGGACGCCCTCAACCGCGAGCTGCCCGCCGCCGTCCAGCGCCGCGGCCGCGCCTTCGTCACCGGCGCCCGCCTGGCCGGCCGCGAGATGCTCCGCGCCTGCCTCCTCAACCCGGCCACCACCGAGACGGACCTGCGGATCCTGCTCGAAGAAGTGAAGGCGGCCGGGCGCGGAACGGCCGATGCACGGCACCATTAACCGTCAGGTCACGGGGGATTCGTGATCGTGAAACACCGAAGCGGCAGATTGATGGCATGGAGCACCTGGAGAAGCCGAAGCCCGAGACCGTCCACACCCCGAACCCCTCCCGTGCCCAGCGCCGCGGCGTCCGTGCCCAGCGGTGGCGGCGCGACGCGGTGGAACTCGCCGCCGTCTTCCTCTCGGTGACCACCGCCGACCTGGTGGCCAAGCTCGTGGTGCACGGACCGGACGGGCCGGTGGTGCTCGCCGCGTCCGCCACCGCACTGCTCGCCACGGCGCTGTTCCACACCTGGTGGTCGCACCGCCATCAGCTGCACGGACCGCCCGGCCCGGACGCGGCCGAGCCACCGGACGGGACGCGGTCCGGGGCCGGGGCGCCGACCGGGGAGCGGGCCGGGGCGCACGCCGGTGCGCGGGCCGGTGCGCGGGCCGGTGCACAGGCCGAGCCGTTGAAGGGCCCGCTGCACGACTTCGAGGAGACCGCGCTGTGGCGGGTCCGCACCACGGTGCGGGACTCCCCCGGCAGCCTGGCCCGGGTCTGCGCGGCCTTCGCCGCGCGGCAGGTGAACATCGTCTCGATGCAGTCCCACCCGCTGCCGTCCGGCGCCGTGGACGAGTTCTTCGTGCGCGCGCCGCGTTCGCTGGCCCGGGCCGACCTCGCCGCGCTGGTCGCCGGGGCCGGCGGGCACGACATCTGGACCGGCCCGGCCGACGCCCACGACCTGGTGGACGTACCGACCCACGTCCTGGCGCTGGCCACCCGGACCGCGCTGGACGCCGCCGAGCTGCCGGTCGCGCTGCGCCAGCTGTTCGGGCAGTGCAGCATCCGGCAGTACCCGGGCGCGGCCGCGCGCACCGCCGCCGGGGCGGACGGCCACGTGCTGCGGCTCCCGCTGCCCTCCGGGGACCTCATCGAGCTCACCCGCCCGCAGCTGCCGTTCACCCCGACCGAGTTCGCCCGGGCGCAGGCGCTGGTCGAGCTGGACACCCTGCTCGGCCCCCGGGTGCCGGACGTCCGGGCCCGGCTGAGCCAGCCGGCCGGCGCCGACCTGACCGTGCGGCGCGCGGACGCGGCCGACAAGCCGGCCGCGCTGGCGATGCACCACCGCTGCTCCCCCGACGCGCTGCGCAAGCGCTACCACGGGCCGGTGCGGGACGCCGACCGCTACCTGGACCACCTGCTGGACGCCCGGCACGGCCAGACCCTGGCGGTGGAGGCGGCGGACGGGCGGATCGTCGCCCTCGGGCACCTGATGTGGGACGACGACAGCGCCGAGGTGGCGGTGCTGGTCGAGGACGCCTGGCAGCGGCGCGGGCTGGGCCTGGACCTCATGCGGCGGATGTCGGCGCTGGCCCTGGAGGCCGGGGTGGACACGGTGTACGCGGTCACCCAGTCGTCCAACTCCGGGCTGATCGCCACCATGCGCCGGCTGGGGGCGCCGCTGGACTACCAGATGGAGGACGGCACGCTGGTCATCACCGCGCACCTGGCGGAGGCGGCCGAGGAGCTCCCGGTGCCCTGGCAGACCCGGCCGGGCCGGTGAGCCGTACCGGGCGCGTCGGGTAATCATCCGGTCATTTCTTCACCACACCCTCACCAAGGGTCCCTCCCGCGCCGGCGCACGGAACCGCCGCACCCCGCCCGCGCGTCCCCGACGGCGAACGGCCCCTCCGTACACCGCCCGTCCTGACGCCGCGCCAGGACCGCCCGGAAGGGCGTCCCCGGCACGTCGCAGCAGGCGGCGCGGGGTCCGGGGCGACGGGTCGGGCGGCGGAGTCGGTAGGCTGATCCCGTCCCCGCCGCCCGACGGCCCGTAGTCCGGCCCCCGGGCGGTGCCGCAGCAAGGAGGAACCACTGAGCATGGCAGGCACCGAATCGGAGCCCACAGGCGCACGCGACGCCTCGCTGCCGGCGCGCGCGAAGATCGCGGTGACCGCCGGCAAGGTGGCCGCCGCCGTCTCCCGCAAGGCCGGGCGCGGCAGCGGCTCGGTGATCGGCGGCAAGGTCGCCCTGAGGCTCGACCCCGATCTGCTCGCCACCCTCGCCGAGAACCTCGACGTGGTGCTGGTCAGCGCCACCAACGGCAAGACCACGACCACCCGCCTGATCGCCGAGGCGCTGCGCGCCGCCGGCCCGGTGGTCTCCAACGCGCTGGGCGCCAACATGCCGGCCGGCATCACCTCCGCCCTGGCCGGCGGCTCGGAGGCCCGCTTCGGCGTCATCGAGGTCGACGAGAAGTACCTGGCGATGGTGGCCCGGGACACCCGCCCCAAGGCGATCGCCCTGCTCAACCTCTCGCGCGACCAGCTGGACCGCGCCGCCGAGACCCGCATGATGGCGGAGAAGTGGCGCGAGGGCCTCCAGGACACCGAGGCCGTGGTGATCGCCAACGCCGACGACCCGCTGGTGACCTGGGCCGCGTCCTCCTGCAAGAAGGTGGTCTGGGTGGCCGCCGGACAGGCGTGGAAGGAGGACGCCTGGTCCTGCCCCGCCTGCGGCGGCGTGATGCAGCGCCCCGGCGACGACTGGTTCTGCCAGGAGTGCGGCTTCCGGCGCCCCAACCCGCACTGGGCCCTGCAGGGCACCCACGTGATCGACCCGCAGCGCGGCGCCTGGCCGATCCAGCTCCAGCTGCCCGGCCGGGCCAACCTGGCCAACGCCACCAGCTCGGCCGCCGTCGCCGCCGTGTTCGGTGTCTCCCCGCAGGTCGCGCTGGAGCGGATGCGCTCGGTCACCGCGGTGGCCGGCCGCTACGACGTCGTCCAGTACCAGGGCCGCGACATCCGGCTGCTACTGGCCAAGAACCCGGCCGGCTGGCTGGAGACCTTCTCGCTGATCGACGGCCCGCCGACCCCGGTGGTGCTCTCGGTCAACGCGCTCGACGCCGACGGCACCGACACCTCCTGGCTGTGGGACGTGGACTACGAGCGGCTCGCCGGGCACCCGGTGTTCGTGCTGGGCCAGCGCAAGCTGGACCTCGCGGTGCGCCTGGAGGTCGCCGGGCTGCAGTTCCACGTCGTGGACTCGCTGGAGCAGGCGGTGCGGATGGCCCCGCCCGGCCGGATCGAGGCGATCGCCAACTACACCGCCTTCCAGCAGCTGCGGAAGGTCGTGGCCGGCTGATGCCGGACCCGCACCGAGCAGCCCCAGCAGCCCACCGCACGTACGTCATGGAAGGCCTTCGAGGATGAGTGAGAGCAGCCTGCGCGTGGTCTGGGTCTACCCCGACCTGCTCAGCACCTACGGCGACCGGGGCAACGCCCTGGTCGTGGAGCGCCGGGCCCGTCAGCGCCATCTCAACGTGACCCGGATCGACGTCCGCTCCGACCAGGCGGTGCCCACCAGCGGCGACATCTACCTGATCGGCGGCGGCGAGGACCGTCCGCAGCGGCTCGCCGCCGAGCGGCTGCGCAACGACTCCGGCCTGGTGCGGGCGTCGGAGAACGGCGCGATCATCTTCGCGGTCTGCGCCGGCTACCAGATCCTCGGCCACGAGTTCGTCAACGACCTCGGCCAGCGCGAGCCGGGCCTCGGCCTGCTGGACGTGTGGACCACCCGCGGCGAGGGCGAGCGCTGCGTCGGCGACGTGCTGGCCGACGTGGACCCGCACCTCGGCCTGCCGCAGCTGACCGGGTTCGAGAACCACCAGGGCGTGACCCACCTCGGCCAGGGCGTCAGCCCGCTCGCCCGGGTCACCGCCGGCCGGGGCAACGGCACCGGCGACGGCACCGAGGGCGCCTGGCGGGACACCGTCTTCGGCACCTACCTGCACGGCCCGGTGATGGCGCGCAACCCCGCCGTCGCGGACATGCTGATCAAGCTGGCGCTGGACGTGAACGCCCTGCCGCCGGCCGACACCACCTGGTACGACGCGCTGCGCGCGGAGCGCATCGCGGCCACGACGCGCCCCGCGTAGCACGTCCGCGCCCGTCCGGCCGGGTGCCCGCCATGCGGTCACCCGGTCCACGGACGGGTCGGAACGTACGACAATGGGGCTGCCCCTCCCCGGGGCTGCCGGCTGCACACCCTCCTCGGCAGCAGGCTGCACTTCCACGCGGGGGCGCCGACGGCGCCGCTCCCGCGTCGGCTCCTGCCCGGCCGGACGCAGGGGCCGTATGCTCGGAACCCACCGCCGGTTTCGGACGTTCTGTCCGGATCGGCCGGTCCTTCACCCGGCGGCCATCTCCGCGCCACTCCGGCGCGGGAAGGGCTCGCTACGGTGGCGGTCCGTCGTCCCAGCCTGTAGTCCGGCCGTTCCTCGGTTCTGCTCGGGAGTTGCAAAGCAATGCGTATTGGAGTGCTGACCAGCGGCGGTGACTGCCCCGGCCTGAACGCGGTGATCCGCTCCGTGGTCCACCGGGGGGTGGTCGACCACGGCGACGAGATCATCGGGTTCGAGGACGGCTGGCGCGGTTTCCTGGAGGGGCACCACCGGCCCCTGACCCTCGACTCGGTGAGCGGCATCCTCGCCCAGGGCGGCACGATCCTCGGCTCCTCCCGGGTGCAGCCCAGCCACCTGCGCGACGGTGTCGAGCGCGCCAAGCAGTACTGCGCGGACCTCGGCCTGGACGCGGTGATCCCGATCGGCGGCGAGGGCACCCTGAAGGCCGCCAAGCTGATGAGCGACGCGGGCCTGCCGATCGTCGGCGTGCCGAAGACCATCGACAACGACATCGCCTGCACCGACGTCACCTTCGGCTTCGACACCGCCGTGTCGGTCGCCACCGAGGCGCTGGACCGGCTGAAGACCACCGCCGAGTCGCACCAGCGGGTCATGGTCGTCGAGGTCATGGGCCGGCACACCGGCTGGATCGCCCTGAACGCGGGCATGGCGGCCGGCGCGCACGCGATCGTCGTCCCGGAGCGCCCGTTCCACATCGAGAAGCTCACCGCCGTCGTCCGCGAACGCTTCGACCGGCAGAAGAAGTTCGCCATCGTGGTCTGCGCCGAGGGCGCCAAGCCCGAGCCCGGCACCATGCACTGGGAGGAGGGCACCAAGGACATCTACGGCCACGAGCGGTTCACCGGCATCGCCACCCAGCTCTCCCGCGAGCTGGAGCACCGGCTCGGCAAGGAGGCCCGCCCGGTGATCCTCGGCCACACCCAGCGCGGCGGCACCCCGACCGCCTACGACCGGGTGCTCGCCACCCGGTTCGGCTGGCACGCCGTGGAGGCCGTCCACAAGGGCGCCTTCGGGCACATCACCGCGCTGCAGGGCACCAGCATCAACCTGGTGCCGCTGGGCGAGGCGGTGGCCGAGCTGAAGACCGTGCCGGCCGACCGCTACCTGGAGGCCGAGACGGTCATCTGACCGCCCTTCCCGGACGGACCGCGGCCCCGGCCCCCGAGCGCGCGAGCGCCGGGGGCCGGCGTCGTTCCCGGGGGCACCCCGGAGATCGCCGGGACGGTGTGGGTCAGTGCGCGCAATCCGGCGGCGCTTTGGGTAGCGTGACGGGGATGGAGATCCTCGCCTACGGCGTCCAAGCAGACGAACAGCCGCTCCTGGAGAAGGCCTTCGCCGGCCGGCACTCCCTGCGGACCCTGGCCGTGTTCCTCGATCGCGACACCGCGCCGCTCGCCGCCGGCCACCCGGCCGTCAGCAGCAGCGTCAACGACGTCCTGGACGCCGGGACCCTCGCCGTCCTCGCCGCCGGCGGCACCAGGCTGATCGCCCAGCGCTCCACCGGCTTCAACAACATCGACCTGGAGGCCGCCGCCGGTCTCGGCCTCACCATCGCCCGGGTCTCCCACTACAGCCCGTACGCCGTCGCCGAACACGCCTGGGCGCTCGCCCTGGCCGTCAACCGCCGGCTCACCCGCGCCGCCAACCGCTCCCGCGAGTTCGACTTCCGCCTCGACGGCCTGCTCGGCCGCGACATCCACGGCATGACCGTCGGCGTCATCGGCACCGGCAAGATCGGCGAATGCTTCGCCCGCATCGCCGCCGGATTCGGCACCCGCCTCCTCGGCTGGGACATCGCCCCCAACCCCGCCTGCCTCGACCTCGGCATGACCTACACCGAACTGCCCGAACTCCTCACCCGCGCCGACCTCATCAGCCTCCACGTCCCCCTGCTCCCCGCCACCCACCACCTCATCGACGCCGCCGCCCTCGCCCGGATGAAGGACGACGCCATCCTCGTCAACTCCAGCCGCGGCGGCCTCGTCGACAGCGCCGCCCTCGTCGAGACCCTGCGCGCCGGCCGCCTCTCCGGCGTCGGCCTCGACGTCTACGAGGAGGAGACCGGCGTCTTCTTCACCGACCGCTCCATCCACGGCATCACCGACGACACCCTCGCCCGCCTCGTCACCTTCCCCCAGGTCCTCGTCACCAGCCACCAGGCCTACTTCACCCACACCGCCGTCGGCCAGATCATCGACACCACCGTCCGCAACATCGACGACTTCGCCGCCGGCCGCACCAACGAGAACACCCTGGTTCCCAAGAACTGACCCCGCCCACGAGCCGGGTCGTTACCCCGGTCACCACACCCGGCGAGCCTTCGCCCGAGCGGAATGCCGGCACAGTCCACTCCGTGCTCAAGTCCGCCCTGGAACAGGCCGTCCCGTTTTTGCCGTCCTCCTTGTAGACCGGCCCTACGGACCGCTGTCCAGCCAGCGCCTTGTCGCGGCGCGGGTGAGTTCATCAACACGCGACGAACCGGCCATCCATTCCCCATGCTGTCGGAGAGTCTTAGCACGATGAGGTTCGCCTTCGTCCCGGGGCGGCGGCGTGGATGAGGTGGTGGGTGGCCGGGAGCAGGGGGACGGCCGAGGGCCTCAGCCGACGGGCGGTGGTTCCCAGGGCCATTGCTCGGTCCCGCCCGCTTCGAGCAGCGGTACCAGTCGGAAGGCGGCGTCGGACAGGCCGCCGAAGACGTGCCGGTCCGGGGCGGGCGGTGCGTGGCCCGTGCGGTAGCCGCACAGGTTCCAGGTGTAGACCGGGACGCCGGGCGGGACGGGGGCGAAGGGGTCGAACGGCCCGAAGCCGCCGGGCTGCTCGTCGGTGATCACCACGACGCGGTGGTGGCCGTCGAAGTGCCGGGCGACGGCACCGGCCGTGTCGGTGCCGCCCAGGCCGTGGAAGCGCCCCACGGCAGCGAGCAGCGAATCCTCCGGCGCCACCTCGACCGGCCGGCTGCCGGTGCCGAACTCGACCAGGTCGGCCTGTTCGGCGCGCAGCGCGAGCGCGCTGCCGAACACCGCCGCGGCGTCGGCCCGGGTCAGTTCGGTACGGCCCTCCGGCACGCCGAACATCGAGCCCGAGCGGTCCACCAGAACCAGCGTACGACCGGGCAGGCGGGGGACGTTGGCGAGCGAGTGACCGAGCGCCGCCTCCAGGGCGGCCGTCCAGCGCGAGCCGGGCGCGGCCCGGTGTGCGGCAAGGAAGCGGAACGGGAACTGGCGGGAGCGGGCGACCTGCGTCGGATCGGCGATCCGGGCCGCGACCAGCGCCGCCGACGTGTCGCCGATCCGGGCGCGGTCGAAGTTCCGGAGGTTGCGCACCAGCGCCATCGCCCCCATGGACGGGATCACCGCCTCCCAGGCTGCAGCGTCCAGCGGACCCTGCAGCCAGCCCGAGAGCGCCTCCCAGGTCATCCCGGCGGCAGCCAGCTGGTCGGCCGCGTCGGGGGCGGCGAGCACGGCCCGGCGTTCGGCGACCGGAAGCAGGGCCAGCCGCTGCCGGGCCACCAGGACGGATTCGTCACCGGGCGGTACGGCCTGCTGCGGGCGGTGCCGCCTGTCCAGGACGTACCGGAACAACTCGCCCTGCCAGGGGCGGTCGCGGGCCGGGGCGGGGTGGGTGAGCTCCAGTACGTCGGCGAACCGGAAGGCGTGGGACGGCGTGTCGTACTTCAGCACGGCGCGCGAGGTGTAGAGCCGGCGGACCGCGTCGCCGAGGCCGCGGCGGACCGGCTGGGGCAGCCGGCGACCGTGCCGGGCCGTCCAGAGCGCGAGGAACTCGCCCGGCTCGTCCGCGCGTTGGAGCACCGCGTCGACGACCTCCCGGGAGTAGCCGGGAGCCTTCGCCGCGGCCCGGGCCCGGGCGAACTCAACGGCGCCGGCCACGGCGGCGGAGCGGATCTGCGCCTCGCCGCGCAGCCAGCGCAGCAGGCCGAGCGTCCAGAGCGGATCCTCCAGAGCGAAGCGGCGCACCAGCGTGGTGAAGCGCTCCTCGCGATCGGTGGCGCTCTCGTAGAAGCTGCGTTGCCCGGAGAAGTGCGTCACGGCCAGCACCAAGAGGTCGGTACGCGGGTCGCGCTGCCACCCGGCGCCGCCCTGGTGGTTGGTGAGCCGGGTGCCGGTCGGAGCCGGGGGCCCGGGGGAGGTCGCATGCGTGTGCGCCGGCCGCGGGGCGGTCGCCCACCTGCCGTGGACCGCCAGCTGCCCGCTCGCGCCGTCGGCGAAGAGTTCCGGTACCTCGGTGCGGATCTCCGCCCTGGTGCCGGCTTTGATGCGCTGGCGGTTGAACCGGGTCATACAGGAAGTCCCCCTGGCGGGCATGCGGAAGAGGCCGAACGACGGCACGTCGAGAAACGCCCCCCGTGATCAGAAGTGGGTGCCGGTGAGGTGGTCAGAGAAGTAACCGGAAGACCCAGCGCATCGGGAGGCGTTGGTGCACAACGTAGACCGGCCCGGAGGCGTTGTCACTCGATTTTCTCTCCAGCCGGGCGGCCCCGGCGGATTCCCGGGACTCCGGACCACCGGCGGAGCCCTCTCCCGGGAGCCCCGCCGGGGCCGCCGCGTTCCGCGGACCGGGGCGTCAGCCGACGCCCGGGAGGGTGACGACCAGCCCGGCGTAGGAGAGCCCCGCGCCGTAGCCGAGCAGCAGCGCGGTGTCCCCGGCCTCGGCCTCGCCCGAGGCGAGCAGCCGGTCCATGGCGAGCGGGACGGACGCGCCCGAGGTGTTCCCGGAACGGGCCACGTCCCGGGCCACGGCCACCGTCCCGGGCAGCCCGATGCGGGCCGCGATGGCGTCGATGATGCGCACGTTGGCCTGGTGCGGGACGAAGGCGTCCAGTTCCTCGACCGTGAGGCCGGAGGCGGCGAGCGCCCGCCGCCCGACCTCGGGCATCTCGGTCACGGCCCAGCGGAAGACGCTCTGGCCCTCCTGGACCATGTGGGGGAACTCGCTCCCCACGGGGTGCCCGGAAGGGTCCTCGACGGTGTCCCTGAGCGCGGTCCACGGCCTGGTCTGCGTGATCAGGGCGGCCTGGGAGCCGTCCGCACCCCACACCACCGGGCCGATGCCGGGCTCCGCGGAGGGGCCGACGACGACGGCTCCCGCGCCGTCGCCGAAGATGAAGGCGGTCGAGCGGTCCCGCGGGCTGATCAGGTCGGTCATCCGCTCCACCCCGACCACCAGGACGTGGCCGCCCCTGCTGCGGACGGCGTCCGCGGCGACCGCCACGCCGTGGACGAAGCCCGCACAGCCCGCCGACAGGTCGAAGGCGGCGGCCCGCCGGGCGCCCAGGCGGTGGGCGATCGACGCCGAGGCCGAGGGCGTCTGGAGCATGTGGGTGAAGGTGGCGGCGATGACGCAGTCGATCCGCGCCGGATCGATGCCCGCCGCCGCGACCGCCTTGCTCGCCGCCGCCTCCCCCATCATCTCCAGGGTCTCGTCCTCGGCGGCCCAGTGCCGGGTGACGATGCCCGTCCGGCGCCGGATCCAGGCGTCCGAGGAGTCGATGAACCGGCAGGCCTCCTCGTTGTCGACCAGCCTGCGGGGCCGGTAGGTCCCGAGTCCCAGAACGGCCGCGTTCCCCTCCGCGGCCGGCACGGAAATCCTCGCTCCCATCGTCAGACCTTCCGCCACGCCGGCGTCCAGGAGCCGTCGGTCACCTCGTAGTCGCCGAAGAGCGCCGGCGCCTCGGCCCGCATGAGCTCGCCGACCCGGTGGAAGACGAGCCGGATCTCCTCCTCCGCCTCGGGGGCCGTCCGGGACTCGATGACGTGGCGCAGCGTCCGGACGTTCGCCGTCCAGACCAGGCTGGTGCCGACGCCCTCGGGGGCGAAGCGCCGCATGAAGGAGGTCCGGTGCTTCTTCTCGGCGAACGGGACGTCCTCGCGGTCGAGGCCGAAGTGCCGGGCCATCCAGAGCTGGAGCTCCTCCAGGTCCTGAAGGGCCTTCCCGGTCCGTTCCATGAGCTCCGGGTCGTCCTTGGCCCAGTCGGGGAACCAGAACGGCAGTTCCTCCAGCCGCAGGAAGCGCAGCGACTCCTGGGAGACCGCCGTGCCCGCCCGGTGGCGGACGAGCTCATGGGTGAGCACCCGGCTCACGTTCTTCAGCAGGAAGGTGAAGTTGGCGTGCTCCAGCACCGATCCGTGCGCGCTGGACAGCACGTTGCGCAGGTAGGCGGCCTGGTCCGTGCGCACCCGGGTCACATTGGGGTTGAGCCCCGGTTCCCAGGACCGGTAGCACATCCGGCCCGCGATCTCGGCCAGGGTCTCGGCGTCGTTCGGCGGGTCGTCGAGGGTTCCCCGGTCGAACCTGGCCAGCCACTGCTCGCCCCCGATCTCCCGCAGGTAGGCGGCGACCTCCCGCAGGTCGAGGGACGGACGCGCGATCACGGTGATCTCGGGTTCAACGAGTTTCATGGTGTCCTTCCCGGTGCGGGTGGGGGTCGGCGACGTCCAGGCGGGCCGGTGCCCGGAAGGAGACCAGCCGCAGGAACGGGGGTGGTTCCGGGCTGGCCGGCCGCAGTCCGGGGAACCGGTCGGCGCACGCGCTCAGGAACACCCGGCCCTCGACGCGCGCGAGTTCGGCGCCCGGGCAGCGGTGTCGGCCGAGCCCGAAGCCCAGGTGCCGGTGGCCGGCGTCCCGCATCGGGCAGAGCCTCTCCGGGGCCGGGTGGGCCTCGGGATCGTTCCCGGCGCTCGACAGCATCAGGAGCAGTTCCGCCCCGGCCGGCAGGTCGATCCCACCGAGGCGGGTCTCCCGGCTGGTGACCCGCCGCCAGGCCGTCAGCGAGGGCTCGCGGCGCAGGATCTCCTCCAGCCACCGCCCGGCGGCCGTGGGATCGCCGGCCAGCTCCGGCCAGTGGACGCGGCTCTCCAGGGCCCGGTGGGCCGCGGTGGTGATCATCTGGGTGGTCGTCACGTGTCCGGCGACCAGCAGGTTGGAGCAGACGGCGACGGCCACCTCGCGGCTCAGCGGGCCGCCGTCGGGGGTCCGCTGCCGGGCCAGCGCGGCGAGCAGGGAGTCCTCGGGGGCGTCGCGGATCTCGGCCAGCTCGCACAGCCAGGTGTAGAAGGCGGCCACCTGGTGGGCGAGTTCCCGTTGCCGGTCCTTCTCGGTGCGCCCCCAGAACAGCGTGATGAACGCGTCGGTCCAGTCCGCCACGGTGTGCACGTCGACCCGGGCCAGGCCGGTCAGCCCGAGCAGGTCCAGCATGACCCGGACCGGCACGGTCCTGGCCGCGCCGCGGGCCAGGTCGTGGCGGCCGGTGGTGCGCAGGTCGGCGGCCATGACGTCGAGTTCCTCGGCGGTGATCCGCTCGATCCGCGGGGTGGCGAGGCGGACCTGCTGGGCGCTGAGGAGCCTCAGGACGATGGCGCGCAGCGCCGGGTGGCTGTCCCCGCTGTTGTTGAACAGCGCCGGGGGCAGGGTCTTGAAGCCCACCCGGTCCATGATCCGCAGTGCGGGGAGCCGCAGCGGGACGACGGAGCGCAGGGTGTTGTCGTTGCGGTAGGTGACGGTGTCCAGGAGGACCCGCCGCACGTCCTCGTCCCGGCTCACCAGCCACAGGCCGGTCGCCGGGTCGTGGTGGACGGGCGCGGTGTCCCGCAGCCGCGCGAAGACGGGGAACGGGTCGGCGGCGAACTCCTCCGCGAACAGGTCGACTTCGGGCGCCGCCGCGCGCACGAGGGCGGGGGCGCCGGCCTCGGCAGTCACGTCAGCCGCTCCGCCCGGCCCTGGTCGGGCGAGCCGACCAGGGGAAGGCTGCCGTCGGCGACCATGGCGCCCAGGAGCTGGCGGCGGACCTTCCAGGTCGAGGTCATCGGCAGGGCGTGCCACGGGCTGTGCAGCGGTTCGGCCATGCCGGGCAGGCCGGCGACCGCGCGCTGCCACGCCGCGGTGCCGAGCGGCCGGTCGCCGTGGGTCGCCACGACCGGGACGGGGTTGCCGTCCTTGCCCTCGACCAGGACGACCTCGGTCAGCTCCGGCAGCCGTTCCATGAGCACGTCCTCCACCTGGAGGCTGCTGGTCACGCCGTCGATGTGGTCGATCTCCCGGTCGAGCAGGTGCACGCACCCCCACCTGCTGCGGTAGCCGAGGTCGCCCATCCGCCACCAGCCGCCGGCGAACCGCTGCGCGAACTGCTCCGCGCCGCCGATGATGCCCACCGAGTGGCCGTGCGTGCGCACCAGGAGGGGGCCGACCTTCTCCGGGCCGGAGGCGTCGGCCAGCGGCTCGCCGATCCTCACCTCGGTGACGCCCTTGAAGGGGAAGCCGAGGCAGCGGCCGTCCGCCGTCCTGGCCAGCCTGCGGGTGTAGGGCCGGAGGCAGACCGGCCCGGTCTCGGACTGTCCGTAGCCCTGCACGTAGACCGGCATCCTGCGCCTGCTGGCGCCGAGCAGGATGCGGATGGTGCGCGGGTGCATCGCGTCGAAGGTGTTGATGAAGTAGCGGACGTTCGCCAGCGGGCCGCGCGGGTCGTCGGCCAGCGCCTCCCACTGGATGAGGATGTTGGGGTGGGCCTCCAGCAGTCCGGGGCGGGTCTCGCTCAGCAGGTCGGCGGCCTTGCGCGGGTCCGGGTCGGTCAGCACGACCGTGTGCTGGCCCCGGGAGATGACGATGTACAGCAGCGGCCATATCCGGGCGTGCACCAGCGAGACGCAGATCGCCCGGGCCTCCCGGGCGCGCATGATCTTCGCGGTCCGCAGCTGCGGCTTCAGGTGCCACCACAGGCTGCGCGCGGACTGGAGGACGAGCTTGGGCAGCCCGGTGGTGCCCGAGGTGTGCGTGGCCAGGCACGGCGCGTCGGGCTCGGTGCGCACCGCGGCGCGGCGCGGTGCCCCGGCGTGCCGGTCCAGGCTCTCGTGGCCGTCGGCCTCGCCGGTGAGCAGCAGCACCCTGCTGGTGGCGGCGGTGACGTCGACCCCGTCGAGCGCGCCGCGCAGCGTCGCCGGGTCGGTGAGCAGCACCGCCGGTTCGTCCGTCTTCGTCAGGAGCTGCGCGACGACGTCGCCGTCGAGCTTCGGGGACAGCAGCAGCGGGACGGCGCCGAGCCGGCTGAGCGCACAGGCCGTCAGCACGAGGTCGAAGGTGTTCGACGCGAAGAGGAACACCTGCTCGCCCGCTCTGATCTCCGCCGCCGCCAGCCGGGCGGACACCTCCTCGACGTGGTCGGCGAGCCGGCGGTACGTCACGCTGGTTCCCGACTCGGGGAAGAGCGCCAGCCGGTGGTCGAGGGTCATGCGGCTGTTCGGGTGCTCGGACGCCCCCATGGCGAACAGGTCACCGATGTAGAGTGCCTCGTTCTGTGCTGCGGACATGCGGCGTTCTCCTCCGTGGTTCGCTGGTGGCTCGATTGACGTGCGGTGGCGCGCCGGTCAGCTCCTCGCTCCCTCCGGGGCGGCCGGCTTCCTCGGGACGACCACCTGGACGGCCTGGGCGGTGCACACCGTCGTGCCCGATTCGGTGGTGAACACCGTGTCCACCCACACCCGGCGCCGGTCCGCCCGGACGACCGTCGCCTCGGTGCGCACGCGCCCGCCGGTCAGCGGGAGCAGGAAGCGCATGGACAGCTCGCGGGTCGCGAGCCACTGGTCGTCCTCCAGGACGGTGTACATGCACACCCCGGCGAAGCTGTCGGCCACGGCGGCCAGGTATCCGCCGAACACCCCGCCGGGACCGACCACGACCGGGTCGACCTCCCAGCTGCCCCACACCCGGCGGTCCTTCCAGCCCTCGATGCGCGGCAGGCGCAGGGCGTCCATCACGGCCGGAGGACTGGCCGTGCCGGCCACGATCCTGTCCAGGAGCTGGTGGTACCCGTGCATCAGACGTCCTTGCGGTCAGGGGCGGACGACCGCCCAGGTCAGTACGGACCGACCGGACCGGATCCGGCCGGTCTCCAGCAGGACTCCCGCGACGACAACGGCGGCCGCGGGTGCGGGCCGGTCCCCGCAGGCCTCCGGGGGCAGGTCGATCTGCTGGAAGCCGCTGATCGCGGCGCCCCGGGAGCAGACGGCCTTGTAGACCGATTCCTTCAGGGAGAACAGGGTGTTCAGCCGGGCGACGGGGTCGGGGCCGAGTTCCAGCCACGCCCGTTCCCGCTCCGTGCAGACGAGCCGGGCCGCCCGCAGCGGGAGCGCGTCCAGCAGTTCGAGGTCGACGCCGACCGCCCGGGCCCGCGCGTGCGGGGCGGCCAGGCAGACGCCCACGCCCGCACGGTGGCTGATCGACCCGGCGACCCCGTCCGGGAACAGCGGCAGCCGGCCCTCGGCCCGCACCGGCCCGGACACGCCCAGACCGTCCAGGCACCGGGCGGCGGCCGCGCGGCCGAGCCGGAAGTCCGCGTGCCGGGTGGCGGGCAGCCGCCGGAGCAGATCCTCCTCCGCCGGGTGCAGTGCCGGGGTCCGGTCCGCTCCGGCGTGGGCGAAGGCCAGCGCGGTCCCGGCGGGCGGACCGCCGTGGCGGGCGACGGCGGCTTCCAGGGCGGACACCGTCTCCGGCGCGCACGCCGCCGGGGACGGCTCCGTCAGCGCGGTGTCAGCCTCCACTGCCGGTGGTGGCGTCCGCCGGCCCGGCCGTCCGCAGCAGGTCGTCGATGGCGGCGATCGTGGTCACCGAGGTGATCTCCTCGTCGTCGAGGGCCCGCCGGATCTCCTCCTCCAGGTGCATCACCACCAGGACCATCTCCCCCGAGTTCAGCCCGGACTCGCGCAGGTCGTCACCGTCGGCGATGTCGTCGAGGATCGCCGGCGCCGCAATGCTCCGGGCGAGCAGCTCACGGGCGTTCATCATGCGTTCTCCTTCAGTGGGTTCACCAGGATCACGTTGCGGGCCGCCGCCGGCGTCCCGCCGTGGGTGTGGCGCACGGTCTCCCGGTCGGCGGGACAGTCGCACGGGACGAGCCGGTTGGGCACCGAGCCGAGGCAGAACTCGACGAACTCCTCGCCCGCGCCCTGGCGCAGTCCGAGGAGGGCGAAGACCGGGTCGATGATCTTCCACTCGCCGTCCTCGTGGACCTCCGCCCAGGAGTGGTCGCTCCCGAGCAGGCCCATCAGGTAGCCCTTGCGGGTGCGGGCCCGCAGGCCGGCCGCGGCGAAGACCTCCCGCAGGTGCAGGCTGACGCTGATGCAGTTCGCCGTGCCGTTCGCGCGGGCCGCCGCCGGGTCGTTGCGCATGGCCACCGGCATGTCCTGGTAGCGCATCCGCCCGCTGCGCATCTCCTCCAGCGACTCGTGGAACGCCTCGCGGACCAGGGGGTCGCGGACCCGCCGGACGCTGCCGGCCGTTCGCACCGTCGCCGCGAAGCCGGCCGCGGGCGGGCGGCCCTCGACGCTCGCGCCGCGGGCCTCCGGACCGGTGCCCTTCGCGATGCGTTCGTCCCGGGCCTCGCCGCCGAACTCGGCGCAGGCCAGGGGCGCGAACTCCCATGCGCCGCCGCAGTCGTCGGACTCGACGCAGGCCGCCAGGTTGCGCATCGCCCAGGTGCGCGGACCGACCCACTCGGCGGGCGGTGAGGCCGCGAAGCGGAACAGGTAGCGCTGCACCAGTTCCATGAAGGAGCCGCCGGAGCCGGAGGCGGCCGCCACGTTGCGGATGTCGCTGTCCTCGAAGCGCGCCCGGTCACCGTCGCCGCGGGAGCGCAGCCCCTCGCGCACCAGCAGGTCGAGGACCTCGCCGGGGCAGCGCATGACCGTCAGGGCGGCCTCGCGGTCCAGGTCGAACCGTGCGTAGGCCTCCGGTGTGGGTACGATCTGTCGCAGCGCGCTGACCCAGCCGGCGGCCTCCGGCGCCGCGGCGGTGAGCGGGCCGGTCGCCGGGGTCATCTGCCGGACTCCTGCGCGGCGGGCTCGGCGGACTGCACCTGCTCCGTCAACGCGCCGATCAGGTCGTCGACGGTCTCGATCGAGAACAGCGCGTCGTCGTCGAGGCTGACGCCGTGCACCTGTTCCAACGTGTTGACGATGCGCAGCAGCTTCACGGACTCCATGCCGGGCAGCAGGGACAGCTCGGCGTCCCCCGGCAGTGCGGTGGCGTCGAGGTCCAGCTCCGCGGTGAGGGCCGCGATGACGGAGGACACGATGCTGTCGGACGCGGTCTCCCTCATCCGGAGACTCCCTTCGGGGTGTGGGCCGGTGAAACGTTCATGCGGCACCGACCGGGTCCGCGGCGGAGCGGCCGTCGCCGAGTTCGGCCAGCAGCGACCGGAGCTTGCCGCGCTGCACCTTGCCGCTGCTGGTCTGCGGCAGGAACCTGGTCGGGGCGAGGTGGACCGTGACCGCGCTCAGGCCCATCCGGGACCGCAGCTGCCGGTGGCAGGCGGCGATCAGCGCGGCGCGCTCGTCCTCGGCGGTCAGGGCGGTCTCCACCACGAGCGCCATGTGGTCCTCCCCGGCGATGGCGGCGCACGCCTTGCGGGCCACCCCGGGGAGGTCGCGGACGACGGCCTCGGCGTCCTCCGCGTAGTAGTTGACGCCCCGGACGATGATCATGTCCTTCTTGCGGCCGAAGACGTACAACTCGCCGTCGGCGATCACGCCCATGTCCCCGGTCCGGTGCCAGCCGTCCGGCGAGCGCTCGTCCCCGGCCGGCCGGCGGTAGTAGCCGCTCATCACCGACGGCCCGGAGATCTCGATCTCGCCCGGGTGCCCCTCCGGGACCGGGGCCCCGTCGGCGCAGACGCGGATCGCGATGTCCGGGACGGGGGTGCCCACGCTCACCAGGGCACGGGCGTTCGGCGCGCCCTCCGTGCTGAGCGCGAAGCGCCCGTCGGCCAGGGCCTCGCGGTCGACCCAGCGCAGCCGGGGCTCCAGCCCGGCGGAGGAGAACGTCACCGTGAGCGTGGCCTCGGCCATGCCGTACACCGGGCACATGGTCTGCGGCCGGAAGCCCCAGCTCCCGAAGGTCTTCTGGAACTCCTCGATGGAGCGGGCGTTGACCTGCTCGGCGCCGTTGCACCAGACCCGCCACGCGGACAGGTCGGCCGGCTCCGGCGGCGACTCCTCCGCGCGCACCGCGCTGACCAGGGCGTCCACGAAGAAGTTGGGCGCCGCGGTGTGGGTGCAGCCCTCGGCGGCGAAGCGGCGGAGCCAGTCGAGCGGGCGCTTGACGCCGCCGCGGGGCCGCCAGAGCACCGCGTCGCAGCCGGTGCCCAGCGCCGTCAGCAGGCAGAAGATCCCCATGTCGTGGAAGAGCGGTACCCACAGGCCCCAGGTGTCGTCGCTGGTCGAGCCCGAGGCACTCGCCAGGGCGTGCACCGCGGTCACGATGTTGCCGTGGGTCACCGGCACGCCCTTGGGGCTGGCGGTGCTGCCGGAGGTGTACTGGATGTAGGCCAGCTGCTCCGGGTCGGCCGGCGCCGCGGGCACCAGGCCCGGGTCGCCGGCCGGCAGCGCGTCCGCCGACAGCACCGTGACGCCGGGGATCGCGCGTTCCAGCGCACCGCGCACCCGCTTCAGCTCCGGATCGACGACCAGGACGCCGGCCCCGGAGTCGGCGAGGATGCCGGCCACGTGCTGGACGTAGCCGTCCACGCCCCCGTACCCGAACGGCAGGGCGATCGACAGCGGCACCGCCCCGAGGTACTGGGCTCCGAAGAGCAGCCGCAGGAAGCCGCTGCCGTTGTGCATGACGAAGGCGACCCGGTCCCCCGGGGCGATGCCCAGGGAGGCCAGCCCGGCCGCGGTGACGCGGGACTGCGCGAGCAGGTCGGCGAGAGGGACCCTGCGGTCCTCCTCGACCAGGGTGAGGGTGGCCGTTCCACCCCGGCTTTCCAGCAGTTGGAGCAGCGTTGCGGTCATTGCCGTTGTCCCTTCCACCTGTCTGGGGGGCTCACTGCTATGTGGCGGCACCCGCCGGCCTGGGCAGGAACCTGACGCCGAGCGCCACCGCGGCCGCGGCCCCGGCGAGGACGAGCACGCTCACCCCGTAGGCCATGCGGTAGCCGTGGTGGTCCGCGTCGGCGAGCGCCTCCCTCGCCTCGGGACCGGGTGCGGCCAGGGCCTCCCGGCAGGCCGCGGACTCGGCAGCCGCGGCGGGGTCGCCCTCGCCCTGGGCGATCACGCACTCCCGCAGGCTCGCGGCGACGCTCGCACTGGTGGTCGCGGGCAGGTGGTCCGCGGAGTTCCGGGCGGAGGAGCCCAGGGTTCCGAAGAACACCACCCCGATCAGGGCGACGCCCAGGACCGCGCCGACCTGCTGACCGGTGCTCAGCGTCCCGGAGGCGGACCCGGCGTCCGAACTGCGGATCGAACCGAGGACCAGTCCGAGCAGCGGGGCGAGCGCGAGGCCGAGGCCGAAGCCCGCGACGACGAACGAGGGGATGAAGTACCAGCCCTTGAGTCCGTTGCCGGCCAGCAGCGTCGTCAGGCCGACGGCGAGCACACCGAGGGACCACACCAGGGCGCCCACGGTGACGGAGACCCGGCCGCTCTTGCGGCGTGCGAACGGGGTCGAGGAATAGTAGCCGACGAGGGACCCGACCGCGAAGGGGGCCATCACCGCAGCCACCGTCAACGCGCTGTACCCGTAGGCGAACTGGAGCAACAGCGACTGGTAGAGGAAGAAGGAGGTGATGGCCGAGTAGGCGAGCATGTACATCAGCAGACCGACGGTGAACGCCCGGTCCCGCCACAGCGACGGGGGGATCAGCGCCGACTGCGTCCTACGGTGGACCTTGGCGCAGCGCAGCGCGAACAGCGCGAACAGCGGGACGGAGACGACCATCAGCGCGAAGCTCCACCACGGCCAGCCGCGCTCGTGGCCCTCGATCAGCGGGAAGCACAGGCAGGCGAGGGCCGTGACGATGGTGAGCACCGCCGGCAGGTCGAGCTTGCGGGCCTGTTCCGAACGGGACTCGGGCAGGTAGAGCAGCGCGGCGACGAGCGCGACGATGCCGATCGGGAGGTTCACCAGGAAGGCCGGCCGCCAGCTGCTGCCGAACAGGTCGAGCTGGATGAGCACGCCGGAGAGCATCGGGCCCACGATGGTGGCGGCGCTGACGACCATGCCCAGCGCGGCGAACGCCTTGGGGCGGCGCTCCGGCGGCACCACGACCTGGATGACGGTGAGGGTCTGAGGGTACATCAGGGCGGCGGTGAGCCCCTGCAGCGCCCGGGAGGCGATCAGCATGCCCGGGCTCTGCGCGAGTCCGCAGGCGGCCGAGGTCAGGATGAACCCCGCCAGGCCGATCACGAACAGCCGCTTGCGCCCGTAGAGGTCGCCCAGCCTGCCGCCGGTGATCAGCAGGACCGCGTAGGTGAGCTGGTAGATGGCGACGACCCACTGCACCTCGGAGAAGCTGGCGTTCAGCTCGCTCTGGAGGACCGGGGCCGCGACGTTGACCACGGAGGAGTCGGCGAGCACGAGGAAGGCCGCAACCAGGACGATGGCGACGGAGAGGCCCGGCGGTCGCGACCGGGCCACCCCCGTCTGTGCCGGCGCGAGCATGCTGTCGGTCAAGACTCCCCCTCGGTGGTCTTTCTCTGTGCTTCACGGTCTGAACAGGCGTGCCGGTCCGCTGCGCCGTGACGCCCGGCACCCGCGTCACGGCACCCCGAGACCCCCCCTTCCGCACCGTGCGGAGAGAGGGAACGCCGGGGGAGAAAAGGTGGCGGCCGACGACTCAGAGGGCCTGGAGCCACTCCCGGGTGACGCCCAGGACCTTGGGGGCACCACTGTCGAGGCTCTCGATCAAGTGCGCGATCGTCCGTGCGGCCAGGGCCTTCCGCATGGCCATCTCGGCCTTGGACATCTCGATCTGAACGATGCACGGGAGCCGGCCACTGGTCATGCCCAGCTGGGCGCCGACGCCGTTGTCGCGGATCCCGGTGCACTGGAACAGGTCGGCCGGCCCTTCGACGGCCACCACGATGTCCATCAGGGAGATCTCACCCGCGGCACGGGCGAGCGAGAAGCCACCCTGCACTCCTGGAGTAGAGCGCAGGATACCGGCCCGCACCAGCGACTGGAGCTGCTTGGCGAGGTAGGCCTTCGGCAGGCCGTGGAACTCGGCCAACGCACCGGCCTGGACGGGGGCTCCGGCGGGGGCGCACGCCAGCGTGATGCAGGCATGAACCATCCACTCGACGCCCGCTCCCATCTTCATGACATCGAGGATAGCGGATGTCTTGGTTCAGACAAGCCGCGTTCCGCAGGCCCGGAACCGGCACCCGTGCACCCTTCGCCCGCCTTGCCGGATTCGTTCCCTACATGTACATGTCGGGACATTCCGGCTCGAATATCCATAACGGCAAATTCATGCGCGACGCACCTCTTCCATTTGTTCGTTGACGCGGCGAAATCCAGCCCGTACTGTCACTCGGAGCCCTGCCGTGCAGGGTCTCCTGATGCATGAGATGCATGAGATGCATGATCGGATGAATCGGGCGTCGGCCGGTGCCGCTGGAGTGGCACCGCCCGGGCGCCGGGATTTCCGATTTCCGGTCGGCAGCGAGCACATTCCGGCATTCCGCAGGAGAATTGACGGGGGTTGCACTTTTCATGTCCAGCGATCACACCGGATCCGGTCCCCGCGCCTACACGCCGTTGACGGAGCAGGACCGCCGGGCCCGGGCCGCGGAGAGCGGCGGGGAGCCGGTGCTCGACTTCAGCATCGGCCGGGTCAACGAGAACAGCACGCCCTACATCGACTACCACAGCGTCGACACGCTCCTGAGCCTCCAGCACCCCCGGACCGGCGAACCCGCCGAGCTGACCTTCTACATCGTCGGCCAGGTCCAGGAGTTGCTGTTCAAGCTGATGTTCACCGAGGTCAACCGCGTCCGGGACCTGCTGTTCGAGGACGACCTCCCCGAGGCGATGCGCTTCCTGCGCCGGGTGGCGTCGGTCGAGCGCACGCTCACCGCCTGCTGGGAGCCGGTCAGCACGCTGACGCCGGCCGAGTTCCTCGGGTTCCGCGACTCGCTGGGCGCCGCCTCCGGGTTCCAGTCGTACATGTACCGGCAGCTGGAGTTCTCCCTCGGGAACAAGGACCCGCGGATGGCCGAGGCGTACCACGCCGTGCCGTGGCTGCACGAGCGGATGACGGAGGTCCTGCGGGCGCCCAGCCTCTACGACGCGGTCCTCTCCGTCCTGCACCGCCGCGGTCTGGTGCCCCGGAAGTGCCTGAACGAGCGCTACGCCGAACCGTACGCGCCGGACGTCCTGGTGGAGGACGCCTGGGCGGCGGTCTACGGCTCACCGCGGCAGCACCACGAACTCTATGTGTTCGCCGAGGCCCTGGCCGATCTGAATTACCACTACTCCCGCTGGCGAACGACACATCTGCTGGCCGTCGAACGCATCATGGGCTACAAACCCGGAACCGGCGGAACACTCGGCGTGGAATGGCTCCGCCGGGTCGCCGAACACCGTTTCTTCCCCGAATTGTGGAGCGTCCGCACCCGACTCTGAACGGAAGAGGCGCGACTTTCATGAATGTCTACGGAAAGTACGACCAGGAAGCCCTGGACATCCAGTACTCCCCCAGTTCGAAGGTCGACGACATCAAGCCCTTCCTCACCGAGTACGCCGTGCGCAGCCGGCGGACCCGGGAGGAGCTCGCGGTGCGCCGCGGGATCCCGTACGGCCCCGAGGCCTGCGAGACGCTGGACTTCTTCCCCGCCGACGGCCCCGGCGCCCCGCTCCTGGTCTTCGTCCACGGCGGGTACTGGCAGGAGCTGAGCAAGGACGACTCGGCCTTCCCAGCGCCGGGGGCGGTGGCGGCCGGTGCCGCGTTCGCGGCGCTCGGCTACGGGCTCGCCCCGCAGTACTCCCTGGAGCAGATCGTCGGCCAGGCCCGCCGCGGCCTCGCCTGGCTGGTGCAGCACGCGGACGAACTGGGCGTGGACCGCCGGCGCATCCACCTCGCCGGGCACTGCGCCGGAGCCCACCTGGTGCTGTCCGCACTCCTGGACGACTGGCGGCCCGACGGGCGGCATCCGGCCGACGTCTTCGCCGGGGCCGTCCTGGTCAGCGGGGTCTACGACCTCGAACCGCTCCGGCTCACCTATGTGAACAAGCCGCTGGGGCTGACGGAGGTGACGGCCCGTCGGCTGAGCCCGCTGCACCACCTGCCCGACCGGCTCCCGCCGCTCGTGGTGGCCCGCGGCGGCGCCGAGACGGACGAGTTCTGCCGGCAGCACGGCGACGCGGTCGAGGCGCTCGGTCGGCGCTCGCCCGGGATCCGCGACCTCGTCGTCCACCACCGCAACCACTTCGACATCACCTTCGACCTGACCGATCCGGCCACCGCGCTGGGGGCGTCGGTACTCCGGCCGCTGCGGGCGGGCGCACCGGACTCCGGACCCGCCGGACCCGCCGGGCCCGCTCGGACCACGACCTGACCTTTAGGGGGCTTTCTCCTCATGACCAGCGACAACCGGATTCAGAGCGTCGTCGTGCTCGGCGGTGGCACGGCCGGCTGGATGTCCGCCGCCTACCTGGGCCGGGCTCTCGGGCAGACCGTCAAGATCACGGTGCTGGAGGCCCCCGAGGTCCCCAGGATCGGCGTCGGCGAGGCCACCATCGCCAACCTGCAGAAGGTCTTCTTCGACTTCCTCGGCCTGCGTGAGGAGGACTGGATGCCGGAATGCAACGCGAGCTTCAAGATGGGCATCCGGTTCGTCAACTGGCGCACCCCAGGCGTCGGCGAGGCCGAGGGCCGCCCGCACGCCGGCGGCAAGGACCACTTCGACCACCTCTTCGGGCTGCTGCCGGAGCACGACAACCTGCCGCTGTCCCACTACTGGACCCGCAAGCGGCTCAACGGCGAGACGGACGAGCCGTTCGACCGGGCGTGCTACGTGCAGCCGGAGATCTTCGACCGCAAGCTCTCGCCGCGCCGCCTGGACGGCACCAAGGTGGCCAGCTACGCCTGGCACTTCGACGCCAACCTGGTCGCGAAGTTCCTGCGCCGCTTCGCCACCGAGAAGCAGGGCGCCGTCCACATCGAGGACACCTACGTCAGCGCCGCGCTCGACCAGCGCGGCCACATCACCTCGATCACCACCGCGTCCGGCCGCACCCTGGAGGCCGATCTCTTCGTCGACTGCTCGGGCTTCCGCAGCCTGCTCATCAACCAGGTCATGCGCGAGCCCTTCCTGGACATGGGCGACCACCTGCTCAACGACCGCGCGGTGGCCACCCAGGTGCCGCACGACGACGAGCGCCACGGCGTCGAGCCCTTCACCTCGGCCATCGCGATGTCCTCCGGCTGGTCCTGGAAGATCCCCATGCTCGGCCGCTTCGGCACCGGCTACGTCTACTCCAGCCGGTTCGCCACCCAGGACGAGGCCACCGAGGAGTTCTGCCGGATGTGGGGCCTCGACCCGGAGACCCAGCCGCTCAACCACATCAGGTTCCGGGTCGGGCGCAACCGGCGTGCCTGGGTGAAGAACTGCGTCGGCATCGGCCTCTCCTCCTGCTTCCTGGAGCCGCTGGAGTCCACCGGCATCTACTTCGTCTACGCGGCGCTCTACCAGCTGGTCAAGAACTTCCCCGACAGGAGCTTCGACCCCGTTCTCGTCAACCGGTTCAACCGCGAGATCGAGACGATGTTCGACGACACCCGGGACTTCATCCAGGGGCACTTCAGCTTCGCCCCGCGCAATGACACGCCGTTCTGGCGCGCCTGCAAGGACCTCGAACTCGCCGAGGGCTTCCGGGAGAAGGTCGCCCTCTACAAGTCCGGTCTCGGGGTGAACCTCCCGGTGACCGACGAGAGCAACTACTACGGCAACTTCGAGGCCGAGTTCCGCAACTTCTGGAGCAACGCGAACTACTACTGCGTCTTCGCCGGTCTCGACTACCTGCCGGACCGCCCGATGCCCGCGCTGGCCCACCGGCCGGACGCCATCGCCGCCGCCGAGGCGAAGTTCGCCGACGTCCGCCGGCAGCGCGACGAACTGGTCGCCACGCTGCCGACGACCCACGAGTTCCTGCGCCAACTGCACGGCAAATGACCGTCCGCGGCGGCCCGGAGCCACCCGGGCCGCCGCCCCGCTCCGACCTCCCGGGGGTCCGCATGACATTCCGCCGCCGGCCGGCGCCGGCCGCCGAGCCGAGGGCCGACGGAGGCGTCCGGCCGTGAACGCCACCTCTGCGGCCGAGCCCGAGCCGGTGTCCCCGGAGGCCTTCCGCGGGCTCATGGCGGAGTTCCCGACCGGAGTGGCCGTCGTCACGACCCGCGACGCGGACGGCAGGCCGTGGGGCATGACCTGCTCGTCGCTCTGCAGCGTCAGCACCTCACCGCCGACCCTGCTGCTCTGCCTGCGCTCCGAGAGCCCGACGCTGGCCGCCCTGCTGGAGAGCGGCGCCTTCGCCGTCAACCTCCTGCACGGCGGGGCGCGGCAGGTCGGCGAACTCTTCAGCTCCGGGGACGCGGACCGCTTCGACCGGCTGCCCTGGGCCGTCGGCGAGGGCGGCCCCCACCTGTCCCGCCACACCCATGCCATCGCGGACTGCCGGGTCGACCGGACCGTGGACGGCGGAACCCACCTGGTCGTCTTCGGGCGGGTGTTCGGCGTCACCACCACGGACGGGCACCTGCCGCTGCTCTACGGCCGCCGCCAGTACGGCAGTTGGACCGGAGCGCAGGCGGCCGCGACCCCCTCGCCGGATCGGAGAGCTCTCGGATGACCAGCCGCAGCCACGCCCTGGAGCTCGACCGGGCGGACCCGCTCGGCGGCGCGCGCAAACGCTTCGACCTGCCGCCGGGCGTCGTCTACCTGGACGGCAACTCGCTCGGCGCCGCGCCCGTGGGAGTGGCCGACGCCCTCACCGCGATCCACCGGCAGTGGCGCGACCACCTGATCAAGGGGTGGACCGACGACGGCTGGCTGGCCGCGCCGATGCGGGTCGGCGACCGGATCGGCCGGCTGATCGGCGCCGCGCCCGGCCAGACGGTCACCGGCGACTCCACCTCCGTCCAGTGGTTCAACGCGCTGACCACGGCGGCCCGGCTCCGGCCGGACCGCCGGATCGTGCTCGCCGACACCGATGCCTTCCCCACCGACCGCTACCTCACCGACTCGGTCGCCCGGCTCCTCGGCCTGGAGGTCCGCGCCGTCCCGGCGGGACGCTTCGGCGCCGCGCTGGCCGAGCTCGGCGGGCGGGTCGCCGTGGTCGCCGCGAGCCCGGTCGACTTCCGCACCGGCGAACGCCTGGACATCGCGGAGGTCACCGCCGCCGCCCACGCGGCCGGCGCGGTGACCGTCTGGGACCTGTGCCACGCGGCCGGCGCGCTCGACATCTCGGTGGACACCGCCGGGGTGGACCTCGCCGTCGGCTGCTCCTACAAGTTCCTCTCCGGGGGCCCGGGCGCCCCGGCGTACGTCTACGTGGCCGAACGCCACCGCGCGGCCACCGACCAGCCGCTGACCGGCTGGCTCAGCCATGCCGCGCCCTTCGACATGGCGGCCCGCTACCGCCCGGCCGCCGGCATGTCACGGTTCCGGATCGGTGCGCCGCACATGCTGTCCCTGACGGCGCTCGACGCGGCGCTCGACGCCTTCGACGGCATCTCCATGGCGGACGTCCAGGCGAAGAACACCGCACTGGGCGCGTTCTTCATCGCCTGCGCCGACGCGCACCTGGCCGGCCGGGGCTTCGACCTGGTCACCCCGCGCGAGGGGCACCGGCGCGGCAGCCAGGTCACCCTGAGCCACCCCCGGGCGGCCGCGCTCATGGACGGCCTCGCCGCCCACGGCGTCATCGGCGACGTCCGTCCCCCGGCGCTGCTGCGGTTCGGCTTCAACAGCCTCTACGTCTCCTACACGGACATCCACCGGGCGGTCATGGCGCTGCGCCTCCTGACGGAGCCCGCCGACGCCTGACGCGGACGGCCGACCGGTCCCGGCACCGTACGAGTTCATCGGAGAGATCAATGTGGTTCAGTGACATCCTCGACCGGCACTGCCAGCAGCGCGGCGACGCCCCGGCCGTCGTCGAAGGGGCGAACAGTCTCACCTGGCGCCGGCTCAGGGCGGCCGCCCAGTCGGTGGCGGCCCTCCTCCGCGACCAGGACGTCGGGCACGGCGACCCGGTCGCCGTGCACGCGCGCAACAGGTTCGAGGTGATCGTGGGCTACTTCGCGCTGGCGCACCTGGGTGCCCCGTTCGTCCCGGTCAACCACGCCATGTCCCCGGCCGAGTTCACCGAGGTCGCCGAGCGCCTCGGGGTGCGGCACGTGATCGGCGAGCGCCGGCTGACCGACCGGCTCGGGCTCGACGCCCGCCGCACGACCGTCTTCGAGTCGGAGGAGTTCCAGCGGGCCCTGGCCACCGAGGTCCCGCTCACCGCGTCGGCCGCCTCCCCCTCCGACCCGCTGGCCTTCCTGCTGACCTCGGGCACCACCGGGAAGCCGAAGGGGGTGCTGCAGACCTCCGAGGCGCTGCGGCAGATGACCCTCTCCTGGCTCGCCGAGGCGCGGGCGGACGACAGCGTCCGGCTGCTCAACCTCAACTCGCTGGCGCACGGCGGCGTCACCGTGACCTTCCACTACCTCGCCGCCGGGGCGACCCTCCACCTGATGCGCGAGTTCCAGCCGCGCGCCGTGCTGCGCACCATCGCCGAGCAGGAGATCACCCACCTGTGGATGGTCCCGCAGATGCTCCGCTTCCTGATGATGACCGTGGGGCCCGACGCCGTCGTCGAGAACCGGCTGCGCGAGATCATGTTCGGCGCCTCCCCGATGAGCCAGGACCTGCTGCGCGACGCCGCGCGCGCCTTCGGCTGCGGCTTCCGCAACGTCTACGGCATGACGGAGGCCGGCGGCACCTTCTGCACCTGGGCGGTGGGCCCGGGGGCGGCGCCGGGGACGGACACCGTGCCGCGGGAGTCCAGCGGCCGCAGCGTGCCGGGCATCACGGTGGAGATCCACGACGAGGACAACCGCCCGCTGCCCGTCGGCGAGATCGGCGAGGTGTGCGTGCTGGCCCCCGGGCGGATGTCGGGCTACGTCGGCGACCCCGTCGAGACCGGCCGGACCGTCGTGGACGGCTGGGTCCGCACCGGTGACCTCGGCGTGATGGACGCCAACGGCTTCGTCCACCTGAAGGACCGCATCAAGGACGTCATCAAGCGCGGCGGCCAGAACGTCTTCCCGGCCGAGGTGGAGAACGCCGTCGCGGGCTTCGAGGGGGTGCGCGACACCGCGGTGATCGGCGTCCCGGACGAGGTCTGGGGCGAGGTGCCGCTGGCCTTCGTGGTCACCGAGGACCCCTCCTTCGCCACCGCCCGGCTCCTGGCCCACCTGCACGGCCGGCTGGCCTCGTACAAGCTTCCCCGGGAGGTCGTGATCGTCCCGGAGATCCCGCGCAACGGGGCGGGGAAGATCCTCCGCCGGGTCCTCGCCGAGCAGATCGCCGGGCGGACCGCCGCGCAGGCCTCCGCGCGGACCGCCGGGCAGGCCGCCGGGCAGCCCGGGGCGCGCGGATGACCCGCACGCCGCCGCAGGGCCGGCCCAAGCGGGTGGCCTGCCTCGGGGCCGGGCCGGCCGGCCTGCTCGCCGCGGCCCAGATCAAGGCGGCCCGCCCCGGCTGGACCGTCGACGTGTACGAACGCGCGCCCGAGGGCGAGACCTACGGGTACGGCGTGGTGTTCTCGGACACCGCCGTCCGCACCATCGACTTCATCGCGCCCTCCCTCGGCCGGCTGCTGGCCGCCCAGGTCACCTGGGACGCCGTCGAGGTGCGGGCCCGTGGCCGGCGCCACCGCAGCGCCGGCCACGGCTACGTGGCCCTCTCCCGGCACCGGCTGCTCGCGGAGCTGGCGGGCCGGGCGGCCGGGGCGGGGGTCGCCCTGCACTACGGGCTCGCCGCCGACGCGGAGGTGCTGAGCACCGAGTACGACGTGGTGGTGGCCGCCGACGGCGCGGCCAGCCGGACCCGGCGGGCGCTGGCCGGGGAGCTGGGCGCGCGGACCGGCCTGGGCCGGTCGCGGTTCGCCTGGCTCGGCACCACGGCCGAGTTCGACGCCATGACCTTCATCTTCGAGGAGACCGCCCACGGGCCGGTCGTCGCCCACGGATACCCGCACGGGGACGGCGTGAGCACCTTCGTGGTCGAGCTGCCCGCCACCGGCGACCCCGCGGCCGCGGCGGAACGCGGGCGGCTGGAGCAGGACCTCGGCCACTGGTCGGACGTCTTCGGCGAGCACCTCGCCGGACACCCCCTCCAGGCGAAGGAGCTGCGCTGGGCGAACTTCCCCGCGGTGCGGCTCGACCGCTGCGTGCACGGCAACGTGGTGGTCATCGGCGACGCCTCCCACACCGTGCACTACTCGGTGGGGTCAGGTACCCGGATGGCCCTGGAGGACGGCTACTACCTGGCCCGCGCACTGCACCGCCACGAGGCCGTCGCCGACGCGCTGGCGGAGTACGAGCGCCGGCGGCTGCCCAGCGTCCGCGCCCTCCAGGACGCCGGCGAGCGCAGCATGCGGTGGTTCGAGAACGCTCCGGCCCACCTGGAGCGGCCGGGCGCGCAGTTCTCCGTGCACCTGCTCAGCCGGGCCGTCCTGCCCGTCGCCGCGAAGGTGCGGGCCGAGGCCCCGGAACTCGTGGAGGAGGCCACCCGGGTGGTCGCCGGGGGCGACTACCGGCCCACCCCGGACGGCGCGCTGGGGCTGCCGCTGGACGTCGGCGGGCTCCGGCTCCCGGGGCGCCTCGTGCTCGACCTCGGCGACGGCACCCCGCAGGACACGGTGCCGCGGGACGCGCCGTACGGCTGGGTGCTCGCGCCGGCCGGCCGCCCGGCGGGCGGCGGCGCCGTCGTCACGGCGGACCGGCTGGCGGACCACCTGGCCGGTCCGGCCTCCCGGCACCCCGCCGACCCGCCGCCGCTGGTCGTCGTCGACATGGGCGCCTGCCCGCCGGACCCGGTCCGGGCGGGTGGTGAGGCGGCGGCCCTGTCCGCCGCGGTCGCCGGCCGCAGCGGCGGCCGGGCCCCGGGCGCGGTGGTCGCGGTGCGCAGCACGGTCGCCCCCGCGGGCGGCCCGGCGTCCGGCGAGGCCGTGGAGGCGCTGCTCGCCCGGCTGCGCGCGATGCGTGCGGCGGGCCTGTGCGAGCTGGCCGACCTCGACGCCGGGCCCGGCGGGGACACCGGCCCGGAGGCGGTCCTCGACGCGCTCGAATGGGCCGACGCCGTCCGCTCGGCGCTCGGGATCCCGGTGATGCTCAGTGGCTTCCGGGCGCGTCCGGACCAGGCGGAGCCGCACATCCTGGCGGGCCGGATCGACGCCTGGTGCGTGCGCGGCGCCGCCCGGGCGGAGGGCGGGGCCTGACGCGGCCCGCCGGGGGCGGGGCGAGCGCGGCGCGGATCACGGACGCCGCGGGTGCGACGGGGGCCGGGGCGCGGCCCGGGGTAAGGCCCGCCTAGGCTGTATGCCGAAGCAAAACGGGCGAACCGGACCCACCCAGGGGCCGTGACGAGGGAAAGCGGGACCCGCCGATGGGCGACGGAATGTCAGGCATGCACCACCACGGCGGGATGACCGAGCTCGGCCCGTTCTCGCTCTCCAACGTGCTCACCTGGTCCCCCGACTGGGTGTTCCTGATCGGCAGCCTGGCCGCGCTCGCGCTGTACGTCACCGGCGTGGTCCGGCTGCGGCGGCGCGGCGACGGCTGGCCGGTCGGGCGCACGGTGGCCTGGGTGCTGGGTGTCGGCTCGGTGATCCTGGTCACCTGCACGGGGCTGAACGACTACGGCATGGTGCTGTTCAGCGCGCACATGATGCAGCACATGGTGCTCTCCATGCTGTCGCCGATCCTGCTGCTGCTCGGCGGGCCGATCACCCTGGCGCTGCGCGCGCTGCGGCCGGCCGGCAAGGGGCGCCCGCGCGGGCCGCGCGAGCTGCTGGTGGCGCTGCTGCACTCGACGTACGTCAAGGTGATCTCGCACCCGGCCTTCACCATCCCGCTGTTCATCGCGAGCCTGTACGGGGTCTACTTCACCCCGCTGTTCGACTTCCTGATGCAGTACCGGCTCGGGCACATCTTCATGATGGTGCACTTCCTGGCGACCGGGCTGGTCTTCTTCTGGCCGATCATGGGCGTGGACCCGGGCCCGCACCGGCCCGGCCATGTGATGCGGATCATCGAGCTGTTCATGGGCATGCCGTTCCACGCGTTCTTCGGCGTCGCGGTGATGATGGCCAACCACCAGCTGGTGAACACCTTCACCACCGCGGGCGCGCCGTCCGGGACGGACCTGCTGGCCGACCAGAAGCTCGCGGGCGGCATCACCTGGGCGTTCGGCGAGATCCCGACCGCGATCGTGCTGATCGCGCTGGTCTACCAGTGGATGGGCTCGGAGCAGCGGCTCTCGCGCCGCCGGGACCGCGCCGAGGACCGCAGCGGTGACGCCGAGCTGGCGGCGTACAACGCCTACCTGGCCTCGCTGGACCAGCGCAGCCGGCGCCCCGCGGCCGACGCCGGCTGAGCCCGGCCCGTTCCCCCGGGAGCCCCCGTCCGATCGCGGACGGGGGCTCCTGCGCGTCCGGGACGGCTCCCGTGGCGGGTCCTTCCCGGGCCGGCGTTCCCGGGGCGGCCCTCAGGCCGCGCCGCCCGGGGCCTGCCGGGCGAGGCCGGCGACCAGGATGTCCAGGCCGAACTCGAAGCGTTCCTCGCCGACGTTACGGGTGAGCGCGGCGGCCATCGAGGTGATCATCGGATAGCGCTCGTGCGGGACGGTCGCGAAGTAGCCGCGGATCCGGTCGGTGAACTCCTGGGTGTCGGCTCCGCCCCGGCTGGAGGCCTCGAAGGCGGTCGCGGTGGTGTACAGGCCGAGCAGGTCGACCCCGTAGGCGGCGGTCTGCTCGTCCAGGCCGCCGGCCCGCAGCATGGCGAGCATGGCCTCGGCGATGTCCATCGCGTGCGGGGTGACCGGGACGTTGGCGACCACCGCGGCCCTGGCCAGGTCGCGGTGCGACAGCAGCGCCTCCCGGGAGCGGCGCAGCAGGTCCTTGATCTGCTGCTGCCACCGTGCCGGGTCGGCCGGCTCCAGCTCGATGCCGGCGTAGGCGAGGTCCAGGACCAGCTCGACGAGCTCCTCCTTGGAGCCGACGTGGGCGTAGAGGCTGGCGGCGCCGGTGCCGAGCTCCTGGCCGACCCGGCGCATGCTGAGCGCGTCCATGCCCTCGGTGTCGACGATCCGCAGCGCCGCCTCGACGATCCGCTCCCGGCTGAGCGGCTGCCGCCGGGGGGCGGCCTTCGCCCTCCCCTGCCAGTGCTCGGGCCAGCCGGAACGCGGGGCGGCACTGCTCATGGGGGCTCCTTCGGGGTCGGCGACGGATCCCAGATTACTTGACACGAACACCGTTCCATGGGAGAACACTGTTCGTCCAACCAAACAGTGTTCGTAGCGACGAACAGCGTTCGTCGACAGCTCTGGTTCCGGAGGCCCCGCATGACCGGTCAGACCGCCCCGCCCCAGGCCCCCGCGCCCCCGACCGCCGGTCACCGGCTGCGCTGGGCAGGCCTCGCCGTCGTCCTCGCCGCCGAGGTGATGGACCTCCTCGACACCACGATCGTCGGCGTCGCCGCCCCCTCCGTCCGGCAGGACCTCGGCGGCAGCGACGCCCAGATCCAGTGGATCACCGCGTCCTACACGCTCTCCTTCGCCGTCCTGCTGATCACCGGCGGCCGGCTCGGCGACCTCTTCGGCCGCCGGCGCCTGTTCGTCCTCGGCGCGGCCGGCTTCACCCTCGCCTCGCTGCTCTGCGCGGCGGCGCCCGGCGCCGGCACCCTGATCGCCGCCCGCACCGTGCAGGGCCTGTTCGCGGCGCTGCTGATCCCGCAGGGGCTCGGCCTCATCAAGGCGATGTTCCCGCCCGGGGAGCTCGGCGCCGCGTTCGGGCTGTTCGGCCCCGTGCTGGGCCTGTCCTCGGTGCTGGGGCCCACCCTCGGCGGCTACCTCACCGACGCCGACCTGTTCGGCCTCGGCTGGCGGACCGTCTTCCTGGTCAACCTGCCGCTCGGCCTGATCGCGGTGCTCGCCGCCCCCCGGCTCCTGCCCGCCGACCGCGTCACCCGCACCGCCGGCGCCGGGCGGCTCGACCCGGTCGGCGTGCTGGTGCTCGGCCTCGCCGTCCTGCTGCTGGTCCACCCGCTGGTCCAGGGCCGCGAGCTGGACTGGCCGCTGTGGAGCGTCCTCTCGATGGCCGCCTCGGTGCCGGTCCTGTGGCTGTTCACCCGGCACCAGCGCGGCGTGCTCCGGCGCGGCGGCACCCCGCTGGTCGAGCCCTCGCTGCTCGGCAAGCGGGCCTTCGTCTCGGCGCTCGCCACCGGCCTGGTGTTCTTCGCCGCGCTCTCCGGGCTCCTGCTGGTCTTCACCCTCCACCTGCAGCTCGGCCTCGGCTGGACGCCGCTGCACGCCGGGCTCTCGATGATCCCGCTGTCGGTCGGCGTGGTCGTCGGCGCCGTCCTCTCCGGCGGCCTGCTGGCACCCCGGTACGGCCGGCGGGTGCTGCACGCCGGTCTCGCCGTCGCCGTGGCGGGCACGCTCGGCCTGCGGTTCACCGTCGAGCACGGGGACGCGGGTCTCGGCAGCTGGCAGCTGGCCCCGGCGCTCGCCCTGACCGGGCTGGGCCTCGGCCTGATCATGGCGCCGTTCTTCGACATCGCGCTGGCCGGGGTCGAGGAGTCCGAGACCGGTTCGGCCTCCGGCGTCCTCAACGCCCAGCAGCAGCTCGGCGGCTCGGTGGGCGTGGCCCTGCTCGGCACCGCCTTCTTCGGCCGGGCCGGCACCGACGGCTTCCGGCACGCGGCCGGCTGGACGTACGGGCTCGTCGCCGCACTGCTCGCCGCGGCCTTCCTGACCGCCTTCCTGCTCCCCCGGTACGCCCGGCCGGAGGGCGAGGGGCACTGAGCGGTCCGCCGGGGCCGGGAAGGCCGGCAGGCCCCGGGGATCCGTCGCGACGGATCCCCGGGGCCTGCCGGGTTCAGCGGTGAGCGGTGACCGGTCGGGTCAGCCGAGGTTGGCGAGCGCCTCGTTGAGGGTCTTCGACGGGCGCATCACGGCCGCGGCCTTGGCCGGGTCCGGCTGGTAGTAGCCGCCCAGGTCGACCGGGGAGCCCTGCACCGCGATGAGCTCCTCGACGATGGTCTGCTCCTGCTCGGTGAGCGTCTTGGCCAGACCCTCGAAGGCCTGCGCGAGCGCGGCGTCCTCGGTCTGCTTCGCCAGCTCCTGGGCCCAGTAGGTGGCCAGGTAGTAGTGGCTGCCGCGGTTGTCGATGCCGCCGAGGCGACGGCTCGGCGACTTGTCCTCGTTGAGGAAGGTGCCGGTGGCGCGGTCCAGCGTGTCGGCCAGCACCTGGGCGCGGGCGTTGCCGGTGGTGCGGGCCAGGTGCTCGAAGCTCGCGGCCAGCGCGAAGAACTCGCCCAGGCTGTCCCAGCGCAGGTAGTTCTCCTTGACCAGCTGCTGGACGTGCTTCGGGGCGGAGCCGCCGGCGCCGGTCTCGAACAGGCCGCCGCCGTTGATCAGCGGGACGACCGACAGCATCTTGGCGCTGGTGCCCAGCTCCAGGATCGGGAACAGGTCGGTCAGGTAGTCGCGCAGCACGTTGCCGGTGACCGAGATGGTGTCCTCGCCGCGGCGGATGCGCTCCAGCGAGAACTTGGTGGCCTCGACCGGGGACTTGATCTCGATCTGCAGGCCGGCGGTGTCGTGCTCCGCCAGGTACGCCTTGACCTTCTCGATCAGCACGGCGTCGTGGGCGCGGCTCTCGTCCAGCCAGAAGACGGCCGGGTTGCCGGTGACCCGGGCGCGGGTGACGGCCAGCTTCACCCAGTCGCGGATCGGCAGGTCCTTGGTCTGGCAGGAGCGGAAGATGTCGCCCGGCTGGACGGCCTGCTCCAGGACGACCGCGCCGGTGGCGGCGTCGACCAGGCGCACGGTGCCGGCGGCGGCGATCTCGAAGGTCTTGTCGTGGCTGCCGTACTCCTCGGCGGCCTGGGCCATCAGGCCGACGTTCGGGACCGAGCCGATGGTGGCCGGGTCCAGGGCGCCGTGGGCGCGGCAGTCGTCGATGACGGCCTGGTAGACGCCCGCGTAGCTGCTGTCCGGCAGCACGGCGAGGGTGTCGGCCTCCTGGCCGTCCGGGCCCCACATGTGGCCGGAGGTGCGGATCATGGCCGGCATCGAGGCGTCGACGATGACGTCGCTCGGCACGTGCAGGTTGGTGATGCCCTTGTCGGAGTCGACCATGGCCAGGGCCGGGCCCTCGGCCAGCTCGGCCTCGAACGAGGCCTTGATCTCCTCGCCCAGGTGCGGGACCTTCTCCAGCCCGGCCAGGATGCCGCCGAGGCCGTTGTTCGGGTTCAGGCCCGCCGCGACGAGCACCTCGCCGTACTTGGCGAAGGTCTGCGGGAAGAAGGCGCGGACCACGTGGCCGAAGATGATCGGGTCGGAGACCTTCATCATGGTGGCCTTGAGGTGGACCGAGAACAGCACGCCCTCGGCCTTGGCCTTGGCGACCTGCGCGGCCAGGAACTCGTTCAGCGCGGCGGCGCGCATGACCGAGGCGTCCACGACCTCGCCGGCCAGCACCGGGACCGACTCGCGCAGCACGGTGGTGGCGCCGTCCTCGGCGACCAGCTCGATGCGCAGCGCGCCGTCCTCGGCGATGACGGCCGACTTCTCGGTGGAGCGGAAGTCGTTCTCGCCCATGGTGGCGACATTGGTCTTGGAGTCGGCCGACCAGGCGCCCATGCGGTGCGGGTGGGTCTTGGCGTAGTTCTTGACCGACGCGGGGGCGCGGCGGTCCGAGTTGCCCTCGCGCAGGACCGGGTTGACGGCGCTGCCCTTGACCTTGTCGTACCGGGCGCGGACGTCCTTGTCCTCGTCGGTCTGCGGGTCGTCCGGGTAGTCCGGCAGCGCGTAGCCCTGCGCCTGCAGCTCGGCGATGGCGGCCTTCAGCTGCGGGATGGAAGCCGAGATGTTCGGCAGCTTGATGATGTTGGCACCCGGGGTCTTGGCGAGCGCGCCCAGCTCGGCGAGGGCGTCGCCGATCCGCTGGTCCTCGGTGAGACGCTCCGGGAAGCTCGCGATGATCCGCCCGGCGAGGGAGATGTCGCGAGTCTCCACCTTCACGCCCGCCGTCGAGGCGTACGCCTGGACCACCGGCAGGAACGAGTACGTTGCCAGGGCCGGCGCCTCGTCGGTGTGCGTATAGATGATGGTCGAGTCAGTCATCGGTACTCCGCTTCACGTCTCCAACGTCTTGACGTCAAGATATCTCGTGACCGCCCCTTCGCTCCACCTCCCCCCGGAATCGGATCAGCTCCACCGTCGTCCCGGGGCCGCCGCGGGGCAAGCGGAGCGGGCCGGGAAGCGCCGTCCGGTGAGCGGTGCACCCGACCGTCAGGACTCCGTCAACGCGGTGCGGCATTCGGTCAACGCTGCGTCAGGACTGTTCACCGTGCGCCCGTGGCCGCCCTAGCGTCATGGGCAGAGGTTCCGAGCAGCACCGGGGATTACGCGCGTTCCGAGCGCGTTCCTCGCGTTCCGCGCAGCACCGAACAGCACCGAGCAGCACGAGCAGTACGAGCAGCACCGAGCAGTTCCGGCAGGTCCCCCTTCCATCACCCGGGAGCACCCGCATGGCCCGCGTCGTCGTCTGGCACGTTCCGGTCACCGTCACCGGACGGACCACCTCCCTCCGCCTCTTCCGCCTGCGCGACGGCCGCCGCTGTGCGGTCGGCTTCAGCTCGGCGGGCGCGCTCGCCGGGCTGCTCGGCCCGGGGCAGGCCGCCGTCGAGCTCGGCGAACCGGCGCTGCGCGCGCTCACCGCGCCGCTCGGCGTCGAGGAACTGGTCCTGGACCCCCGGCTGGTCGCCCCGCCGGTGGGCGGTGCCGGCACCGGCGCCGCCCGCCCGGCCACCGGGCACACCGCTCCCCGCTCCGGCGCCCGGCTCCAGCGCCGGTGAGCGCGCTCCACCTCGTCCCCGGCGCGCCGCAGCCCGAGCCGGCCCGCCCGCTCCAGGCCCTCGCCCGGGTGAGCTATGGCCCGGTCCCGCTCGACTTCGACCGGCTGGCCGCCGAGTTCCCCGCGGTGCAGAGCGGCCTGGCGCTGGCCGGCGACGCCGACCTCGAACTGCGGCTCGCCTGCACCGGCCCGGAGGAGTTACGCGCCGTCTCCGCCGCGCTGCTGCGGGCGGGCGCCGCCCACGTCCACGTGGACCTGGTGCTGCGCGCCCTCGCCCCCGCCCGGCCGGCCCTGCGCCCGGTGCCCTGATCCGCAAGGGCGGGCCCGGCCGGGCCCGCCCTTGCGGATCAGAGAGGGCCTAGCGGCGGGTGAGCGTGGCGATGGCGGTCAGCAGCAGGGCGGAGCCCGCCGGCAGGGCGAGGGTGAACGGCTCGCCGAAGAAGGCCACGCCGAGGGCGGCGGCGGTGGCCGGTTCGAGCAGGACCAGGACGGCCGCAGTCGCCCCCGGGACGACGCTCAGGCCGGCGAAGTACCAGCGGTAGGCGAGCAGCGTCGGCACCGTGCCCAGGAACAGCAGGGCGCCCGCCGTCGGCAGCGGCGCCCCGGCGGTCGGCAGCACACCGCCGTCCACCGTGAGGGCGAGCGGCAGCAGGCAGAGCAGGCCGGTGGTGAACGCCCCGGCCGAGGCGCGGGCCGCACCACCGGCCCGGGCCCACAGGGTCAGGCCGCTCTGCCCGGCACCGGCCAGCGCGGCGAGCGCCACCCCGAGCGCGGGCCGCGGACCGCCCGCCGGGCCCGCCACCAGCAGGACCAGTCCGCCCAGGGCGAGCAGGTTGGCGGCCGCCGCCCGGCCGGTGAGCCGTTCGCCGAGCAGCAGACGGGCCCCGAGGCTGGTGAGCACCGGCCCGGCGCCGATGGTCACCAGGGTGCCGAGGCCGAGCCCGGCGCAGCGGACCGCGCCGAAGTAGGCGCACTGGCTGACCGCCAGCCCGAGCCCGGTGAGCACGGCGGCGCGGCGCGGCCCGGTGGCGCCCCGGGCGGGCAGCAGGGCGAGACAGCCGGCGGCGACGGCGAACCGCCAGGCGCAGACGGCGACCGGGCCGAGCCCGGCGGCGCCCATCAGCAGGGCGGCCACGGCCCCGCCCGCGCCCCAGGCGACGGCGGCGGCCGAGATGGACAGCAGGCCGTGCCGGAACGGCACGGCGGCAGGAGTGGTCATGCGTTCGATCTCCACGACGGGGTGCCGGGCGGGGCCCGGCCGGATGAGGTCCACCGGCGCAGCGGGCGGCACTCATCGGCCCGGGAACGGCGCGGCCGCCGGGCGGGGGTGCGTGGAGTGGGCCGCCCGCTAGCGGACGGGCGGCGGCAGGATCCGGGAACGCATGAGGGCACCCTACGCGACCGGGAACGGGGCTGCATCCTTATACGAACAGCCTGATTTCCATAACCCGTTCCGCCTTATCATCCCGCCCGGGGGGAAATCAATGCTCACATATGGCGGAAACGCCGAAACTACTCATCCGTCACGTAACGGGTGCATGAACAGATGGGCGCCTACCTGCGGAAATATCCTGCGAAGTAGGTAAACATTCAGTAATGGAATCTGTGCAGATGTCTCCGAATCCGCCTACCGTGTGTCAACTCTCCGCGCTCCGCACGACCGGAGCCCCCACAGCACAGAGAGATTGCGCATGGCCTCCCTCAACCAGCTCTCCCCGCCCGGTTCGGGCACCGGTTCCGGCACCGGAACCACCACCCACCGGTCGCTGCGCCGCGAAGTCGGTCTCATCGGCCTCATGTGGGCCTCGGTCGGCTCGATCATCGGCTCGGGCTGGCTCTACGGCGCGAAGAACGCCGTCGTCGTCGCCGGACCGGCGGCGCTCGTCTCCTGGGGCATCGGCGCGGTCGCCATCGTGCTGCTCGCCTTCGTGCACGCCGAGCTCGGCGGCATGTTCCCGGTCGCCGGCGGCACCGCCCGCTACCCGCACTACGCCTTCGGCGGGCTGGCCGGCATGTCGTTCGGCTGGTTCTCCTGGCTCCAGGCCGCCACCGTCGCGCCCATCGAGGTCGAGGCGATGATCGGCTACGCCGGGCACTGGGAGTTCGCGCAGGGCTTCCTCAACGACAACGGCACCCTCACCCCGAGCGGCATGGTCGTCGCCGTGCTGCTGATGGCCCTGTTCGTCGCGGTCAACTTCCTCGGCGTCCGGGTGCTCGCCCGCACCAACAGCGCCGCCACCTGGCTGAAGATCTTCGTCCCGCTGTTCGCGATCTTCGTGCTGTCCGTGAGCAACTTCCACGGCTCCAACTTCACCTCGCACGGCTTCGCCCCGTTCGGCATCAAGGGCGTGCTCACCGCCGTCAGCGCCAGCGGCATCATCTTCGCCCTGCTCGGCTTCGAGCAGGCGATCCAGCTGGCCGGCGAGAGCCGCAACCCCAAGCGCGACATCCCGCGCGCCGTGCTCGGCTCGGTCGCCATCGGCACCGCGATCTACGTGCTGCTGCAGGTCGTCTTCATCGCCGCGCTGCCCGCCTCCACCTTCGCCGGCGGCTGGGACAAGCTCGACTTCCCCGGCATCGACGGCCCGTTCGCCGGCCTCGCCACCCTGGTCGGCCTCGGCTGGCTGGCCTGGGTGCTGTACTTCGACGCCATCGTCTCCCCCGGCGGCACCGGCCTCATCTACACCACCTCCACCTCGCGCATCGCCTACGGTCTCAGCAAGAACGGCTACGCGCCGCAGCTGTTCGAGCGGGTCGACAAGCGCGGCGCGCCGTGGTTCGGCCTCCTGATGTCGTTCGTCACCGGCGTCGTCTGCTTCATGCCCTTCCCGAGCTGGCAGGAGCTGGTCGGCTTCATCACCTCGGCCAGCGTGCTCATGTACGCGGGCGCCCCGCTCGCCTTCGGCGCGCTGCGCCGCCGGCTGCCGGCGCGCGAGCGCTCCTACCGCCTGCCCGGCGGCGCGGCCATCGCCCCGGCGTCCTTCATCGTCTCCAGCCTGATCATCTACTGGTCCGGCTGGCACACCCTGTCCCGCCTGGGCATCGCGATCGTCATCGGCTACCTGCTGCTCGGCAGCTACGCCACGTACGCGATCCGCAAGGGCCTGCCGAACGCCCCGCACATGGACTGGCGGGCCGCCCAGTGGCTGCCGGCCTATCTGCTGGGCCTCGGCCTGATCTCCTGGCAGGGCGGCTTCGGCGACGGCACCGGCCGGATCCCGATGTGGTGGGACATGGCGGCGGTCGCGGTGTTCTCCCTGGTGATCTACTACTGGGCGATCCGGGTCGCGCTGCCGGCCGAGATCATCGAGCGCAACATCGAGGACGTCGAGGTCGTCGACGAGGGCGGTCACTGAGACACCGTCCGACCCCGCGGAAGGGCCCGCCGGCCGTGCGACCGGCGGGCCCTTCCGCGTCGGGCTACAGCGACAGCACCGAGCGCAGGGCATGCTCCACGGCGGCCTCGGGGTCGTCGGCGGGGTGCTCGGACCGCCAGGCGACGAAGCCGTCCGGGCGCACCAGCAGGGCCCCGTCGGGGCGGATGCCGTGCAGGGCGGCGAAGTCGGCGCCCGGCTCGGGGGCCAGGTCGTCGTCCGCGCCGTCGCCGATCCGGTAGGCGTCCAGCGGGACGGCCAGCCGGTCGGCCGCCCGGCGGGCGGCGTCCTTCCAGGCGGTGCCCGCCGAGCCGGTCAGCAGCACCATCGCCTGCTCGTACAGGTCGAGGGTGGACAGCCGCACGCCCGCCCGCAGCAGCCACTGGTGCGGGGCCCGGCTGCCCGGCTCGCCCGTCGACTCGAAGGCGTCCGGGACCACGGGGCCGGCCGGGTCGGTGCCCAGCACCGCGCCCTGCGGGTAGCGGTAGCCGAGCGCCACCGCCAGCACCCCGGCCTGCCGGCCGACGCCCGGGACCACGGCGTAGCCGGGGTGGCTGTGCTCGGCGGAGCGGGCCGAGGCGCGCTCGCTGGTCACCCGCGCCACCGGCCGGCGCTCCTGCCCGTAGGTCTCCAGCAGCCCGGGGCCGGCCCAGCCGCAGAGCACCGCGGCCAGCTTCCAGGCCAGGTTGTGCGCGTCCTGGATGCCGGTGTTGGAGCCGAACGCGCCGGTCGGGGACATCTCGTGCGCCGAGTCCCCGGCCAGGAAGACCCGACCGCCCGAGTAGCGCTCGGCGACCCGTTCGGCGGCGTGCCACGGAGCCTTGCCGGTCACCTCGACGTCGAGTTCGGGCATCCCGACGGCGGCCCGGATGTGCCGGGCGCAGCGCTCGTCGGTGAACGCCTCCAGCGGCTCGCCGTGCTCCGGGTGCCAGGGCGCGTGGAAGACCCACTCCTCCCGGTTGTCGACCGGCAGCAGGGCACCGTCCGCCTCCGGGTTGGTGAGGTAGCAGGCGATGAAGTGGCGGTCGCCGACCGCCTCGGCCAGCCGCTTCGCCCGGAAGGTGATGCTGACGTTGTGGAACAGCTCGCCCTGGCCGCTCTGGCCGATGCCCAGCCGGGTGCGGGCCGGGCTGCGCGGGCCGTCCGCGGCGACCAGGTACTCCGCCCGGACGACCCGCTCCTCGCCGGTCTCCCGGCTGCGCAGCAGCGCCGTCACCCCGTCGGCGTCCTGCTCGAAGGAGAGCAGCTCGGTGCCGAAGCGGATCTCGGCGCCCAGGTCGCGGGCCGCGCGGCGCAGCACCGGCTCCAGGTCGTTCTGGCTGCACAGGCACCAGGAGCTGGGGCTGAACCGGGCCAGCCGCCCGCCGGGGTCGATCTCCCGGAACAGCCACTCCTGCTCCTCGCCGGTCAGCGAGGGCGCCTGGAGGATGCCGTGGTTGGGGGCCAGCACGGACGCCGCCTCGCGGATCGCCGTCTCGATCCCGGCCACCCGGTACAGCTCCATCGTCCGCACGTTGTTGCCTCGGCCGCGCGGGTGATGCGAGGTGTCGGCGTGCTTCTCGACCAGCAGGTGCCTGACACCCAGTCGGCCGAGGAAGAGCGAGGCCGACAGCCCGACCAGCGAGCCGCCGACGATCAGGACCGGTACCCGGTCGTCCACCTTCGGATTCATCAATTGCTCCAGCCTGTACGGGAGTTCGGGGCCGAATGCGGGGCTCGGCGGCGCCCTGTCGGGGCCTCGCGGGCACGGCGGCCCGGTCCTACCGTCCCCCGTGACGGGCGCCTTGTGCCGTCTCGTCGCCCGGATGGCCCGCATATCTCGCGCCACTCGGGAGCGCCGCGCACGATCGACCTCAGGCCTGATGGCCGAGCGACACCGCAGCACCCCTCCCGCCGGGGGCCGCCCGGCCCCCTCCGGCACCGGCGCCGCCGCACGCGGCCCCCGACGCGCGCGGCCCAGAAGCAGAAAGTGGATCATGACGACCCTGTCCGAACCGCCCGCCCGGCAGCACTCCCCCTCCGAGACCCGCCTGCGGGTGGTGCTGATGCTGGAGATCCAGGACGGCGCCCAGCAGCGCTTCATGGACGTGTACGAGAAGCTGCGCCACCAGGTCGCGACCGTCCCCGGCCACGTCAGCGACCAGCTCTGCCAGTCCATCAACGACCCCCGCCAGTGGCTGATCACCAGCGAGTGGGAGGACCAGGAGACCTTCCTGGCGTGGGTGGACAGCCCGGCCCACCGGGAGATGGTCAAGCCGATGCACGGCTGTGTCAGCGACACCTTCCGCTCGCTGCGCTACACCATCCTGCGGGAGACCTCCGCCGCCGGCGCCACCGGCAGCCGCGCGCCGCTGGAGGTGCCGGCCGGCCTGCCGCGCACCGCCCCGGCCGGGCAGGCCGGCCCGCCGAAGGCCGACCCGGGCCCGGACGGGGTGGTCCGGCACGCGCTCACCTTCACCGTCAAGCCCGGCAGCGAGCCCGAGGTGGCCCGGATCCTCTCCGGTTACGCCTCCCCCCGCGCGGAGGTCGACGGGGCCACCCGGCTGCGGCGCACCTCGCTGTTCATGCACGGCAACCGGGTGGTCCGCGCGGTCGAGGTGATCGGCAGCCTGGGGGACGCCCTGCGGCACGTCGCCCTGCAGCCCGAGGTGCGGGCCGTCGAGGAGGCGATCAACCCGTACCTGGAGGAGGCCCGGCAGCTGGGTGACCCGCAGGCGGCGCGCGCCTTCTTCGCCCGGGCCGCGCTGCCCGCCGCCAACCAGGCGGTGGGCGGCTCCCCGGTCTCCGGGCGGCTGCACCGGCACGCCGTGCTGTACCCGGTGAAGCCCGGCAACGGGAAGGTGGTCACCGACCTGCTCGCCGAGTACGACGTCCTCGCCACCGCCGACCCCACCGGCCCGGTCGCCGCGAGCACCGTCTTCCACCGCGAGGACGTCGTGGTGCGGCTGGTGGACCTGCGGCTGCCGCCGGAGGCGGACCCGGCGGCGGCCCTGGGCGTGGCCGGCGAGCGCGAGGCGACCCTCCTCGGCCGGCTGCTCGACCTCGGACCGGAGGGCGACCTGCGGACCGACGCCGGGCTGCGCGCCTTCCTCGCCGCCCGCAGCATGAACCCGGTCACCGACCGGACGTCCCAGGACTCCTGACCACCGCCCGCACCCGGCCCCGGGAACTCCGGCACCGGAAGCCGCGGCACCAGCAGCTCCGGCACGACAAGCCCCGGCAACAGAAGGAAGAAACCATGTCCACGCAGTACCCACGGATCGTGCACGTCTCCGAGGTTCCGGAGAACCGCCGGCGCGGCGGCGACCTGCGCGCCATGCTCACCCCGACCACCTGCGGCGCCACCAGCGGGTTCATGGGGCTGGCCATCGTGCAGCCGGGCGAGCGGATCGGCGAGCACTACCACCCGTACTCCGAGGAGTTCGTGTTCGTCGTCACCGGCGACCTGGAGGTGGACCTGGACGGCGAGACCCGGGTGCTCAAGCCCGAACAGGGGCTGCTGATCCCGGTCGACATGCGCCACCGGTTCCGCAACGTCGGCGACTCGGTGGCCAAGATGGTCTTCCACCTCGGCCCGCTGGCGCCGCGCCCCGAACTCGGCCACGTCGACACCGAGGAGACCGGGCCGGTGGTCAACTCCGGCCCGCCGGAACACGCCAAGGTGGGCTCGTGAGCCGCCGTCGGGTCGCCGTCACCGGTATCGGCGTGGTCGCGCCCGGAGGGGTCGGGGTCCCGGCGTTCTGGGACCTCCTCACCGCCGGGCGGACGGCGACCCGGGGCATCACGCTCTTCGACCCCGCCGGGTTCCGGTCCCGGATCGCCGCCGAGTGCGACTTCGACCCGGCGGCCCACGGGCTCGGCCCGGAGGACGTCCGACGGGCCGACCGCTACGTGCAGTTCGCGATGGTCGCGGCCGACGAGGCGATCGCCGACGCCGGGCTCGACCTGGCCGCCGAGGACCCGTGGCGGATCGCCGTCTCGCTCGGCACCGCCGTCGGCGGCACCACCCGGCTGGAGCACGACTACGCCCTGGTCAGCGCCGGCGGCGCCCGCTGGGACGTCGACCACCGGCTCGCCGAGCCGCAGCTGCACCGGGCGTTCGCGCCCAGCACGCTCGCCTCCGCGGTCGCCGAGCGGACCGGAGCGCACGGACCGGTGCAGACCGTCTCCACCGGCTGCACCTCCGGCCTGGACGCCATCGGCTACGGCTTCCAGACGGTGGAGGACGGGCGCGCCGACATCTGCGTCGCCGGCGCCTCCGACTCGCCGATCTCCCCGATCACCGTCGCCTGCTTCGACGCCATCAAGGCCACCAGCGAACGCAACGACGACCCGGCCCACGCCTCCCGGCCGTTCGACGCCCACCGCGACGGCTTCGTGCTCGGCGAGGGCGGCGCCGTCCTGGTGCTGGAGGAACTGGAGCACGCCCGCCGGCGCGGCGCGCGGATCTACGGCGAGATCGGCGGCTTCTCGACCTTCGGCAACGCCTACCACATGACCGGCCTCACCCAGGAGGGGCTGGAGATGTCCCGGGCGATCGACCACGCGCTCGACCACGCCCGGGTCGACCGCCAGGACGTCGACTACGTCAACGCGCACGGCTCGGGCACCAAGCAGAACGACCGGCACGAGACGGCGGCCGTCAAGCGCTCGCTCGGCGAGCACGCGTACCGGACGCCGATGAGCTCGATCAAGTCGATGGTCGGGCACTCGCTCGGCGCGATCGGCGCGATCGAGGTGGTCGCCTGCACCCTCGCGCTGGACCGCGGGGTGGTGCCGCCGACCGCCAACTACGAGACACCCGACCCGGAGTGCGACCTCGACTACGTGCCGCGCACCGCGCGGGAGCTGCCGCTGCGGAACATCCTGTCGGTCGGCAGCGGATTCGGCGGATTCCAGTCCGCCGTCGTGCTCACAAGAACGGGGTGAGATCCATGACGTCACGTCAGCAGAACCGCCGGGCGGTGATCACCGGCCTGGGTGTGGTGGCACCGAACGGCGTGGGGGCCGACGCCTTCTGGAAGGCCACCCGGCAGGGCGTGAGCGTCCTCGACCGGATATCCCGCGAGGGCTGCGCGGACCTCCCGCTGCGCATCGCGGGCCAGGTGCGGGACTTCGATCCGCGGACCGCCATCGACAACCGCTACCTGGTGCAGACCGACCGGTTCACGCACTACGCGATGGCCGCCGCCGACCAGGCGGTGGCGGACGCCGGCTTCGTCGCCGACCCCGAACAGCCGTACGCGGTGGGCGTGGTGACCGCGGCCGGCTCCGGCGGCGGCGAGTTCGGCCAGGGCGAGCTCCAGCAGCTGTGGGGCAAGGGACCACAGTTCGTCGGCCCCTACCAGTCGATCGCCTGGTTCTACGCGGCCAGCACCGGCCAGATCTCCATCCGCGGCGGCTACAAGGGCCCGTGCGCGGTGGTGGCCAGCGACGAGGCGGGCGGACTGGACGCGCTCGCGCACGCCGCCCGGGCCGTCGAGCACGGCACCGACGCGGTGGTGGTCGGCGCCGCCGAGGCCCCGCTCGCGCCCTACTCGATGGTCTGCCAGCTCGGCTACCCCGAGCTGAGCCTCGCCGACCGGCCCGACCGGGCCTACCTGCCGTTCTCCCCCGACGCGGCCGGCTTCGCCCCCGCCGAGGGCGGCGCGATGCTGCTGCTGGAGGACGAGGCGGCCGCCCGCCGGCGCGGGGCCGCCGTCCGGGCGCACATCGCCGGCCACGGCGCGACCTTCACCGGGGCCTCCCGCTGGGTGGAGTCCCGCGAGGGCCTGGCCGCGGCGATCCGGATCGCCCTGGAGCGGGCCAGGATCGCGGCGGAGGAGATCGACGTGGTCTTCGCCGACGCCCTCGGCGTCCCGGCCGCCGACCGCGCCGAGGCGCTCGCGCTGGCCGACGCGCTCGGCCCCTACGCCGAGCGGGTCCCGGTCACCGCCCCCAAGTCCGGTACCGGGCGGGCCTACTGCGGCGCCCCCGCGCTGGACACCGCCGCCGCCGTGCTCGCCATGGAGGACGGCGTGCTGCCGCCCACTCCCAACGTCACCGAGGTCGCCCACGACCTCGCCCTGGTGACCGACCGGGCCCGCCCGGCCGAACTGCGCACCGCGCTGGTGCTCAGCCGCGGGCTGATGGGCTCCAACTCGGCGCTGGTGCTCCGGCGCGGCGAGCCGTCCTGAACCCGCCCCGACCCCCTGCTCCACCCGATCACCACCCGCTCACCACTCGCTCGCAACGAAGGGACACCCCCGTGAGCAACACCCTCAGCTATCCCGAACTCGCGGCGCTCATCCAGGCCCGGGCCGGCGTCGTGATCGAGCCGGCCGCCCTGGAGCGCCCCGGCGCCGCCTTCGACGAGTTCGGCGTGGACTCCCTCGGCCTGCTCGGCGTGGTCGGCGAACTGGAGAACCGGCACGGCGTGAAGGTCACCAACGGCGCGGAGTCGGCCAAGACCCCCGCCGAGTTCCTGGAGCTGGTCAACTCCGCCGTCACCGCGAAGGCGGGTGCCTGAGATGCCCGGACACACCGACAACGAGATCGTCATCGCCGCCCCGCTCGACCTGGTCTGGGAGATCACCAACGACCTGGAGAACTGGCCGCAGCTGTTCAGCGAGTACGCCTCCGTCGACGTGCTGGAGCGCGACGGCGACCGGGTGCGGTTCCGGCTGACCATGCACCCCGACGACGACGGCAAGGTGTGGAGCTGGGTCTCCGAGCGCACCACCGACCGCGCCGAACTCGCCGTGAACGCCCGGCGGGTCGAGCCTGGCCCGTTCGAGTTCATGGACATCCGCTGGGAGTACGCCGAGGTTCCGGCCGGCACCCGGATGCGCTGGGTGCAGGACTTCGCCATGAAGCCCACCGCCCCGGTCGACGACGAGGGCATGGTCAACCACATCAACCGCAACTCCCGGATCCAGATGCAGCTGATCCGCGAGAAGGTCGAGAAGAAGGCGGCGGAGGTCTGACCATGGCATCCCCCGTGACCACTCCCGGGAGCGTGCCCGGGACGGCGCAGACCCATCGCGCCCTGATCGTCGCCCGGATGAAGCCGGACGCGGCCGCCGGCATCGCCGAGGTGTTCGCCGACTCCGACGACCGGGGTGAACTCCCGCACCTGATCGGGGTGACGGGACGCAGCCTGTTCCAGTTCGGCGACGTCTACCTGCACCTGATCGAGGCGGACCGCCCGCCGGGCCCGGCCGTCGCCCAGGTGACCGGCCACCCCGAGTTCCGGGCGATCAGCGATGCGCTCGCCGCGTTCGTCCAGGCGTACGACCCGGCCACCTGGCGGGGGCCGAAGGACGCGATGGCGCACGAGTTCTACCGCTGGGACCGGCGCGGCTGAGCGCGCGCCGGCGGTGACCGGGCGGACGCCCCGGGGCCCCCACGGCCCCGGGGTGTCCGCCTGCTCAGCGCGCGGCGGCGGTGCCGAGCGTCATCGCGGCGAGGACGGTGCGCCAGTCCTCGCCGGGCTCCGGGCGCAGCGGACCGGCCAGCGCGTCGGCCCGGTAGTGCCAGGGGCGCAGCAGCTCGGGGTCGGCGTCCGGACCGTGCACGACGGGGCTGGACGAACCGAGCAGCCGGACCAGTTCGGCGGTGAACGCGGCCCAGGGCACATGGCCGGTGACCGCGTTGACGACCCGGCCGGGCGCGAGCGCCGTGCTCGCGGTGACGGCCCGGGCGAGGGCCGCGGAGTGCACCCAGCCGATGCCCGCCCGGCCCCCGTCCGCGGGTGGCAGCAGGATCCGGCGGCCGGCCAGCGCGGCCTGGTAGAGCGTGCCGGTGGCGCCCCAGCGCAGCTGGTCGCGCAGCCGCCGGTGCGGGCCCCAGACGAGCGGCGGGCGGACCACCGAGACCGGGCCGCGGGCCCCGGGGGCGGCGTCCAGGAGGATCCGCTCGCAGTCGAGCTTGGCCCGGCCGTAGGGGCTGAGCGCTCCGGCCGCGGGGGCGCCCTCGGCCACCTCGCCCGGGGCGGGGCGGCCGTAGGCGTCGACGCTGCTGACGAGGACGAAGCCGCCGGTGCCGCGCCAGCCGCCGACCAGGGCGCGCATCGCGGCGAGGTCGACGGCGTGCTCGGTGAAGGTGCAGGCGGCGTGGACGACGGTGTCCACGCCCTCGACGGCCCGGCGCAGGCTGTCCGGGTCGGCGAGGTCGCCCTCGGCCACCTCGACACCGGCGGCGGCCACCAGGTGGGCCGACTCGGGGCGCACCAGCGCCCGGACGGGGCGGCCCTGGGCGAGGAGCTCCTGGAGGACGGCGGCGCCGACGCCCCCGGAGGCGCCGGTGAGCAGCACCGTCCCGGCCCGTGCGGCGGACCGCCCGGGCGCGGAGCGGCGGCCGGGGGTGGCCCGGCGTTCGGCGGCGCGGGCGGCGAGCAGGAGGGCCAGGGCGCGCGGGGTGCGCTGCTCCAGCACGTCCAGTCCGGTCAGCGGCAGACCGGCCCGGGTGCGCAGCCGTTCGGCCAGCTGCACCGCCGCCAGGGAGTGGCCGCCGAGCCGCAGGAAGTCCCCGTCCGGTGACGGGCGCACGCCCAGCAGCTGCGCGAACGCGTCCAGCACCTCGGGGAGGCGGGCCGGGGCGGCGGGCCGTCCGGGGAGGCGGGCGGGGTCGAGGGTGCCGTCGGGGTGGCGCGGGATGCGGTCCAGCAGGGTGACGGCGAGCGGCAGCCGGTCCGCCCGCGGGAGCCGGCGGCGCAGCGCGGCGCGCAGTTCGGCGCCGCTCGGGGCGACCGGACCGCGCACGCTCGCGTAGGCGAGGGCCGGGCCGTCGCCGGCGAGGTGGAGGGCGGCGTCGGTGACCCGGGGGTCGGCGAGCAGCGCGGTGACGACGGGGTGTCCGCCGCCGGCCGGGGTGAGGCGTTCGCCGGGGAGTGCGGAGAGCGGGCGGCCGGCGTCGGCGGCGAGGGCGGTGAGCAGTTCGGTGAAGGCGGTGTGCAGGCGGCGCGCGGTGGGCTCGTCCAGCGCCGCCGGGTCGTGCTGCAGCAGGCAGCGCGGCCGGGGGCCCTCCTCGACCAGCAGGCTCAGGCCGAACTTCGCGAGTCCGAGGTCGACCTCGACGGCCCGCGCCGTGAGGCCGGGCAGGCTCAGCGGCTCCGGGGGGCGGACCAGGTCGCAGCTCACGGCGAGCAGCGGGGTGCCGTCCTCGCCCCGGGCGGCGGCGCCGAGGTGTTCGACGACCAGGTCGAAGGGCACCTCGTGGTGCGCCTGGGCGTCGAGCAGGGCGGTACGCACGGCGGCCAGCACCTCGGTGAAGGCCGGGTCGCCGTCGGGCCGGGGCAGCCGGGCGCGCACGGGCAGGGTGTTGACCTGGAGGCCGATCAGCCGGCGCAGTCCGGGCCGGGCCCGGTGGCCGCCGGCGCAGCCGAGCACGAGGTCGGAGCCGCCGGTGGCGGTGCGCAGGGCGGCGAAGGCGGCGGCCAGCACGACGGTGAACGGGGTCGCGCCGTGCCGGGCGCCGAGCCGGCGCAGGCCGTCGAGGGTCGCGGCGGTGAGCGGGGCGCAGTGCAGGACGGCGCGGCGTTCGGGGGTGCCGGGCGGGACGGCGCGCAGCAGCGGCAGCGGGCGGGCGCCGGCGAGGCGGCGGGCCCGTTCGGCGGCCGCGGCGGCGAGCCGGTCGTCGCGGGAGCGCTCCCAGCGGGCGTAGTCGGCGTACTGGAGGCCCGGTTCGGGCAGGCCGGACGGGCGGCCGTCGGCGGCGGCCGCGTAGAGCTCGGCGAGTTCGGCGGCGAGGACGGGCAGCGAGCCGCCGTCGACGGCGATGTGGTGGAGGGTGAGCAGCAGGGTGTGGTCGTCGGGGGCGTGCCGGACGACCAGGGCGCGCAGTGCCGGGCCGGTGGCGAGGTCGAAGGGCCGGGCCGCCTCGGCGTGCAGCAGGGCGGTGGCGGCCTCGGGGGTGGCGTGCCGGACGGGCAGCGGGACGGGGACGGCGGGTCCGGTGTCCTGGTGGGGGCGGTCGTCGTGGTGGCCGTAGCGGGTGCGCAGGACGTGGTGGCGGGTGGTGAGGCCGGTCAGGGCGGTGGCGAGGGCGTCGAGGTCCAGCGGGCCGTGCAGCCGGGTCGCCAGCGGGACGTGGTAGCGGGGGCCGCCCTGGCCGAGGCGTTCCATCAGCCACATCCGCTGCTGGGCGTGGGAGAGCGGGGCCGGGCCGGGGGTGTGGGTGAGGGGCGGGACGGGGTCGGCGGACGCGGCGGCCGCGGTGCGGCGGCGGGCGCGGCGGAGCAGGTCGGCCTGGCTGGTCATCGGGCGGGCTCCTCGGGGGTCTCCGTCTCCACGCCGTCGGTGACGGCTCCGGCGGCGGTGGCTCCGGCGGCGTCGGCATCGGCGGCGTCGGCCTCGGCGGCGTCGGCCTCGGAGTCGGCCTCGGCGGGGGTGTCGGCGTCGGCCTCGGCGGCCCGCAGGGCCCGTTCGACCAGGGCGGCCTGGCCGGCCACGGTCGGGTGGTCGAGGAAGTCGCCGAGCGGAAGGCCGACGCCGAGGTCCTCGCGGAGATCGTCGACCACCCACATGGCGAGCAGCGAGTGCCCGCCCTCGGCGAAGAAGTCCGCGTCCGGGGCGGTGACCGGGCGCTCCAGGGCGCGCGACCAGGCGGCGGCGACCACCTGCTGGATCGGCGTCAGCGCGCCGGGGGCGGGGGCGGCCCCGGGGGCGGGGGCCGGTGCGCCCTCGTCGGCGGCCAGCGCGCGCCGGTCGACCTTGCCGCTGGTGGTGAGCGGCAGCGCGTCGAGCAGTGTCCAGGCGGTGGGCACCAGATGGGCGGGGAGCCGTTCGGCGAGCCGGCGGCGCAGCGCCTCGGGCACCGGGCGCCGGCCCTCGGCGGGGACCACGTACGCGGTGAGCGCGGCGTCCTCCTGCCCGGCCCGGCGCACCACGACCGCCGTCTCGGCCACCTCGGGCAGGCTCCGCAGGGCGTGCTCGACCTCGCCGGGCTCGATCCGGAAGCCGCGCACCTTCACCTGGTCGTCCAGCCGGCCGTGGTACTCCAGCACGCCGTCCGGGCGGCGCAGCACCCGGTCGCCGGTGCGGTAGGCGCGCCCGGTGCCGGGCAGGACGGCGAAGCGCTCGGCGGTCAGCTCGGGTCGGCCGAGGTAGCCGAGCGCCACCCGGGCGCCGGAGATCCACAGTTCGCCGCGGGTGCCGTCGGGGACGGGGCGGCGGTCCGCGTCCAGGACGAGGGCGCCGGCGCCGCCGAAGGGGCGGCCGATCGGCACCGGTCCGGTGCGGTCGGCGGGCCGCACCCGGTGCAGGGTGGTGAAGGTGGTGGCCTCGGTGGGTCCGTAGACGTTGAACAGGCGCAGCCAGGGGAAGGCCCGCAGCACGGCGTCCGCGTGCTCGGCGGAGAGCGCCTCGCCGCCGGCCAGCACGGTGCGCAGCACGCCGAAGATCCGTGAGCGGCGGGCGGCCAGCTGGTGGAACAGCGCGGTGGTGAGGAAGGCGGTGGTGACGCCGAACCGCTCGACGTCGCGGGCGAGTTCCTCGGCGCTGGGGCGCCCGGCCGGGGACAGCGCGACGGCGGCGCCGCGCGCCAGCGGGCCCCACAGTTCGAAGGTGGCGGCGTCGAAGGCGACCGGCGAGTGGTGCAGCACGCGGTCGCCGGGGCCGAGGGCGGGGGCGGGGCCGTCGGCGGCGGTGACCAGGTCGGCGACGGCGCCGTGCGGGACGAGCACGCCCTTCGGACGGCCGGTGGAGCCGGAGGTGTAGTAGACGAGGGCGGCCGCGTCCGGGGCCGGGGGCCCGGGCGTGCGCGGCGTGCCGGGGCCGGTGCCGGCGACCGCGGTGGGGCCGAGTTCGGTGAGGACGAGGACGTCCTCCCCGGGCAGGCCCGCCTCGGCGAGCAGTGCCTTGTCGCCGAGGGTGAGCCGGGCGCCGGCGTCGTCGAGCATGGCGCGCAGCCGCGGGCGCGGGTACGCGGGGTCGAGCGGGACGACGTGGCCGCCGGCCCACCAGACGGCGAGCTGGGCGACGGGCAGGCGGGCGGCGCGGGCGCAGAGCAGGCCGACGGCGCTGCCCGGGCGGACCCCGCGGGCGGTCAGTTCGGCGGCCAACCGGGCGGCTGCGGTGGCGAGTTCGCGGTAGGTGAGGGTGGTGCTGCCGTCGGTGGCGGCGAGCGCGTCGGGGCGTTCGGCGGCCTGCCGGGCGACGAGCTCCGGGACGGTGGTGAGGGGGCCGGTCATGGGCGGGTCCTTCCGGGCGCCCCGGCGGCATGCCGGAGCGCCCTGCGGCGAGGGTCGGGAGGAGGGGCGGCGCGGCGCGGCGGGTCAGCCGGTGGCCCGCTCGTCGAGCAGGAGCGCCACGGCCCGCAGGTCGGGCTGGCGCAGCAGCTGCGACGCGCGCAGCCGCACCCCGCACTCCTCCTCCAGGGCGGCCAGCAGCCGGGCCGCGGTGACCGAAGTGCCGCCCGCGTCCAGGAAGTTGTCGTCGAGGGTGAGAGCGGTGTGCCCGAGCAGGTCGCGGCAGAGCCGCAGCACGGTCCGCTCGGTGGGCGTCGTCACCTCCGCGGCGGGCCGGCCGTCCTGCTGGGCGGCCGCTTCCTCGGCCTTCAGCAGGGCGGCCCGGTCGATCTTGCCGTTGGCGTCCAGCGGGAAGGCGTCGACCAGCCGCAGGACCCCCGGTACGGCCTGCTCGGGCAGCCAGGGCCGTACCGCCTCCAGCAGCGGGGCACCGTCCGCCGGTCCGGCCCCGGCGGCGGGCTGGACGAAGGCGAGCAGCTGGGCGCCGCCGCCGGCCGGGGCCGGGCGGGCGACGACGGCGGCGCGCCGCACCCGGGGGTCGCGTTCGAGGGCGGCCTCGACCTCGGCCGGCTCGATCCGCACACCGCTCACCTTGACCTGGTCGTCCAGCCGGCCGAGGAACTCCAGCACCCCGTCGGGGCGCATCAGGACCCGGTCGCCGGTGCGGTAGACCCGGTCGGTGCCGTCGACCGCGTCGGGCGCGGAGACGAAGCGCTCGGCGGTGAGCCCGGCGTCGAGGTAGCCGATGGCCAGGCCCTGCCCGCCGATCCGCAGTTCGCCCGCCTCGCCGAGCGGCAGCGGGTGGCCGTTCTCGTCGGTCACCAGGACGATCGCGCCGGGGACCGGGCGGCCGATCGGCGGCGCGCCGGTGCCGTGGCCGTCGCCGGGGGCCATGGTGTGCACGGTGGTGACCACGGTGGCCTCGGCCGGGCCGTAGGCGTTGTGGACGGTCGCGGTGACGTCCGGGCCGGGGGCCCGGCGCAGCCGGTCGCCGCCGATCATGAGGTGGCGCAGCGGCAGGTCGGCGGGCCAGGGGCGGTCCAGGACGGGTTCGGCGAGCGGGGTGGGCAGCACGCCGACGGTGATGCCGGCGGTGCGCCACCAGTCGGTGAGCGCGGCCGGGTCCCAGCGGACGGCCTCGGGGGCGACGACGAGCGCCGCGCCGGAGCCGAGGGCGGCCCACAGCTCCATCAGGTGCGGGTCGAAGGCGACGCCGATGAGCAGGCTGTGCCGGTCGCCGGGGCCGAGGCCGGTCAGCTCGCGGTACCAGGCGAGCAGGGCGCCGAGCGCGGTCTGACCGACGGCGACGGCCTTGGGCAGGCCGGTGGAGCCGGAGGTGAGCACGGTGTACTGGGTTCCCCGGGGGGCCCTGGCGGCGGCCTCCCCGGCGGGGGCGGCGAAGGCGGCCACGGCCCGCCGGGCGCCGGGGGCCGCGAGCGGGAGGTGCAGCCCGTCGCGGTGGGCGGGCGGCAGCAGCTCCGGGTCACCGATCAGGCAGGCGGGGCGCAGCTGTTCGGCGACGGCCCGCAGCCGGCGCTCGCCGGGGCGCGGGCCGAGCGGCAGGTGGACGGCGCCGAGCCGGGCGACGGCCAGGGTGGCGGCGACCAGGGCGGCGGAGTGGTCGAGACAGAGGCCGACGAGGTCGCCGGGCCGCACGTGTGCGGCCAGCTGCCCGGCCACGTCATCGGCGAGGCGGTCGAGTTCGGCGTAGCCGAGGGTCAGGTCCCCGTCGATCAGGGCGGGGGCGTGCGGGGTGCGGCGGGCCCAGCTGGTGAACAGGTCGAGGACGGCGCCGTCGTGGTGCGGGCGGCCGTGGGCGACGGAGAGGCCGGGCAGCGGCGCGGGCACGGGGCGGGCCGGGCTGGTGGTCATGTCAGTCCTCCGGACGTCGGTCGATGGTCGTCGGTACGGGGTCAGCCCAGGCCCATGGCCCGGGCCACGATCACCTTCTGGACCTCGGAGGTCCCCTCGATGATGGTCGTCATCCGGACGTGGCGGTAGAGGTACTCCAGCGGATGGCCGCGCACCCAGCCGGTGGCACCGTGCACCTGGAGCGAGCGGTCGACGGCCCGGACGGCGGTCTCCGAGGAGGTCAGCTTGGCGAGCGCCGCGTTCTCGGGAGCCTCGGTGCCGTCGTCGACCAGCCGGGCGCAGGCGAGGGTGAGCAGCTTGGCGGCCTCCACCTCGGCGCGGGTGCGCACCAGGTGCTCCTGGATGTGCTGGTAGTCGCCGATCGGCTGTCCGAAGGCCCGCCGCTCTCGGGCGTACTCGACGCCGAGGCGCAGCGCGTACTCGGCGATGCCGTTGCACATCGCGGCGACCACCAGGCGGCCCCGGGAGAGGCTGTCCATGGCGAGCCCGGTGGCGGCGCCGACGCCCGCCTCGCCGCCGATGACGGAGGCGGCGGGGGCGTGCAGCCGGTCGAGGGTGAGTTCGAACAGCGGCTCGCCGGACATGCCCTCGTAGCGCTGGCCGAGGCGCAGCCCGGGGTGGTCCATGGGCAGGACGAAGGCGGTGGCACCGGCGGTCGGCCCGGCGCCGTCGCCGAGGTCGGTGGCGGCGACGACGAGCGCGAGGTCGGCCCGGTCGGCGTTGCTGACGAAGGTCTTGCGGCCGTTCAGCAGCCAGCCGTCGCCGTCGCGCACGGCGGTGGTGGTGAGCCGGAAGGCGTCGGAGCCGGCCTGCGGTTCGGTGAGCGCGAGGCAGCGGGTGCGCTCGCCGCGCACCAGCGGGACGAGGTGGCGCTCGATCTGCTCGGGGGTGCCGTGCCGCAGCAGCGGGCTGGGGCCGTCGGAGCCGGCCAGCGCGTAGGGGGCGAGCGGGCAGCCGCTGCGGCCGGCGGCGTGGTGGAGCTGGGCGACGGCGGTGAACGGCATGCCGGCGCCGCCGAGTTCCTCGGGGTAGTCGCCCGCGTAGAAGCCGAGGGCGGCGGAGCGCTTGCGCACATAGGCCCGCAGATCGGCCGGCGGCTGGTCGGCGCTCTCCGCCAACTCGGCGGCGAGCGGTTCGAGTTCGCGGCGGACGAAGCTCTCGAAAGCGGCGGTGAGCTCCCGCTGCCCGGCTTCGAGAACGGCGGACGGCGCGGAGAGGCGCACGGCACTGGTGGTCACTGCTGGACTCCGGTCAGAACGCGGGCCTGGTCGGCCAGGACGGGGTGCTGGAAGAGGGTGCGCAGCGCGGGCCGGCCGCCGAGGCGCGGCTCCAGGCAGGCGGCGAGCCGGGCGGCGAGCAGCGAGTGGCCGCCGACCTCGAAGAAGTGCGAGCCGGCGGTGAACCGGTCATGGCCGAGCACTTCGCGCCAGGCCTCGGCGAGCAGCCGCTGACCGGGGTCGGTGAAGGGCTGCTGCGGCGCGGCGCCGTCGCCCGGCGCGGACCCGTCGTTCTGCGCGGACCCGTCGTTCTGCGCGGCGGGCCCGGGCGCCGCGGCGGCCAGCCGGGCGAGGGCCGTCCGGTCGGGCTTGCCGCCGGGCAGCAGCGGCATGGCGTCGAGGGCCGTCCAGTGGGCGGGGACGAGGCCGGCGGGCAGCCGGCGGGACAGCGCGGCGTGCAGGGCGGCCTGGTCGGGCTGCGGGCCGCCGTCGAGGAAGCCGAGCAGGCGCGGGCCCGTGATGTCGTCCCGGTGCAGGACGACGGCGCAGGAGCGGCCGCCGAGTTCGGCGGAGGCGGCGGCCTCGATCTCCTCCAGTTCGATCCGGAAGCCGCGCAGCTTGACCTGGTTGTCCTGGCGTCCGAGGAAGCGCAGCCGGCCGTCGAGACCCCGGTAGCCGCGGTCGCCGGTGCGGTAGACCCGCTCGCCGTCGAACTCGGGCAGGGTGGTGAACCGGGCCTCGGTGGCCTCCGGCAGGCCCGGGTAGCCGTCGGCCAGCAGCGCTCCCCCGATGGCGAGTTCGCCGACGGCGCCGGGCGGCAGCGGCTGCCCGGCGGTGTCCAGCACGTGGACCCGGACGCCGGGCAGTTCGGTGCCGAGCGGGATCTCGGCGGCGTCCCCGCCCTCGGCGGCGAGGTCGGCGGCGGTGATCTCGTGCACGGTGGAGGTGACGGTGGCCTCGGTGACGCCGTAGGCATTGAGGACGGTGACGGCGGGGCCTGCGGCTCCGGCGGCTCCGGCGGCGCGGTCGGTCCCGTCGGTGCCCTCGGTCCCCCCGACCAGCCCGCGCAGGGCGCGCGCGGGCAGCCGCTCGCCGCCGAGGACCAGCAGCCGCGGGGTCCAGCGGCCGTCCGCCAGCGCCTCGCGCAGCTCGGCGCGGACGGCGAGGGCGTAGCTGGTGGGCAGGTTGGCGACGGTGACGCCGCGGGCGGCCAGCACGGCGGCCAGCTCGGGCCCGGTCGGCACCTCGCGCTGCGGCACCACCAGCGCGGCGCCGGCCACCAGCGAGGGCAGCACCTCCTCCAGCGCCACGTCGAAGGAGGGCCGGGCGAACAGCAGCACCCGGTCGGCGGGGCGGAGGCCGTAGCGGCCGGCGATCGCGGTGGTCCAGCGGGCGAGCGCGTCACGGCCGACCAGGACCGGCTTGGGCACGCCGGTGGAGCCGGAGGTGTGGATGAGGTAGGCGGCGCCGTCGAGCACGGCGGCGGGTCCGGCCTTCGGGAACGGCGGGCCGTCCAGCAGCGCCGGGGTGACGGCGGCGGGCAGGGCGAGCGCACTCTGCCGGGTGGCCAGGACGAGCGCGGGGGCGAGCCGGTCCAGCAGCAGGGCGAGCCGGGCCTGCGGGTCCTCGGCGGACAGCGGCGCGTGGACCGCGCCGTGGCGCAGGCAGGCGAGCAGGGCGACGACGCTGTCGACGCCCCGCGGAAGGACGGAGGCGACCGGCTGCCCGGGGGTCACCCCGGCGGCGCGCAGGCGCTCGACGAGTTCGCCGACCCGGCGGTCGAGATCGCCGTAGGTCAGGCGCTCGGAGCCGGCGAGCAGGGCGAGCGCGGTGGGGTCGTGGGCGGCGGCCGGGTCGAGGCCGGCGGGCTCGGGGACGGCCGGCGCGGGGACGGTCCCGGTGGCCGGCTCCTGCGGGGCGGGGCCGGCCGCCAGGTCGGCGAGCGGGGCGTCCGGTCCGTCGAGGTAGCCGCGCAGCAGGTCGAGCAGCCGCTCCGCGAGCAGGGCCGCGACCGGCTCGCCGAAGAGGTCGGCGTCGTAGTCCCAGATCAGGGTCATCCCGGCCGCGCCGTGCTTCTCGCCGACCACCCGGCGGTCGTCGGGCAGCAGCACCACATCGAGGTCGAAGCGGGTGGTGCCGGTGTTGAACCCCTCGTACAGCGAGATCTCCAGACCGGGCACCCGGACGTCGGGCAGCGGGGCGTCGTGCGCGCTGAACATCACGGTGAACAGCGGGTTCCCGGCGCCGTCGGTGTGCCGGCCGAGCGCGCGGGTCAGCTCCTGGACGGGCACGTCCTGGTGCGGCAGGGCGCGGAACAGCACGTCGGTCACCTCGTCCACCGCCTCCGTGCCGGGCGCGGCCGGGTCGAGCCGCAGGCGCAGCGGCACGGTGTTGACGAACATGCCGACGGTGCCCTCGAAGCCGGGCGGGCGGTTGCCGACCGCGGTGCCGACCACCAGTTCGCGGTGGCCGCTGTGGCGGCGCAGCAGTTCGGCGAAGAGCGTGAGCAGGGTGGAGAACGGGGTGTGCCCGTCGGCCTTGGCGCGCTCGCGCAGCCGCTCGGCGAGGTCGGCGCCGACCGACTGGCGCAACTGCCCGCCGCGGTGGCGGCGCGGGGCACCGGGGCGAGCCAGTCCGGGCAGCGCGAGGTCGACCGGGGCATCGGCCAACTCGCGTGTCCAGTACGCGAGTCCGCGCTCGCGGTCGGCCTGCCGGGTGGCGCCGGCGGCGCGTACGTGGTCCTCGTAGGAGGGGGCGGCGGGCAGGGTGACGGCGCCGGCCGTGCCGCCCGCGTGGGCGCGGTAGACGGTGAAGAGGTCGCGCAGCAGGATCGCGAAGGAGTGGCCGTCGTGCACCAGGTGGTGTTCGACGTGGATCAGCCGGTGGTGGTCGGTGCCCAGCCGGGCGAGGTGCCAGCGCAGCAGCGGGGCCTCGGTGGTGTCCAGCGGCTCCTCGGCCTCGGCGGCGAGCAGGGTGCGGAACGCGGCCTCCGGGTCGGGCGCGGTGCTCAGGTCGCTGGTGCGCAGCCGCGGCCCGCCCGGGGTGCCGACCCGCTGGAGCGGCAGTCCCCGGGCCTGCTCGACGAGTTCGAGCCGCAGTCCGGGGTGGTGGGCGAGTACGGCGGTGAGGCCGGCCCGGAGCGCTTCGGTGTCCAGCGGACCCCAGAGGTCCAGGGCGGCGGTGAAGTTGTAGGCGCGGCTACCGGGCAGCAATTGTTCGTGCAGCCAGACGATCTGCTGCGAGGAGGACAGTTCGAACATGGGCAACTTCCTTGTGGTGTCAGGTGGTTGTTGGGTTCGACGGTGCCAGGGGCGGGCAGCGTGGAGCCCGCCCCGGCCGGGCGCGCCGGGGGTGGTGGCGGGCGCGGCGGGGTGGTCGGGGCGCACCGGGACGGCGCGCGGGCAGGGCGAGACGGGGACGAGGGGACGAGGGGACGGTGGGGCGTGCCGGCGGGACCGGCGGGATCAGACCGCCGCTGCGCCGAGGTGGCGGCGCAACGTGGCGAGCAGGTCCGCGAAGGCCGACTCCGCCGCGGCCTGCGGGTGCCGCTCGCGGTCCCAGGCCAGCCGCACCAAGAGGTCCTCGCCGTGCGAGGCGGAGACGGCGAGCGGTGCGGCGAGCGGACGGCCGGCCAGGTGGACCTCCCGCCCGGTGACGCCGTCGAGCACCAGCGGCGGGCGGCGGTGCAGGTCCTCGAAGGTGAGCAGGCCGTCGAGCGTGCCGGACCAGCCCGCCCCGGCCGAGCGGGCGGCGTGCACCACCTCGTCGTACGGGGTGTCCGCGTGGTCGAGGTCGTCCCACCAGGCGGCGCCCAGCGCGTCCAGGTCCCGGGGCGGGCCGGGCGGCGCGGGGTGGACCAGGGTGTTGAGGAAGCAGCCGAGCACGGGGGCCGCCCCGGCCGGGCGGCCGCCCCACGGGTAGCCGAGCGCGAGCACCCGGCCGCCGCCGTCGCCGAGGCGGTGCGCGGCGGTGGCGACGGCGTCCAGCAGGGCGGGGAAGACGCCGCCGCGGGCGGCGCCGGTCACCGCGGGCAGCCGCTCGGCGAGCATGCCGGTCGACCGGGCGGCGCCGGCCTTGCCGGCCGCCCGCGGGGGCTCGGCGAGGGCGCCGAGCCGGCCGGCCCAGTGGGCCCGGGCGGCCTCGCCCACGGCGTTCGCCTCCGCGGCCAACTGGCCTTCCACCGCCGCGCGGTAGGCCTCGACGCCGTCGTCCCGCACGACGCCCGGCGCCTCGTCGTCCGCGGCGTAGGCGACGGTGAGCCCCTCGGTGACCAGGCCGAGCGACTGCTCGTCGCAGGCGGCGTGGTCCAGGGCGACGGCGAGCAGTTCCTCCTCGTCGCCCGGCCCGGCGGCCAGCAGCAGGCGCAGCGCCGGTCCGTCGGCGGGCCGCTCCAGCAGCGCCCGGCGCAGCGCCGCCCGGGCCGGGCCGTCGGGGTGGTCCGGGCGGTGCGCCGCCCCGGCCGCGATCCGGGCCACCTCGACGGACGGCTCGCCGGGCCGCAGCACCGGGGTACCGCGCAGCACGGTGAACCCGCCGCGCAGCGCCGGGTGCCGGGCGGCCAGCCGGACGGCGGCGCGGTGCAGCCGGGCCGGGTCGACGGTGCCGCGCGGGAAGGCGAAGAACAGCGGGACGACGTCCGTCCGGACGTGCGGGTCGCGGTGCCGGGTGATCAGGAAGCGGCGCTGGGCGCCGGTGAGCGGGAGCAGCCCCGCCGGGGCGGCCCCGGAGGCGCGGGCGAGGGACCGGTAGCGGGCGAGGTAGGCGGCCGTGATGCTGGAATGCACGGGAGGGTCTCCGCTTCGGGTCGGTTCAGGGCGTTCGGATGTCCAGGGGGTCCGCGTCCGCGCCGGCGGCCCCGTCGGCCGGACCGTCGGCAGCCGGACCGTCGTCGCCCGGGGCCGGGTCCACCGGGGCGGGCGGCAGGTCCCGCAGGCCGCGCAGGGGCGACAGCAGCAGCGGCACCGGCACCACCAGGAAGCCCGCCGCGCAGAGCCAGAGGGCGGCGCGCGGGCCGGCCGCGTCCGCGACGGCGCCGCCGAGCAGGGCGCCGAGCGGCAGGGTGCCCCAGACCAGGAAACGCATGGTGGCGTTCATCCGGCCGAGCAGCCGGGGCGGGCAGAGGCCCTGCCGGAAGCTCACCTGGGCGACGTTGTAGACCACCGCGCCGAACAGCACCGCCACCCCGCCGACCGCGAACAGCACCGCCCCGGCGGGGCCGTCGGCCAGCGGCCACAGCAGCGCGAACGGCGCGGTGACCAGCGGGGCGAGCCGGATCAGCCGGGCCTGCCCGACCCGGGCCGCCAGGCGCCCGGCGCACAGCGCACCCGCCAGGCCGCCGACCGCCGTGACCGAGAGCAGGATCCCGATCGCGGCCGGCGACAGCTCCAGCACCCGCACCCAGAAGACGGTCTGCACCGCCATCAGCACGGCGCCGAAGAGGTTGGACAGCGCGGTGGTGGCCGCGATCACCCGCAGCAGCGGGTGCCGCGTCACGAACCGCAGTCCCTCGGCGACGTCGGCGCGCAGCGAGCGCCCGGGCTCGGGCACGGGCCGCGCCTCCTCGGCGCGGATCCGGGCGAGCAGCGCCGCCGAGAGCAGGTAGCCGGCCGCGTCGGCGACGATCGCCAGTGGCGCGCCGAGCAGTTGGACCAGGCCGCCGCCGAGGCCGGGCCCGGCGATCTGGGCGGAGGAGCGGACCGTCTCGATCGCGCCGTTGCCGGCCACCAGGCGCTCGCGCGGCAGCAGCACCGGCAGGAAGGACTGGTGGGCGACGTCGAAGAAGACCGTCGCCACACCGGTGACCAGGGCCACCAGGTAGAGCTGGGGCAGGCCGAGCACATCCAGCGCGGCGGCCGCCGGGATCGATCCGACGGCGAGGCAGCGCAGCACGTCGGCGCGCACCAGCACGGGCAGTTTGCGCATCCGGTCCAGCCAGGCGCCGGCGGGCAGGCCCACCAGCAGGAAGGCGGCGGTCTCGGCGGCCGTCAGCAGTCCGGCCTGGAACGGCGTGGCGTCGAGTTCCACCACCGCCACCAGCGGCAGGGCGACCAGGGTGACCTGACTGCCCGCCTGCGCCGCGACGGCTCCGGACAGCAGGAGCCGGAAGTCGCGGCGGGCCGGCGGACCGGTGCGGGACGGGGAGGGCTTGTCGTTCATCGGTTCGACTCTCGGTCACCGCTTCGCTACCGGGCAACCGGCTGGCCGGATTCCGGCCCCCGTCCGGATCGACCGGATCCGACCGCCGGCCCCGGCCTCCGTGCGCGCCCGGTCCGCACCGCCGCTCCCGGCCCGTCGCCCGCCCCCACGGCCGCGACCAGCGGTGACGCGCCGACCGGCCTTCGGTGGCGGAATGTCCAATTCTACGTCCGATATGCGGACCACTGTTTTCGCGCCAGCGGACGGCCATCCTCAACTTGGCCGGAACACAAGAGGTGTTGACGCTACGTCACCTGGCGGCGGCCCGGACGTGGTAGCCGCACGCGCGCGGCCCCCGGACCGGGGTCCGGTCCGGGGGCCGCGGGGCTGCGGGGCTGCGGGGCCGAGTCGGGGTCCGGCGTCGGGTCAGAGCCCGGCGTCGGGGGTGCGGCCCGCCTGGGCCTGCTCGATGCGCGCGACCAGCATCGCGGCGAGCCGCCGGGTGCCCGCCGGGTCGACCGGGCCGCCCTCGGTGGTGACGGTCGCGACCACCGTGCCCGAGCGCAGCACGACCGCCACGCCGTCGCGGCCCGCGAGCTGGCCCTGGAAGGCGCGGCTCTCCGTTCCCAGCGGGCCGATGTCCGCCGGGCCGTACTTGGTGGTGTCGCCGTAGGCCGCGTACGCCTCCTTGAGGCGGTCCTGGGCCTGCGCCCGGCCGGGCAGGGTGTCGACGCCGAAGCGCACGGTCACCTCGCCCGCGCCGAACCGGGCCTGCCCGCTCAGCGGTTTGCCGGTGCACGGCGCGGCGGCGGTGCAGGTGGTCGCGTGGTCGGCGGTGTCGACCCGCCGCTTCTCCTCCTCCCAGCCGGTCATCGCCTTCTGGTCGGGCAGGAGCTGCGCGAGGAGCGTGGAGTCGAGCAGCGGGGTGTCCGAATCGGGGCCGGTGGCCGGCTGCCCGCCGCCCGCCGTGGCTCCGCCGGCCGTCGCTCCGCCACCCGCCGGTCCTCCGCCGGTGGTGGCGCCGCCCGGTGCACCCGTCGACGCGCCCGGGGCCGTCGCGCCGCCCGCCGACGCGCCGTTCGCCCCGGCACCCCCCGCCCCGGCAGCGCCCCCCGACGTTCCGGCCGGCGGCGTGCTGCCGGCCGCCGGGGTGCCGGCCGCCGGGGGCGCCGTTGCGTCGGCGGGCGCGGGAGTGCCGACGGGCGCCGCGGCGGTGGCCGCGTCGGGTGTCACCCCCGGGCTCGCCGACGCTCCCGCCGTGCCCTTCGCCGCGTCCCCGGAGTGCGCCGAGCCTCCCGAGCCGCAGGCCGCCACCGCCGCCAGCAGCACTCCTGTCGCCGCCGCGGCGGCCACCTTCCGACCGGCCGTGCCCATGTCCCGCCCCTCTCGTGTCCGTGGCCCCTCAAGATAGACGCGCCTGCGGGCGGGCGGTCCCCCGGGGCGGGCCCGCGCGACGCCCCGGGGGACGCTCGGGAGTGCTCAGGGACGGTCCGCCGCGGTGGCTCCGGGCACGCCCGGCGGCAGCGGCTCGATCCCCCGTACCCGGCTGATCCTGGTCGGCTCGACCAGCACGACCACCCGGCGCTCCCCCGGGATCCCCCACCCGTACCGCTCGACGCCGAGATAGGTGCGGGCCAGCCGGTCCATGTTCCGTTCGGCCTCCTCGCCCTCGACGAAGCGCACCGCCCGCCCCCGGATCTGCACCCGGTCGTACGGGTCGGCGGGCCCGGCCAGCGAGAGGCAGACCCGGGGGTCCCGCCGCAGGTTCCGTTCCTTGACCCGCCCGACGGAGGTGTTGAACAGCAGCAGGTCCCCCTCCAGCCCCACCCACATGGGGCTCACGTGCGGGGACCCGTCGGCGTTGACCGTGCCGACGTACCAGATGTGCCCCGCCGTGAGCCGTTCCCGGACGTCCCTCGTGATCTCGACCATGCGTCCAGTGTTCCCCTCCGGTCCCCCCGCACTCCGCTCCCCCGCGCGCGGACGTCACCCGGAGCGCCCAGGGCACTCGGGTGAACACGCCCGGGACTTCCACCCGAAGGGCTCATCCGCCGGGCCGCCACTGCCGCCTTCCGGTGGCACCCGCCGCCACCGTGGTTGACGTTGGATCAGGCGCCCGCCCGTGAGTCCCCTGGCCGACGACGTGTCGGCGATCGCGGGTTCCGCGCCGGAAGGATCATCATCATGCGTTCTGCACGCACGCTGCTCGCCGGGGCCGCCGTCGCCGCGGCCCTCACCGTCGGTGCCCCGCTCGCCTACGCCGATGGCGCCTCCGACCAGGGCAAGAACCTGACCTGGCAGGAGAAGCAGGAGAAGGCCGCCAGCCCCGAGGGCCAGAAGACCTGGGAGGAGAAGCAGAAGAGCTCCTCCGGCACCGAGGAGCAGAAGGCGTCCGAGGGCAAGGGCTCCGAGGGCAAGGGTTCCGAAGGCAAGGGCTACGAGGGCAAGGGCGAGGAGAAGGCCCCGCACGGAGGCGTGCACACCGGCGGCGGCGGGCTCGCGCTCTCCGGCGGCGGCCTCGCCTCCGGCGCGGTCCTGCTGCTCGGCGGGCTCGGGGCCGGCGCGGTCGCGCTGCGCCGCGGCCGCCGGACCGCCGGCGCCGCCGTCTGACCCCGCGCCGTTCCCGCCGCCTCCCGTCCGGAGGCGCGCGGGACGGCGCTTCGGCATGTCGGGCCCGCGCCTGCGCGGGGCGGGCCACGGAGAGGAGTACGAGCGACGATGGCCGGTCCGGTCCCCGGTACCTCCCGGCTGCTGCGCGCGGGCATGGGCGCGGCGGCGGTCGGTCTGCTGCTGATCTACAACTCGGTGGACACCGTCCCGGCGGACGGTTCCGTGCCGGGGCAGGCCGCTCCCCCGGCGGCGGCCGCCGCGGCCGTGCCGGGCGGCGCCGCCCCCTCGGGCGCGGGCGCACCCGCCGCACCGGTCGAGGCGGCCCCGCCGCTGAAGCGCGCCAAACCGACCAGGCTGCGGATCCCGCAGATCAACGTGGACGCGCCCTTCACCGAGCTGGCCCTGAACCCCGCCGGACAGCTCGACGCCCCGCCGCCGGACGACAAGAACCTGGTCGGCTGGTACCGCGACGGCGTCTCGCCCGGCGAGCGCGGCGCCGCGGTGGTCGCCGGGCACGTCGACACCACCAAGGGACCGGCGGTGTTCCTGCTGCTCAGCCTGATGCTGCCGGGCAACAAGGTGGAGGTCCAGCGGGCCGACGGCACCGTCGCCGTGTTCGCGGTCGACGCCGTGGAGACCTTCGCCAAGGACGCCTTCCCCGACCAGCGGGTCTACGGGAGGACGCCCGACGCGCAGCTGCGGCTGATCACCTGCGGCGGCACCTACGACAAGAAGCGCCGGGACTACCTCGACAACGTGGTGGTCTTCGCGCACCTGGAGTCCTCGCGCCCGGCGTGAGCGGCTCCGGCGTCGACGCGACCGCCGGCCCCCTGCTCGGGGACCGGCGGTCGCGGCGCGTCCGGGGCGGGCGGGTCAGCCGCGCACCACGGCCTCGAAGGCGTGCAGGTACGGGTTGACCGGGCGGACCTCGCGGACGTCCAGCCCGGCCTCGGTCATCAGCCGGACCATGCTCGCCTCGGAGTGCTTGGCCCCGCCGACGTTGAGCATCAGCATGAGGTCCATGGCGGTGGTGAACCGCATCGAGGGGCTGTCGTCGACGAGGTTCTCGACCACCACGACCCGGGCGCCCGGGCGGGCGGCGGCGACCACGTTCGCCAGGGTGCGGCGGGTGCTCCCGTCGTCCCACTCCAGGATGTTCTTGATGATGTAGAGGTCGGCGGCCACCGGGATGGACTCCCGGCAGTCGCCGGGGACCAGCCGGGCCCGGTCGGCGAACGCGCCGCCGTCGCGCAGCCGGGGATCGGCGCCGGCCACCACCTTGGGCAGGTCGAGCAGGGTGCCGTGCAGCGCCGGGTGCTTCTCCAGCAGGCTGGCGAGCACATGGCCCTGGCCGCCGCCGATGTCGGCCACCGAGCCGATGCCGGTGAGGTCGAGGTAGGCGGCGAAGTCGGCGGCGGACTGCCGGCTGGAGGTGGTCATCGCCTTGTCGAAGACCTTGGCGGACTCGCCCCCGTCGCTGTGCAGGTAGTCGAAGAACTCCTTGCCGAACAGCTCGGGGAAGACGTTGCGGCCCGAGCGCACCGCCTCGTCCAGCTTCGGCCAGGCCTCCCACGTCCACGGCTCGGTGCACCACAGGGAGATGTAGCGCAGGCTGTTCGGGGCGTCCTCGCGCAGCAGCCGGGACATCTCGGTGTGGGCGAAGCGGTCGCCGTCGAGCTCCTCGAAGATGCCGTAGCAGGTGAGGGCGCGCAGCAGGCGGCGCAGCTGCCGGGGCTCGGTGCCGAGGTCGGCGGCGAGGTCGGTGACGGTGGCGGGGGTGTCGCCGAGCGCGTCGGCGGCACCGAGCCGGGCGGCCGCGCGGACGGCGGCGGCGCAGGCGGCGCCGAAGACGAGCTCCCGCAGGCGCATGGCGGCCTGCGGGGTGGTGGCGGGTGCGGTGGTCATGGACCGTTTCTCTGCTTTCTGCGGGAGCGGGAGGGCGCGGGGCTTCGGAGGGCTGGGGGCGGGCGGACCGGTCAGCAGTGGCCGGCCGGCTCGGAGACCGCGCACTGGTTGCGGGCGAAGGCGTTGTCGGTGCCGGTGTCGCGGTCGGCGAGGTCGGCCGGGCCGTTGCCGAGCACGAGGTTGTCGGCGACGGTGTTGCGGGCGTTGGCCACGCCGACCACGCTGCGGACGAGCACGATGCCGCCGGAGAACGGCGAGGCGCCGACGTTGTCGCGGACCTCGTTCTCCGTCACGGCCGTCTCCTCGGCCCCGGTGAGGACGATGCCGGCGCCCTGGATGTGGTCCAGCCGGGGGTTGGGCGGGCAGTAGCGGTTGTTGGCGAGCACCTGGTTGCGGAAGACGGTGAGCGCGCCGGCCCGGGGCACGCCCTCGTCGCCGACGACGAAGATCCCGCCGCAGTTGCCGTGGATCCGGTTCTGCTCGATGCTCAGGTCGCGCAGCCGGCGCACGGTGACGCCGATCCGGTTGTCGGTGAGCAGGTTGCCGCTGACCCGGGTGCCGTCGGCGGAGAGGGCGCCGCCCTCGCTGTCCACGGTGTTGGCGAGGAAGACGCCGGACTGGCCGTTGCGGGCGGACTCGTTGGCGGTGATCACGCCCCGGGTGGACTTCTCCTGGCTGATGCCCTGCTGGCCGTTGTCGTGGACGTAGGTGGCGCGGACGGTCAGGCCGGTGGTGCCGGTGGCGTTGATGCCGTTCTTGCGGAAGCCGGTGACGGCGAGCGCCTCGACGGTGACGCCCTCCAGCGGGCGGTCGTCGGTGCCGGCCACGCAGAGGCCGTGCCCGGCGGCGGAGCAGGCGGCGGCCAGGTCGGCGGCGGTGGCGGGCGCGGCGGGCGCGGCGGCGGGGGGCGCGTCAGCGGCGGGGGGCGCCGCCGCGGCGGCGGCAGCGGGCGCGGCGGCGGTGGCCGGGTCCGCCGCCTCGGCGGGAAGGATCACGCTCTCCGGGCCGGCGCCGCGCAGGGTGAGGCCGGGTGTGGTGATCCGGAGGCTGCCCCGGTACTCACCGGGAAGCAGCTGCACCACGTCGCCCGGCCGGGCGGCGTCGAGGGCCTGCTGGATCGACCCTCCGGGGGGCACCACGTGCAGTTCCCCGGCGGCGTGCGCGGGCGCGGCGCCGACGGCGGTGAGGACGGTGGTCAGGGCGGTCGTGGCGGCGGCGGTGGCCGCGGCGAGGTGGTGGACCCGTCGCGTGGGCATGAGTGAGGACCTCTTTCTGGCACGCCGCCGCGTGGGAGCCCCGACGCGCTCGTGGGGGCCATCGGCACGGTGACGCAAGGTGAGCGGGGGATGACGGCCGGTGGGTGTCGGCCGAATCGACGCTAGGGGCACGCCGGTGCCCCCGCCACCAGGGTTGGGCTGCCGGACTGACGGGGCGTCGGGCCGGGCGTGTCCGGGGCCGGTGCGCGGCGGCGGCCCGGTGCGGACCGGCGGCCCGGCGGCCGGTGGCGGCCCGTCAGCCGGCGGGCGCCCCGGCCGGACCGGCGGGCGGGAGCCGGAGGAAGGCCCGGCGTGCCGTCCGCCCCGCTGCGCGTGCCATCCTCGGAGGCATGAGCACCACCGGCCCCGCCCCCGTGATCCCCGCCCCGGCCGCCGCCCCGGGCCCGCCGCCCCCGGCCGCCCGCCGCAACCCCGTCGGCGCCCATGTGCCGGTGGCGGCCCGGGGCCTGGCGGGAACCGGCCTGGCGTACGCCCGCCGGGTGGGCGCCGAGACGGTGCAGGTGTTCGTGGCGAACCCGCGCGGCTGGGCGACACCGGCCGGCAGTCCGGCGCAGGACGAGGAGTTCCGCACGGCCTGCGCCGAGCGGACGCTCCCCGCCTACGTCCACGCGCCGTACCTCATCAACTTCGGCTCGGACAACCCCGCCACCCGCGAGCGCTCGGCCGACTCGCTGCGCCACTCGCTGCTGCGCGGGCACGCGATCGGCGCACTGGGCGTGGTGCTGCACACGGGTTCGGCGGTCGGCGCGGCACCGGACGGCGGCTCGCGCCGGGCCGAGGCGATGGCACAGGTGCGGGCCGACGTCCGCCCCCTGCTGGACGAGCTGGACGCGCTCGGCGAGGACGCGCCGTGGCTGCTGCTGGAGCCGACCGCCGGCCAGGGCCGCTCGCTCTGCTCGCGGATGGAGGACCTCGCCGAGTACCTGGACGCGCTGGACGGCCACCCCAGGGTCGGGGTCTGCCTGGACACCTGCCACGCCTTCGCGGCCGGTCACGACCTGGCGGCGCCGGGCGGTGTCCGGGAGACGCTGGACGCGCTGGTGGAGGCCGCGGGCCCGGACCGGCTGCGGCTGATCCACGCCAACGACTCCGAGGACGCCCTCGGCGCGCGCAAGGACCGGCATGCCAACATCGGCGACGGCCTGATCGGCGCCGAGCCGTTCCGCGAGCTGTTCGAGCACCCGGCCACCGCCGGCGTCCCGCTGATCGTGGAGACCCCGGACCGCAAGCACGGCGGCGACGGCACCGGCCATGCCCGGGACATCGCCGCGCTCAAGGCGCTGCGGGCCCGCGCCGCCGCCCCGGCCGGCCGGGGGCTCCCCGGCTAGCGTCCTCCGGGCTGCCGGTGCCCGGCCCCGGTGGCAGGCTGGAACGAGTCATGCGCCCCGAGGACGGGGGTTCCCCGATGAGCCCGACCCGGAAGTTGGCCGAGCTGCCGTGCGGACGCCGCAGCAAGTGGGTGGTGCTGGCCCTGTGGCTGGTGCTGCTGGTGGTGGCGGGCCCACTGGCGGGCAAGCTCACCGACGCCGAGGACAACCAGGCCTCCAGCTGGCTTCCGGGCAACGCCGAGTCCACCCGGGTGCTGAACGAGCAGCGGGCGTTCCAGCCGGTGGACACCGCCCAGGCGGTGGTGGTCTACGTGCGGGACACCGGGATCACGCCCGCCGACCGGGCCGAGGCGGCCCGGGACGCCGCGGCCTTCGCCACCGCCCCGCACGTGCTCGGCCGGATCACCGGGCCGGTGGAGTCCGCGGACGGCCGTGCGTTGCAGACCATCGTGCCGGTCGACATCGGCACCGGCGGCTGGCAGGACCTGCGCCCGGCCGTGGACAGCCTGCGCGCCACCGCCGCCGCCGACAGCCTCGGCATGACCACCCATGTCACCGGCCCGGCCGGGATCGGCGCCGACCAGGCGGAGGCCTTCGCCGGGATCGACTCCACCCTGCTCGCGGCCACCGTCAGCGTGGTGATCGTCCTGCTGCTGCTCACCTACCGCAGCCCGGTGCTGTGGGCGCTGCCGCTGTTCTCGGCGGCCGGGGCGCTGGTCGTCGCGCAGGCGGTGATCTACCTGCTGGCCGACCACGCCGGGCTGACCGTCAACGCGCAGAGCGCCGGCATCCTCATCGTGCTGGTGCTCGGCGCGGGGACGGACTACGCGCTGCTGCTCACCGCCCGCTACCGGGAGGAGCTGCGCCGGCACGAGGACCGGCACGAGGCGATGGCCTTCGCCCTGCACCGGGCCGGGCCCGCGATCCTGGCGTCCTCCGCGACCGTGGTCGTCTCGATGCTCTGCCTGCTGGTCGCCGAGATGAACTCGACCAGCGGGCTCGGCCCGGTCTGCGCGATCGGCGTGCTGGTGGCGCTGGCCGCGATGCTGACCCTGCTGCCGGCCCTGCTGGTGATCGCCGGCCGCTGGGTGTTCTGGCCGGTGCGGCCGGCGTTCGGCACGCCGGAGCCGACGCGGACCGGGCGCTGGGCGCACGTCGGGGCGTGGATCGGGCGCCGTCCGCGCAAGGTCTGGACCGGCACCGCGCTGGCGCTGGCGGTCTGCTGCGTCGGGCTGGTCTCGCTGGACGCGACCGGTCTCAGCACGGCCGGGACCTTCACCGGCAGGCCGGACTCGGTGGTCGGCCAGGAGGTGCTGGCGGAGCACTTCCCGGCCGGCACCGGCGCGCCGCTGACGGTCGTCTCGGCGGCCGGCGAGGCCGGGGCGGTGCGCGCGGTGACGCAGCGGACGCCCGGGGTCGCGGGCACCACGGAGCCGGTGACCCACGAGGACCGGGCGATGTTCCAGGCGACGCTCACCGACCCGCCGGACAGCGGACCGGCCGAGGACACCGTGGACCGGCTGCGCACCGCCGTGCACGCGGTGCCGGGCGCCGACGCCGAGGTGGGCGGCTCGACGGCGGTGATCCTGGACGCGGGGCGGGCGGCGTCGGCCGACAACCGGACGATCATCCCGCTGGTGCTGGGCGTCGTCCTGGTGATCCTGGCGCTGCTGCTGCGCGCGGTCACCGCGCCGCTGGTGCTGATCGCCACCGTCGTGCTGTCCTACGCGGCGGCGCTCGGCATCAGCGCGTTCGTCTTCGCGCACGTCTTCCACTTCGAGGGCCAGGACAACGCCTTCCCGCTCTTCGTCTTCGTGTTCCTGGTCGCCCTCGGCATCGACTACAACATCTTCCTGATGACCCGGGTCCGCGAGGAGGCCGCCCGGCACGGCACCCGGCGCGGCGCGGTGGCCGGCCTGGCCGCCACCGGCGGCGTGATCACCTCGGCCGGCCTGATCCTCGCCAGCACCTTCGCCGTGCTCGGCACGCTGCCGATCGTCGGCTTCGCGGAGATCGGCTTCGCGGTGGCCCTCGGCGTCCTGCTGGACACCCTGGTGGTGCGGTCCGTCCTGGTCACGGCGCTGACCCTGGACCTGGACCACCGCATGTGGTGGCCGAGCAGGTTGTCCAGGCAAGTTCCTCCGCCCGAGGAGGAGTTGGCCAGACAGCTTTAAGTTACCAATGAGTTCATATGGTTATCGTTCGCCGTCTGGACGACCGTGGCCCGACGTCGCTTGACTGCGGGCATGCCAACTCCCTCCGTGCGCCTCGCCGCCGCCTGCGCGGCCGCCGCAGCACTGATCGCCCCGCTCGCCGCCGCGCCGGGCGCGTACGCCGCCCCCGCCGGGAACACCACCGTTCCGGCGCTCAAGGTGCTGACGTACAACGTCTTCCTGATGAGCAAGAACCTCTACCCCAACTGGGGCCAGGACTACCGGGCCAAGGCGATCCCGGCCGCCGCCGTCTTCCAGGGCCAGGACGTCGTGGTGCTCCAGGAGGCCTTCGACAACGCCGCCTCGGACGCGCTGGTCGCCCAGGCCTCGGCCGCGTACCCGTACCACACCCCCGTGGTCGGCCGCTCCACCAGCGGCTGGGACGCCACCTCCGGCGGCTACAGCTCCACCACCCCCGAGGACGGCGGCGTCACCCTGCTCAGCAAGTGGCCGATCCTGCGCAAGGAGCAGTACGTCTTCAAGGACGCCTGCGGCTCGGACTGGTTCTCGAACAAGGGCTTCGTCTACGCCGTGCTGAACGTCAACGGCCTGCGCACCCATGTGATCGGCACCCACCTGCAGTCCACCGACACCGGCTGCTCCGCGGGCCAGCCGGCGGCGGTCCGGGCCGCCCAGCTCAAGGCGATGAAGGCGTTCGTGGACGCCAAGAACATCCCGGCCGCCGAGCCGGTCGTGCTCGCCGGGGACCTCAACATCGACGCGCACGGCGGCGAGTACCCCGCGCTGCTGGCCAACGCGGGCGTGGCCCCGGCCACCAGCCGCGACGGCTGGGCGAACTCCTTCGACACCTCGGACAACTCGATCGCCGCCTACCGCTACCCGGGCGAGCCCAAGGAGGACCTCGACTACGTCCTCTACCGGGCCGACCACGCGCGCCCGGCGAACTACACCAACACGGTGGTCCGCTTCCACAGCGCGCCGTGGACGGTGAGCAGTTGGGGCACCAGCTACACCTACGCCGACCTGTCCGACCACTACCCGGTCACCGCGGGCTGACCCGGCCGGGCCGCCGGCCGCCCGGCCGGCGGCGGTTCACCGGGGTCAGCCGGCCCCGGTGAACCGGCGGTAGGCGGCGGCGAGCGCGGCGTCCGGCGGGCGGCCGCCGCGCGAGGTGAGGCCCGGGGGGCCCAACTCGTCCAGCGCGGTGGTCACTCCGCCCTCCGGCTCGTCGCCCTGGCCGGGCACCGAGCCCTGCCAGAAGACGTCGAGCAGTTCGGCGAGCGGGCGTTCGCCGAGATCGGCGGCGAGGTCGGGGGCGTCGAAGTCGGGGTCGGGGTCGGGGTCGGGGTCGGCGGAGGCTGCGTCGTCGAAGTCGGGGGCGTCGGAGGCGGGCACGGTTCACTCCCCCGTCACGTCGGCGGACAGCGTCAGCAGCTCGCGCAGCCGCTCGGCGGGCAGCTCGGCCAGCCACTGCTCGCCGTCACCCACCACCGCCTCGGCCAACGTCCGTTTGGCGTCCAGGAGTTCACCGATCCGCTCCTCGACGGTGCCAACGCAGACCAGCCGGCGCACCTGCACGGCGCGGCGCTGGCCGATCCGGTGCGCACGGTCGGTGGCCTGGTCCTCGACCGCCGGGTTCCACCAGCGGTCCAGGTGGATCACCTGGTTGGCGGCGGTCAGGTTGAGCCCGGTGCCGCCCGCCTTCAGCGACAGCAGGAACACCCGCGGCCCGTCCGGCGACTGGAACCGCGCAACCATCTCCTCCCGCCGCCCGCGCGGCACCGCGCCGTGCAGGTAGAGCACCTCCTCGCCCAAGGTCCGCCGCAGGTGGGGCCGGAGCATGGTGCCGAACTCCGCGTACTGGGTGAAGACCAGCACCCGGTCCCCCTCGGCGAGCGCCTCCGTCAGCAGCTCGACCAGCCGCTCCACCTTGCCCGAGCGCCCGGCCACCGCCGTGCCGTCGTGCAGGAGGTGGGCCGGGTGGTTGCAGACCTGCTTGAGCCGGCCGATCGCCGCCAGCACGGCGCCCTTGCGCTCGACGCCGCGCAGCCCGCCGAGGCGCTCCAACAGGTCGGCCACCACCGCCCGGTAGAGCCCGGCCTGCTCCGCCGTCAGCGTGCAGGACACGGTGAACTCCTGCTTGGCGGGCAGGTCCCGGACGATCAGCGGGTCGTCCTTGCGCCGGCGCAGCAGGAACGGGCCGGTGACCCGGCGCAGCCGGGCCGCCGCGTCCACGCTCCCGGTCTGCTCGACGGGGATCGCGAAGCGCTCCCGGAACGCCTCCGCGCTGCCGAACAGCCCGGGGTTGGCGAAGTCCAGGACGGCGTGCAGATCGGCCAGCCGGTTCTCCACCGGGGTGCCGGTGAGCGCGATCCGCGGGCCGGAGCGCAGCGAGCGCAGCGCCCGGGACTGCCGGGCCGAGCGGTTCTTGATGTGCTGGGCCTCGTCGGCGACGATCCGCCGCCAGCGGACGGCCCGCAGCTCGGCGGCGTCCCGCTGGACCAGGCCGTAGGTGGTGATGACCAGGTCGGCGGCCGCGTCGGGCGCGGTGCGGCCGGGCCCGTGGTGGACGTGCACCCGCAGGCCGGGCGCGAACCGGGCGGCCTCGCGCTGCCAGGTGCCGACCATCGACATCGGGCACACCAGCAGCACCGGCCCGCGCTCGCCGCGCTGCCGCTCCAGGGCGAGCAGGGCCAGGGTCTGCACGGTCTTGCCGAGGCCCATGTCGTCGGCGAGCACGGCGCCGAGGCCCAGCCGTCCGAGGGCGTCCAGCCAGGCCAACCCGCGTCGCTGGTAGGGGCGGAGGGTGCCGGTGAAGGTCGCGGGCAGCTGCGGGACGCGCTCGGCGCTCCCGGTCCGGCCGGCCAGCAGGTCGCCGACCGGGCCGGTGGCGTGCACGGCGGTGACCGGCAGGCCGTCCACCACGGCGCCGTCCTCCACGGCCAGCCGCAGCAGCTCGACCGGCTCCATGGTGCCGGTGCCGTGCTCGGCCAGGAACCTCACGGCGGCGGCCAGTTGGGCCTGGTCGACCTCGACCCAGCGGCCGCGCAGCCGGACCAGCCCCTGCTGGGCGGCGGCGAGGTCGGCGAGCTCCTGCTCGGTGAGCGGGGACTCCCCGAGGGCGAGGCGCCACTCGAAGGCCAGCACGGCGTCCCGGTCGACCTGCGCGGTGCGCGCCACCGCGGACGGGTCGCCGGCCGGGGTGCCCGCCGTCAGCACCAGGCCGAGCCGGGGGCGGCGCTGCCACCAGGCGGGCAGCAGGACCCCGAAACCGGCGCGGGCCAGTGCGGGCGCGCCCTCGCGCAGGAAGCGCAGGGCGTCCTCCCGGTCGAGCCGGGCCTCGGTGGGGAAGGCGCCCGGGAGCCGTGGGCGCAGCCCCGGGTCGACCCGGACGGCGCGGGCCAGTTCGGCCTGGTAGGCCTCGGCCGGGTCGCCCGCCCCGGCGGGCAGGGCGCGGACCAGGGCCCGGTACCCCGGGTCGGCGGCGGCGCCCGGCCGCAGGGCGGCGGCGGGGACCACCAGGGAGGGGCGGTCGGCGGCGCGCACCAGCAGGTCGAGCCGCCAGGTGTCGGCGCGCACCCCGCCGTCGGGGGCGTCCGGGTCGGGGCCGAGCGGTTCGGTGAGGCGGAAGTCGAGCCGCAGCGGCGCGTCGTCCGGGCGGACGGCCTGCCAGGCGGCGAGCCGCTCGGGGAGGGCGGCGGGCGGGGCCTCGGCGAGCCGGCCGTCGGGGCGGTGCAGGGCGGCGAGGAAGGGGTCGGCGGGCGGGTCGAGGTCCGCGAGGGCGGCCCGGGCCTCCTGGTCGACGAGGGTGTCGAGCAAGGCGGTGAACAGCGCGGCGGCCGAGGGCGGCGAGGGCTTCGGCCCGGGTGCGGCCGGGGGCTGCGCGGCCCGGGGCTGGGCGGCCGGCGAGGGCGGGGCGGCGGGGTGTTCGGCGCGGCAGACCGGCGGGCAGCCGGCGATCAGCGCGGCCGCCTCCCGGCGGGCCGGGGCGTCCGGGGCGGGCCGCCAGCGGGCGTACCACCGCCCCGTCTCCTCGGTCAGTGCAGGCAGCAGCCGTCCGCGCCCGACCAGCCGCCAGGCGAGGTCGTGCACGGCGGACAGCCAGCGCACCGAGGCGCCGTACGCCAGCTCGGTCTCGGTGCCGTCGGACCGCCGGACGGTGGCGCCCGGCCAGTGCGGGTCGTGCAGCGCGCCGAGCAGCTGGGCGGTCTGCGCGGGGTCGAAGAGCAGCGCGGGCACCCGGCACGGCGCGAGCGCCACCGGGCGCGGCACGGCGCCCGCCGGCAGGTCCGGGGAGGGCGTCGGCCGCCCGCCGAGGGTCGGCAGCAGCAGCCCGGTCCACCGCTCGGCGGCCTGCTCGGCCAGCCAGCCCAGTCCCGGCCCGACCTCCCCCAGCAGCCGCGCCACCTCACCGGCCGGGCAGGCGAACGGGTGCGCCGTGTCACCGCGCCCGCCCGGAGCGGGCGCCTCCCCGCGGTACACCGCCGCGTCCTCCGCCCAGACGGCGAGCCGGCCGTCGGCGCGCCAGAGCGCGTGCAGGGCGTACATCGGCGGGCGGCACCTCTCCGGGGCGGAAACGGAACGGGCTTCCCACCCTAGTCCGCGCCACCGACAGCGCGGCCCGCCGCCGGGAGGACGGCGGGCCGCGCGGTCACCGGGACCTCGGTCACCGGGGGGCGGTCACTTGGGGGTGATCTCGCCCATCTCCCCCCAGCCGTCCATGCCGGGGATCTCGATCGAGACGATCTGCGGCTTGGCGGCCACCGCGTACGACATGTCCTCCATCGCCTTCACGAAGTGCGCGGACTCCACATGCGCCTTGCCCGCCTCGCCGTCCCGGAAGGCCTCGACCAGGACGAACTCGTGGGGGTTGTCCACGCTGCGGGACCACTCGAAGAAGAGGTTGCCGGGCTCGTCGCGGGTGGCCCGGGTGAAGTCGTCGACGAGGCCGAGCCATTCGTCGGCGCGCTCCGGACGGACCGCGAACTTGACGGTGATGAAGATCATGGGACTTCCTTTCGTTCCACGCCCGCCCGCGGCCGTCCGGGAAGCGACGGCCCTCCAACGGGCGCAGGAGCCATTCTCCCAGGTCGGAGCGGGGGCCGGGGCCCGCGGTGGCCCACCGGGACGGCGCACCCGGCGGACCCGTACCCGGATGGATCATCTGGCGTGCGGGGCAAGGGATTTGCCCCTACGGTGCGGTGCGAGGGGGCTTCCTGAACGAGAGGTGTCAACTGTCATGGCGGGAAAGTTCGAGCTGTACATCGATGAGAGCGGCCTGCACCGGTTCCGGCTCAAGGCGAGCAACGGATCGATCGTGGTGACCGGCGACCCGCAGGAGAACCGGGACGACTGCCTGAAGAGCATCGAGTCGATCCGCAAGCTCGCCCCCTACGCGGAGCTGAAGGAGGCGGCCGCCGGGTCGCCGTCCTGAGGGCTCCGGCGGCGCTGCCGAACGGGTTCGGCAGCGCCCGGGACCGCGTGGGACGCGGGTCGGCGGGACAATTCGCCGACCCGCGTTCGTTTGTACGACAGATCCCTTTGGCCGCGTGCACGCCGGACGCGGACAGAACTCAGGCATGCGTGTCGTCATCGTCACCGAATCCTTTCCCCCCGAGGTCAACGGCGTCGCTCACAGCGTGCTGCGGACCGCCGAGCACCTGCTCCGCCGGGGGCACCAGCCGCTCGTCGTCACGCCGGCGCCCGCGCGCGGCGCCCAGAGTCCCTCGCACACCTTCGGCGCCGGCGGCGTGCCGCAGGAGCTGCCGGTCGTGCACGTCCCCTCCGTCCCGCTGCCCGGCTACCCGCAGGTCCGGATCGCGCTGCCCAGCCGGCAGCTGGCCGCCGCGGTCCGGGGGCACTGGCCCGACCTCGTCCACCTGGCCAGCCCGTTCGTGCTCGGCGCGCGCGGCGCCCAGGTCGCCGCCCGGCTCGGGGTGCCGGTGGTCGCCGTCTACCAGACCGACCTCGCCGGCTACGCGCACGCCTACCGGGCCGGGCGCGGGCTCGGCGAGGCGGCCGCCTGGCACCGGATCCGCACCGTCCACGGCCTCGCCGCCCGCACGCTCGCGCCGTCCACCCCCGCCGCCCAGGACCTCACCGCCCACGGGGTCGCCCGGGTCCAGCTGTGGCCGCGCGGCGTGGACTCCGTCCGCTTCCACCCCCGCCACCGCGACGAGGCGCTGCACCGGGCGCTCGCCCCCGGCGGCGAGGTGCTGGTCGGGTACGTCGGGCGGCTCGCGCCGGAGAAGCGGGTCGACCTGCTCGCCGAGACCTCGGCGCTGCCCGGGGTGCGGGTGGTGGTCGTCGGCGACGGGCCCTCCGCCCCCGGGCTGAAGGCCGCCATGCCCGGCGCCGTCTTCCTCGGCCGGCGCACCGGCGAGGAACTCGCCCGATGTTTCGCCACCCTGGACGTCTTCGTGCACACCGGGCCGCTGGAGACGTTCTGCCAGACCATCCAGGAGGCGATGGCCAGCGGGGTCGCGGTGGTCGGCCCGGCCGCCGGCGGTCCGCTCGACCTGGTTGCGCACCACCGCACCGGCCTGCTCGTCCCGCCCCGGGACGGCGCGGCGGTGGCCCGGGCGGTGACCGCCCTCGCCGGGGACGCGGAGCTGCGGGCCGGGTACGGGCGCGCCGGGCGGGCGGAGGTGACCGCCCGCACCTGGGAGGCGGTCGGGGACCTGCTGCTGCGGCACTACGCCGAGGTGCTCGCGGAGCACCGCGGGATGGTGGCCTCCGGCACCGGGCCGGCGGCTCCGGCCCCCGCCGGCGGGACCGGCCGGCCGGCCGCCCCGCTGACGGAGGAACTGTCCGCATGACCGCCGGCTCGCTGCGGATCGTCCGGGTGGCCAACTTCGTCACCCCCGTCTCCGGCGGACTGCGCACCGCGCTGCGCCACCTCGGCGCGGGCTACCGGGCCGCCGGACACACCCCCGTGCTCGTCGTGCCCGGGGAGCGGCGCACCGTCGAGGAGGGCGAACAGGGGCTGGTCGTCACGCTGCCGGGCCCGGTGCTCCCCCGCAGCGGCGGGTACCGGCTGCTCACCGACCGCCGGGCGGTGGCCGCCGAGCTCGAACGGCTCGCCCCCGACCGCCTGGAGGTCTCCGACCGCACCACGCTGCGCTGGACCGGTGCCTGGGCCCGGCGGCACGGGGTGCGGTCGGCGATGGTGTCGCACGAGAGCGCCGTCGGCCTGCTGCGGACGTGGGGCGTCCCCGGACCGGCCGCCGACGCCGCCGCCGACCGGCTCAACGGCCGGACCGCGCGGTCGTACGACACGGTGATCTGCACGACCGAGTGGGCCGCCGCCGAGTTCCGGCGGCTGGGCGTGCGCAACCTCGCGCGCGCCCCGCTCGGCGTGGACCTCGCCGCCTTGCGCCCGCCCACCGCCGCCGACCGCGCGGCGGAGCGGGCCCGGTACGCCGCCCCCGAGCAGGTGCTGCTGGTGCTCTGCTCGCGGCTCTCCGCCGAGAAGCGCCCCGCGCTCGCCCTCGACGCCCTGGCCGCGCTGCGCTCCGCCGGGGTGAACGCGGTGCTGGCGGTGGCCGGCACCGGACCGCTGCGCCCGCGCCTCGCCGCCCGGGCCGCGCGGGAGCGGCTGCCGGTGCACCTGCTCGGCCACCTGGCCGGACGGGACGCCGTCGCCCGGCTGCTGGGCTGCGCGGACGCGGTGCTGGCGCCGGGGCCGGTGGAGACCTTCGGGCTGGCGGCGCTGGAGGCGCTCGCCTGCGGCACCCCGGTCGCCGTCCACCGGGGCTCCGCCCTGCCCGAGCTGGTCGGCACGGCGGGTGTGGCCGCTGCGCCGAGCGGCGCGGGCTTCGCGGAGGCGGTGCGAGAGCTGCTCGCACGCCCCGAGGCGGCCCGGCGCGCCGCCGCCCGCGCCCAGGCCGAACGGTACGGCTGGCCCGCGGCCGTGGCGGCCTTCCTCGCCGCCCACGGCGTGGCGCCCGTCACCGCGGCGCCCTCCACCGCGGCTCCGGGGAAGGGGAGGGAGGCCCGGTGAACACCGTCACCGCAGTGGACGGAGGGGGCGGCACCGTCCCGGCTGCCGCGAGCGGCACGACCCGCGGGGACGGGCGGCGGACCGGCGAGCCGGTGCGGTTCGTGGCCCTCGGCGACTCGCTCACCGAGGGCATCGGCGACCCGATCGCCGACGGCTGGCGCGGCTGGGCGGCCCTGCTCGCCCGCTCCCTGGCCCCGCCGCAGGCCGGGGTCGAGTTCACCAACCTCGCCCGCAGCGGCGCGCTCACCACCGATCTGACGACGGAGCAGCTGCCGGCGGCGATCGCCCTGCGCCCGCAGTTCGCCGCCGTGGTGGCCGGCGGCAACGACACCCTGCGGTCCGGCTTCGACGTCGGCCGCACCACCACCGCCCTGGACACCGTCCTCGGCCGGCTCACCGGCAGCGGCGCGGTGGTCCTCACCGCCTGCCTGCCCGACCCGGGCGCCCTGCTGCGCCTGCCCCGCCCGCTCGCCCGGCCGCTGGCGCGGCGGATGCGGGCGGTGAACACCGTGGTGCACGCGCTCTCCGCCCGCCACCGGGCCGTCCACCTGCACATCGCCGACCTGCCCTGGACGGCGCAGCGCCGGCTGCTCAGCGTCGACCGCCTCCACCCGAGCGCCGAGGGCCACCACCTGATCGCCCGCGGCTTCCACCAGCTCCTCGCCACCGCCGGCCGCCCGCTCGGCCCGGCCCCCGCGCCGGAACCCGCCGACCCCCCGCCCGGCACCCTCTCCGACGTCTGGTGGATGGCCACCAAGGGCACCCGCTGGATCGCCGACCGCAGCACCGACCTGCTCCCCGGCCTGGTCGCCCTCGCCGCCGCCGAGGGCTTCGCCCGCCTCCGCGGCACCACCGACCACCACGACCGCCACATGACCCACGCCACCACCACCGCCCTCTCCACCCTCCCGCCCCACCCCACCCCCTGACCCCCCCACCGCTGCCGGAGCAGAAAGTCACCCCCGCCGACTTCCCACTCCCCCCTCAACCAGCCGACCGCAGCACCCAGTGCAGAAACGTTTTCCCACCGCGGGAAGCCAGCTGGTGCGGCAGGATGAGTGCATGACCGGGAGTGAAGCGGATCTGCTGGCGTTGTTGCGCGAGCTCGACGATCCGGCGTGGCTGGAACGGCCGCGGGACTACGACCGTGGCGAGATCGCAGCCCGATTCAGCACTCTGGTGGCCCGGCTCGAAGGCGGCTTCGCAACTCGCTGCACGGCCGAACCGGACACCCAGGACTCCAGCGAGTACGGACGCGTCACCGTGCCCGGGGAGGCTACGGTGCGCGGGACCCGGCTCGTCGTCTGCGTGAGCAAATTCGGCTCACTCGCTCTGGTCTGCGCAGACAATCCGGGCGCCTTCCTCGGAACCGACGACGCCCAGGCCGAGGGTGAACTGGACGGCGCGGACCTTGCGAAGGTCAACCGGGCGTTGACCGAGCTCGGCTTTGTGGTGGTCCCCGAGGAACTGCTGGAGAACGACTACGACGGGCCAAGCCGGCTGCCCTCGTATGTTCAACGGTCCAGCTGGTGGAACCGTTTCTTCGGCTACTTCTGACGATCACCCCGACAGGCTCAGGCCGGTACTGCAACATCTTGCGCTTGACCAGCGACCAGACGCCCTCCTGCGGGTTGAGGCCCGGGGCGTAGGTCGGCAGCTGGAACACGGTGAGCCAGCCGGCGTCCGCTCCGAGACACGCAACGCGGCAGCGATCTCCCGATTCTTCTCGCCAGCCTCGAAGCCGGCCACAGCCCGGCGCAGGACCCGCTCTCGCCCGGCCCTCTCGGTGTCGGTCAAGCCGCCGCCCTGCGGATACCTCACCCCACCAGGACTACCGAAGCCACCCACACGCCGTCCGGAGAACAGCCCGACCTCACCCGTTCAAGTTCAGTAGCTACTGGAACAGGAAGTCGGCCACACCGACTTCCCACTCCCGCCCAACCAGCCGACCGGGGCACCAAATGCAGAAACGTTTCCCCCACCACAGGAAGCCAGCTTCAGCGGCCACCTTCCCATGGCCCCGGGAGTGAGAAGTCGGCCACACCGACTTCCCACTCCCACCCAACCCCCAAAAGGGGGCGCAGCACGCGAAGAGCACGGCCAGAGAGGTGGTGGATCCCATCCAACTGCGGGAACAGGAAGTCGGCGTACTCGACCTCCCACTCCCACCCAACTCACCGACCCCGGCACCCAGATACAGAAACGTTTCCCCTACCGCCCGGAGAACCGATCGCGGCGACCGCCCTCACACGGCCACTGGAATGGAAGGTCGGCCACACCGACTTCCCACTCCAGTTCAACCGGCGAAGGGGGTGGGACGGCCGGGGGGATGGCGGATTCGGGGTGGCTGCGGGAGTGGGAAGTCGGCCGCGTCGACTTTCTGCTCCGGGGCGGGACGGGTGGCGTGCCGGCCGTCCACACTGGCACCATGCAGAACATGGAGCACACGACGCGACCTGAGAACGGCCTGGTCGGTCGCCGGGTGACGGGGGTGCACGGGGGCGACAGGCTCGACCTCGTGCTCGACGGGCCGGTGACCGTCCGGGTGACGCAGGAGTTCCGCCTCACCGGAGCGACCGGGGTCGGGATCTTCTACCCGGCGCTGACCTTCCGGCCCACCCGACCACTGCTCGGTCTGGTCGGCCGGACGGTCTCCTCCGCCCGGGTCACCCCGGCCGGAGGGCTGGAGCTCGTCTTCGCCGGGGAGGGCGGCGGGACGCTGTCCGTCCCGCCGCACGCCCTGCTGGCGCCGTGGCGCGTCGTCACGCCCGACGGCACGCTCTGCGCGGGGCTCCCCGGCGGCGAGGTCGTCCGGTACTAGGGACCGGACCCGTCAGACCTCCAGGTCGGCCTCGATCCTGGTGAGCTGGTGGCGGGCCATCGCCAGGTTGGCCCGCCCCTTGTCCAGCGCCAGGTAGAGGAACAGGCCCTTGCCGCTGCGGCTGGTGAGCGGGCGGATCAGGTGGTACTGGCTGCTGAGAGTGATGAGGATGTCCTCGATCCCGTCGGTGAGGCCCAGCATGTCCATGGTGCGCATCTTCGCGCGGACCACGTCGGTGTTCCCGGCGGCGGCCACATTGAGGTCCAGGCCGCCGGGGCCGTCGAGGGTCGCCAGCGCCATGCCGCTGTTGTAGTCGACCAGGGCCGCGCCGATGGCGCCCTCGATGGTGGTCATGGCCTGCTTCAGCGCGCCTGCGGCGTCGGTCATCTCGGTGTCTCCGGTTCGTCGGTGAGTGAGTGGAGTGAGTGGATGGGGCAGGTGGGACGGCGGGGGCCGTCAGAGCTCCCGGGCGTCCTTGGGCAGCAGCGCGTCGTTCAGGAGCGCGGCGATCCGCCGGGCGGAGCGGCGGGCCTCCAGGTGCAGACGGCCGACGTTCGCCTCCGGGTGGGCCAGCAGGGTGAGCACGCAGCTGCCGCCGGCCGTGTAGATGGCGACGTAGCCGTGCTCGCCGCGCACCAGCGACTCCCGGAACTCGCCCTGGCCGGTGCTGTCGGCGAGCCGCTGCGCCAGGCCGAGCGAGGCGGCGGTCATCGCCGCCAGGCCCGAGGGCTCGGTCCCGTGGGTGTCGTGGGCGACCAGCAGGCCGTCCACGCTCGCCACCAGACCGCCCGCGAGGTGCGGCATCCGGTGCCGGAGGGCACGGAGTTCGGCCAGCAGCTCGGTCTCCAAGGCGATCAGTTGTCTCCTTCCGACACGCTGCTTGAGCGCCCGCCTCATGACCGTGAGGGCGGGGTCGCGGGCGGAGCGTGGTTCAAAGTCGGGCCTCCAGAAGGGTTCGGACCCGGACCAGCAGCGCGATGTCCGGATCGGTGGCGGTGGGCGGGGCGGCGCCGGACTCCGGTCCGCGCCGCTCGCGGGTGAGGGCGGCGAGCGCTGCGCCGGGCACCCGCCGGTGCAGCCCGCCGGGGCCGCGCGGCGCCGGCACCCCGCCGCCCGTGCCCGGCAGCGTCCCCGCCGAGCACCCGGCGCCGGGTCCCGCACCGGTGACCGGACCGATGTCCACACCGGTGTCCACACCGGTGTCCACACCGGTCAGCAGGCCGTCGGCGGCGAGCCGGCGGACGTCCGCCGTGGTCGCGAACGCGGAGCGGCCGAGCAGCCTGGCCAGCTCCGCCGGGGTTCTCCGGCCGTCCGCGTGGTCGAGCAGCTCGCACTGCCGACGGGTCGGCGGCCGCAGCCGGCGGGCGTGGCGTGCGGGGGTGGCGACGGTCGGCGGGGCTGCTGCGACGGCCCGGCACAGCGGCGCGGTGTCGAACTGCGCCGAGGGAAGGATCCGGTCCAGCAGGCGCCGCCGCCGTTCGGCCTCCCGGCGCAGCCGGTGGGCGCCGACTGCGGCCACCGGGCCGAGCCAGTGCCGCACGCCCGGCGCGAAGGTCCACGAGGCCGGGGCCGCAGCGGAGTTGGCGGGAACGTCGAGCAGGAAGCAGGCGGCGTCGTAGAGCGCGCCGAGGTGGCAGAGTTCCAGCTCGCCCCGGGTCAGCCGGCCCTGCTCGACCAGCCCCTCGCCGACCCGCCCGTGCGGGCCGAACCGCCGGACGGCGTCCTGCCAGGCCTCCTGACTGAGCCGGCCGCAGGCGGTGAGCAGGGTGGCGAGGTCGGGCGCCCGGTCGGACTCGGCGTGGGCGACCAGACCGTCGACGAGGTAGACGGTGCCGCCCGGCCCGCGCAGCGCACCGGTGGCGCGTTCGCCGGCGAGCCGTTCGACGGCCGCGCCCGGGGTCCAAGCGTCCTCCCCCGGTGGCCGGAACCCGACGCCGGTGCGCGCCGTTTCCGCGCCGTGGCGAGCCGGCCCGGGGTTCGCGTCGGAGTTCGTCATCCGAGCACCAGTTCCTCGGCTATCGACTGGAGACGGAACCGGGCGACGGCGAGGTTGCCCTCGGCGCGGTCGAGCCAGAGGTGCAGCACGAGCCGGCTGTCGAAGACGGTGTCGATGAAGCACAGCAGGTGGTAACTCCGGCCGGCGGTCAGGATGATGTCCTGCAGCGGCGCCGCGCGGTCCTCCGCCCCGGTGAAGGTCACGCCCTCAACGGCCGCCCGCACCAGGTCGGTTGCCTCCGCGGCCGTGGTGTCGTGGTCGCCGCTCGGACTGACTCCGACGCTGCCCAGCGCGAGCCCGCTGCTCCAGTCGATCAGACTGGCGGAGCGGGCCCCGGCGATCGCCATCGCCCGGGACAGGCACTCGTCGATACCCGGCACTCGGGCTCCTTCGGAGGGTTCGGGGAGGAAACGGCGCGGCGGGCCGTGATCGCCGGCCACCGGCCGGACTGCCACGACCCGTGGCGGGTTCGACACGGAAGGCTACTGATGGAATCCATGCAACGAACATTCCGATGGCATATTCACACCACAAAAAGGGGTTTTCAGCCATTCTTTGACGCCTCATCAGGTTCGCCCGGACGGCATCACCGCTGACCGCACACCCGTGCGCGACACGAACGCACGATCCACCTGGGGCGCCACCTTGGCCGGTTGTCGGCCGCTCCGGCGCGTTCCGGCCCGCGCATGCGATAGAACCGGTGGGTCCCGGAGCCACCGCGGACCGGCCCGCAGAGGGACCGGGAGAACGCCCCGGAGAACGCCCCGGGAACGACGAAGCGGCCGCCCCCCCGCAGGGGAACGGCCGCTTCCGGTGGAGCGCCAGGCCCGGGTCGCACGGACTCTCCCTACTGAAAGTAGGGCGTGCTCTGGTAGCACCGCTGACGCCTGGTCGAACCGGTCCCGGTCCCCGCTTCGCGGAGATCGTTCCCTGTCGACGAGATGAACACTAGCAGGCCATCACGCCTGGTCAGAAATCGGATCCCCGGCCGCCGTACCCGGCCCGCGACCGGCGGGCAGCAGCGCGGCGTAGCCGGCGACCAGCGCCGCGAGCCCGGTCTCGAAGGCCTGGTCGGCCCGGCGCCGCCCGGCCGGGACGGCGGCCAGCGCGTCGGCCAGCCGCGGCGTGGCGGCCCGGTCGACGGCGTCGACCATGACGGCGGGCGCGACGAGGTCCAGCGCCGAGCCGAGGATGAAGCTCTCCAGGGCGGTGATCATGCCCATCACGTCCTCCGCCGCGAAGCCCGCCGCCTCCAGGGTGGCCACCGCCCGCTCGTAGAGCTCGTGCATGAACGGTTCGGCGAGCGGCGCGGTGGCCAGCAGCCGGATGATGCCGGGGTGTTCGGCGAAGGCCTCGCGGTAGGCGCGGGCCCAGCCGCGCAGCGCCTCGTCCCACGGCCGGTCCCAGAGCGAGCGCTCACCGATGACCCGGACGAGTTCGGCGCGCATCAGGGCGACGATCTCGGCGCGGCCGCTGACGTGGTGGTAGAGCGCGGACGGGCTGACCTTGAGCGCCCCGGCGAGGGCGGGGATGGTGAGGTCGCCGGCCTCGTCGACCAGCCGCAGCGCGGTGTGCACGATGCGCTGCCGGTCCAGCAGGGGTGTGCGCGGCCTGGCCATGGGGGTTCCCGTCCCTCTCCGCGAGCGCGGTGTCGGTGTCGCCGCGGGGCGCGGCACTACGATCATCGCGCAAGATCATCGTGATGAAAACGTAATCGAATGACTTTCAGTAAAACCCTTCCGCGCTCCACACCGCCGCGCCTACGGTTACCGAATCCCATTCAGTTAACCAGGTCACACCAGACCGCACCGGGAGAGGACGCACCCGCATGCGTGCCGACACGATCTTCACCGGAGGCCGGATCCACACCGGCGACCCGGCCCGCCCCGTCACCGACGCCCTCGCCGTCACCGCCGGACGGATCACCGCCCTCGGCGCGACGGCGCACGCCCTGCGCGACGAGCGGACCGAGACCGTCGACCTGGCCGGCGGCGCCCTGCTGCCGTCCTGGGGCGACGGCCACGTCCACCCGCTGATCGGCGGGCTCGGCCTGCGCGGCGTCCCGGTCCGGGACTGCACCAGCCTGGCCGAGGTGGTCGAGGCCGTCCGGGTCTGGGCCGAGCAGCACCCCGAGGCCGAGTGGATCACCGGCGACGCCTTCGACCCGTGGCTCGCCGAGGGCGGCCTGTTCGACGCCGCGCTGCTCGACGCGGTCGTCCCCGACCGGCCGGTGCTGCTGCGCACCATGGACCACCACACCGGCTGGGCCAACAGCGAGGCGCTGCGCCGGGCCGGCTACACCGCCGCGACGCCCGAGCCGTCCCACGGCGAGATCGTCCGCCGGGCCGACGGCAGCCCGCTCGGCACCCTGCGCGAGTTCGGCGCGCTCAACCCCGTGCTCGCCCTCGTCCCGCTGCCCGCCCTCGACGAGCAGGCCGACGCGCTGCACGGGACGGCCCGCATGCTCGCCTCGGCCGGGGTCACCTGGGTCCAGGACGCCTGGGTGGAACCCGCCCAGGTCGACACCTGGCTCGCCGCCGTCGCCGACGGCCGGGAACTCGCCGTCCGGGCCAACCTCGCGCTGCTGCTCGAACCCGACGACTGGCGCGGTCAGCTCCCCCGGCTGGCCGCCGACCGGGAGCGGGTCGACGCCGCCGGACGCGGCCAGGTCACCGCGCGGGCGGTCAAGTTCTTCGCCGACGGCGTCCTGGAGTCCGGCACCGCCGCGCTGCTGGAGCCCTACAGCGACTGCCCGCACTCGCACGGGGCCGCCAACTGGACCGGCGCGGAGCTGGCCGACGCCGTCACCGCCGTCGACGCGCTCGGCTTCCAGCCGCACATCCACGCCATCGGCGACCACGGCGTGCGGATCGCCCTGGACGCGATCGAGGCCGCCGCGCGCCGCAACGGACCGCGCGCCCGCCGCCCGGTGATCGCCCACGTCCAGCTGGTGGACCCGGCCGACCTGCCGCGCTTCGCGGAACTCGGCGTGATCGCCAACTTCGAACCGCTCTGGGCGCAGCCGGACCCGCTGATGACCGAGCTGACCCTGCCCCGGATCGGCCCCGAGCGCGGCGCCCGGCAGTACCAGATCGCCGCCCTGCTGCGCGACGGCGCACGGGTCTCGTTCGGCAGCGACTGGCCGGTCACCCGCTACGAGCCGCTGGCCGGGCTGGCCACCGCCGTCACCCGGCAGACGTCCGAGGGGCTGCCGGAGGGCGGTTGGCTGCCGCAGGAGCGGATCGGGCTCGACGAGGCGCTCGCCGCCTACTCGGCGGGCGTGGCGCACCAGGCGTTCGAGGAGGACGCCTGGGGCGTGCTGCGGATCGGTCTGCGGGCGGACCTGGTGCACCTGGCCGCCGACCCGTACGCGGTCCCGGCGGGCGAGCTGGCCGGGGTCGCCGTCCTGGGCACCTGGCTGGGCGGGCGCCGCACGCACTGAGCCGCGCCGTCAGCAACGCTGCGCGCCCCCATCGACGGCGCTGCGCCCCGGGCGCGCGCCAAGGCCGTTCGCGCCCCCACCCGGGCGGCCTCCTCTACCCTCGACCGCACGACCACCAGGAGAGCTCCCCCCATGCACCTGCCCTCCGACACGACCACCGCGACCGCGGCGACCGCCGCCGCGGCCACGCCCCCGGCCCCGGGGCTGGAACGCGGTGTCCTCGGCACCGGCGACATCGTCTTCTTCGTCGTGGCCGCCGCCGCACCGCTCACCGTGATGGCCGGGGTCGCGCCCTTCGCCATCGCCTTCGGCGGCATCGGCGCCCCGGCCGCCTACCTGGCCACCGGCCTCGTCCTGGCCCTGTTCGCCGTCGGCTTCACCACCATGGCCGCGCACGTCCGCAACGCCGGCGCGTTCTACGCCTACGTCACCCGGGGCCTCGGCCGGCCCGCCGGGCTCGGCGCCGCCCTGCTCGCGGTGCTGTCGTACAACGCCATCCAGATCGGCATGTTCGGCGCCTTCGGCTACTTCGCCCAGGAGACCGCCGCCGACCTGCTCGGCCTGGACCTGCCCTGGCCGGTCTGGGCGCTGATCGGAGTCGCGGCGGTCTGGTTCCTCGGCTACCGCTCGATCAACCTCGGCGCCAAGGTGCTCGGCGCGCTGCTGATCGCCGAGACCGGCATCCTGCTGGTGCTCGCCGTCGCGATCCTGGCCAGGGGCGGGGCGCACGGCCTCTCGCTCGCCTCGTTCTCCCCCGCCCGCATGACCACCGGCGGCATGGGCGGCGTGCTCGGCCTGTCCTTCGCCGCGTTCGTCGGCTTCGAGGCCACCGCGATCTACCGCGAGGAGGCGCGCGCCCCGCACCGCACGGTGCCCCGGGCGACGTACGCGGCGATCGCCTTCCTCGGGCTGTTCTACACCTTCATCACCTGGACGATCGTGCAGGCCTTCGGCGACTCCGGGGCCGTGGACGCCGCGACCGCCGACCCGGCCGGGATGTTCTTCACCGCGATGACGGACTACGTCGGCGGCTGGGCCACGGACCTGCAGCGCGTCCTGATCGTCACCAGCCTGCTGGCCGCGCTGCTCGCCTTCCACAACACCATCACCCGCTACGGCCACGCGCTGGCCACCGAGGGCGCCGCACCGGCCGCACTCGGCCGGATCCACCCCCGGCACCGCTCGCCCTGGATCGGCGGGATCGCCCAGAGCCTGCTGGCGGCGGGCGGCGTGGCGGTGGCGGCGCTGATCGGCGCGGACCCGTACAACCAGTTCTTCCTCTGGGTGAACTCCCCCGGGGTGGTGGGCATCCTGCTGCTCCAGGCGCTGGCCGGGCTCGCGGTCTACGCGTTCTTCCGGCGCGAGCGGGCGGCCGCGGCGAGCGCGGGCCGGCTGCGCACGGTGGTCGCCCCGCTGCTGTCCACGGCGCTGCTGTGCGGTGCGACCGGGCTGGTGGTCTGGCGCCTCGACCTGTTCACGGCGGCCGGGCCGGAGGTCAACTGGCCGCTGGTCTCGGTGGTTCCGGTGGTGTTCCTGACCGGGGTCGGCCTCGCCCTGCGGCTGCGCTCGCGCCGCCCGGAGGTGTACGCCCGGCTCGGCACCAGCGACATCGAGGAGACCGTCGACGTCACGGCCGGCGGGACCGCCGAGGGGGTGCCCGCTGCCCGCTGAGCCCCCACGCCGCCGACCGCGGGCCCGTTCGTACGGGCCCGCGGTCGGCGTACGCTCGAAGTGCGGTGCCCACGCCGGTGCCCACGCCGGTGCCCACGTCGGCACCCACGCGCGCCCACGCCCCGCACCGGATCGCCGGGCGTCCCGGCGCCGCGCCCGGGCCGGCCCTCGGCCCGCACGCCCCCTGTTGTCCCCGGCCCCTCTCCCGTTCGAAGCGTCCTGCGGAGCATGCGGAACCATGTTCGGACACCTGTTCGATTCTCGGCGTAGGCTGGAGCCATGAGCAGCACCCCCGCCCTCCCTCTCCAGCCGTCGCTGTTCGACGACCCCGGCCCGGCCGGACCCGTGCTGGGCCCGCTGACCGGCCTGCGCCGTGAGGTCCTGGGCTCGGGCGCCTGGGTCGACGTGCTGCCCGGCTGGCTGCACGGGGCGGACGGGCTGTTCGAACAACTGGCCGCCGAGGTGCCCTGGCGGGCCGAACGGCGCGAGATGTACGAACGCACCGTGGACGTCCCCCGGCTGCTCGCCTCCTACGGGGAGCACGACACGCCCCCGCACCCGGTGCTCGGCGCCGCCCGCACGACGCTGAGCGACCACTACGCGCCCGAACTGGGCGAGCCGTTCAGCACCCTCGGGCTCTGCTACTACCGCGACGGCCGGGACAGCGTGGCCTGGCACGGCGACCGCATCGGCCGCGGCGCGCGCGAGGACACCATGGTCGCGATCCTCTCCGTGGGCGAACCCCGGTCCCTGCTGCTGCGCCCCCGGGGCGGCGGCGGGCCCGTGCTGCGGCACCGGCTCGGGCACGGGGACCTGCTGGTGATGGGCGGCTCCTGCCAGCGCACCTGGGAGCACGCGGTGCCGAAGACGGCCCGGCCGACGGGCCCCCGGATCAGCATCCAGTTCCGGCCGCTCGGCGTCTCCTGAGACCGCCGGCGGACCGCACCCCGGCCGACACCGGCGGACGGACGGACGAGGAGGGCCCGGCATGCCGAAGGCCGGCAGGTACCACGAGGGCGTCCCCTGCTGGGTCGAGCTCGGCACGGTGGATCCCGGACGGGCCAGGCGCTTCTACGGCGGGCTGTTCGCCTGGGAGTTCGTCGAGCTGCCCGGCTGGACCGTCGCCACGCTGCGCGGCGCCCAGGTCGCGGGCCTCGCCCCCGGGCCGCCGGGAGCCGGGGCGTGCTGGACGACGTACCTGGCGGTGGCCGATGCCGCGCGGACGGCCGCCAGGGTCCGCGAGGCCGGCGGGCGGGTCCTGCGGGAACCCTACGAGGTGGCGCCCGAACAGGGCTGGGCGGCGCTCGCCGCGGACCCGGCCGGTGCGGTGTTCGGCCTGCGGCAGGGGCTGCTCTGGCAGGGCGCCGGACTCGTCGACGAGCCGGCCGCGTTCAGCTGGAGCGAGCAGCACTCCCCCGACCCCGACACCGCCCGGGCGTTCTACCGGCGGGTGTTCGGCTACGAGTACGGCCCCGAGAGCGGCGGTGCCACCCCGTTCCGGGTCGACGGCCGGCCCGCCGGCGGGATCGCCCGGCGGGCCGAAGCGGGCTGGTCGGTCCAGTTCGGCGCCGCCGACGCCGACCTCGCGGTGGAGCTGGTCCGCGAACTCGGCGGAACCGTCCTGTCCGGCCCCGAACCCACCCCCTACGGCCGTCGCGCCGTGGTCCGCGACGACGCCGGCGCGGCGTTCACCCTGATCGGCCTGCCGTCGGCGCAGGAGCCCCTGGCCGCCTGACCCGCGGCCGTCGGTCACCCGGAGGAACGACCGTCCGGGGCGAAATCCACTGCCCGGCCGCCACGCAGCCGGACACGCGTGCCGAGACGGCGGGCGAGGCCCGCCGTCTCGGTGATCTGCGCGAGTCGCCCGTCGGCTCGCTCCCGGTCCATGGACCCCACCTCCACGGCCCCGGACGCTGTACCCGTCGCAGCCCCTCCATCGCGGGGATTCCCGTCAAGGCCCGCGTCTCAGTCCTTGACCGCGCCCGCCAGCCCGGAGACCAGCTTGCGCTGCACCGCGATGAAGAAGATCAGCACCGGCACGGTCATCAGCGTGGAGGCCGCCATGATGCCGCCCCAGTCGTTCTCGTCCGGCTTGAAGAACACCAGCAGCGCCGAGGGGAGGGTCTGGTTGTCGGTCGCGCTGATGATGAAGGTCTTGGCGAAGACGAAGTCGTTCCACGCCGCGATGAAGGAGAACACGCTGGTCGCGGCGAGCCCGGGGGCGACCAGCGGCAGCAGGATCGTCCACAGGATCCGGGCCCGGCTCGCGCCGTCGATCTGCGCGGCCTCCTCGATCGACACCGGCACGGCGGCGACGAAGCCCCGCATCATCCAGATCCCGAAGGGCAGTGAGAACGCCAGCTGGACCAGGATCAGCGACGCCAGGGTGTTGAGCCCGATGCCCGGCGCGAACCGGCCCGCGTCGCGGAACATGAAGAACAGCGGGATGGTCAGCGCCTCGACCGGGATCATCTGGGCGATCAGGAACATCACCATGATGGTGGTGCGGAAGCGGAACCTGAACCTGGTCACCGCGACCGCCGCGAGGAAGACCACCAGCGCGGAGAGCACCACCACCGACAGCGCGATCACCAGGCTGTTGACGAAGTACCGGCCGAAGCCGTCCACGCTGAGCACCTGGCGGAAGCTCTCCAGCGTCGGGTGCGCCGTCCACGGGCGCGGATTGAGCGACTGCACCTCGCCCTTCGGCTTGAAGGCCGAGAGCACCATCCAGAAGATCGGGAAGGCGGTGACGACGGCCACCAGGAGCGCGGTGGTGTTGGCGCCCAGGCGCCAGCGGCTACGGGCGTTCACAGTTCGTTCCCCGTCCTGCGCAGCGAGCGGATGTAGAGGACGGTCGGGATCACCAGGATCAGCAGCATGATCACACCGATGGCCGCACCGAGCCCGTACTGGGAGGAGGCGAAGGCCTTCTGGTAGGCATAGACGTTGAGCACCAGGTTCTGGCCGGCGATGCCGCCGCCCTCGGTCATCACGTAGATCTGGGTGAAGACCTTGAAGTCCCAGATGACCGACTGGATGACCACGATGGTCAGGATCGGCCGGAGCATCGGGGCGGTGATCCGGCGGAAGGTGGTCCAGGTGCCGGCCCCGTCCAGCGCCGCCGCCTCCATGACCTCGGTCGGGATCGCCTTGATGCCCGCGTACAGCGTCACCATGACGAACGGGAAGGAGTGCCAGACCACGACGGCGCCGACGATGAGGAAGGCCGTCCACTTGTCGTAGAACCAGTTGTACTCGTGGAAGCCGTCCAGGCCGATGCCCACCAGGGTCTTGTTGACCAGGCCCAGGTTGGTGTCGAACAGGAAGCTCCACACCGTCGAGCCGGTCATCGCCGGCGCCGCCCAGGCCGCCATCGCGGCGGTGGTCAGCACCAGCCGGGGCACCCGGCCCACCCTGGTCAGCAGCACCGCGAGGGTCGCGCCGACGGCCAGGGTGGCGACCACGCAGAACGCGGCGAAGCCGATCGTCTGCAGCAGCACCGACCAGAACTGCCCGTCGCTCAGGATCTTCTGGTAGTTGCCGAAGCCGACGAAGCTGGTCGGCACGCCGCCGGAGGCCTGGGCCTGGCCGAAGTCCAGCACGGACAGCAGGCCGAGCTGGTAGATCGGGTAGGCGACCAGCGGGATCATGATGACCGCCGCCGGCAGCAGGAGCAGCAGCGGGGGTCGGCGTGGGGGGGGCGGGGGGGGGGGCCGGGCCCCCCCCCCCCCCCCCCCCCCCGGGGGGGGGGGGGCCCCCCGGGGGGGGGGGGGGGGGGGGGGCCCCGGGGGGGGGGGGGGGGGGCGCCCCCGCGGGGGGGGGGGGGCGCGCCCCCGCCGGGCCCGCCACCTTCAAGC
>NZ_JBIBVJ010000003.1:0-6171 GCF_043080305.1 Kitasatospora sp. NPDC015120 | reverse complement strand
GCCGCGTGGTGCGTGGGGGTTGGCCCCCGGCGTTATAGTTAGCCCCGCCGCGGCCCGCTGGCGCCCCCGGGGGGGGGGGCGGCGCCCGGGGGGGGGCGCGCCCGACGCCCTGCCCCGGCGCCACCCGCTCGGGGAAGGCGGCGCCGCCGGGGCGGTCGTGGTGGGTGCGGACACGTACGGGACCTGCTCTCTGGATGCCCGGTGGGCCCGGGTCCGGTGGCGTGGACCCACCGGACCCGGGTTCAGCCGGCCTGGGCTGTGTCGGCCTGGGCTCTCGGACGGCCCGGGCGCTCGGACGGCCCGGGCTCAGTGGCGGCTGCCGCCTCGGCGGCTCAGTGGGCGGCGAAGGCCGAGGTGATCTGGGTGGCGGCGTCGCCCGAGGCCTTGGCCACGTCGGCCTTGCCGGTGACGACCTGCTGGAGCATCGTCGGGATGACGGACTGCGCGTCGATCTGCGCCCACGCCTGGTCCAGCGGCACGAACTTGGTGCCGGCCGCGATGGTGTCGGTGAAGGGCTTCAGGAAGGCGTCCTTGGCGGCGACCTTGGTGTTCACCGACTTCAGCGTCGGCAGGTTGCCCATGGCGTCGTACATCTGCTCCTGGTACGCCGGGCTCGCCAGCAGCTCGGCGAACTCCACGGCCAGGGTGCGGTGCTTGGCCGCCTTCATCACGCCGAGGTTGTTGCCGCCGGCGAACGCCGGGGCGATCGAGCCGGCCTTCTCGCCCGGCAGCGGGACCACCGCGTACTTGTCCTTGGCCGCGCCCGCGTCCACCTTGCTGCGGCTGGAGTTGGGCAGGATCGCCATCGCCGCCTTGCCGGCCGCGAACAGGTCGACGGTCTTGCCGCCGGTGAGGTCGGCGCACTGCTGGACCGGGCAGCCGTTGTCGTTGAAGAGGTCGGTGTAGCGCTTGAGGCCGGCCTGCGAGGCGGGCGAGTTGATCGCCGCCTTGAACTTGTCGCCCTCCTTGACGGCGATGTCGCCGCCCGCGTCCCAGACGAAGGGCAGCGCGCCGAAGGTGTACTTGCCGCCGACCGCGATGCCGAAGGTGTCGGGGTGCGCGGCGTGGATCTTCTCGGTGGCGGCGACCAGGTCGGCGTAGGAGGCCGGCGCGGCCAGGCCCGCCTCGGTGAACATGTCGGTGCGGTAGTACAGCGCGCGCACACCGACCCACCACGGCAGGCCGTAGGTCTTGCCGTCGAGCACGGCGGTCGCGGCGATCGCCGGGTCGAGGTCGCCCTTGTCCTTCCACTTGTCGAGGTCGGCGCCGATCTCGGCGAGACCGCCGGCCGCGACGTAGCCGGGCAGGTCGGTGTTGCCGAACTCGACCAGGTCCGGGGCGCTGTTCGGGTCGTTGAACGCGCCCTTCATCTTGGCGGCACGGGCCGAGGCGTCGGTGTCGATGTAGCTGACGTTGACGGTGACGCCCTGGTGGGAGGCCTGGAACTCGGCGACCGCCTTGCTGACCACCGCCTCCTTCGCGGCGTTGCCGGCCTCGTTGTACAGCCAGACCTGCAGCGTGCCGGTCCTGTCGTCGGCGGCCTTCTCGCCGGCCGGTACGGCGGTACCGGGCGAACAGGCGGCGGCTGCGAGGCAGGTGGCGGCGAGGACGGCGGCCGCGGTGGTCCGTCTGACGTTGCGCATGGGTGTGGAGCCTCCTCTCCCGACAGCTGCCGCCGAGACGTGCGCCGCTGGGGACGGGCGCGTCGAAGCAGGCCCTGACCGGGGCCGGTGGGTGGGTGCGTACGAGAACGCGTGGATGTGGGGGTGGTGCTACGTGGGTACGGCAGTGCGACCGCTCGGGTGGGCTGCGTCGCCTGCTCGATGCCAGGGACGTTAGGCGGGGGCGCTCGCGGCCAACAAGAGTCGGTTCGCGAAGTTTTGCACTGCACAACGCTGTATCGAAAAAGCGGCGGTCGGGTCTCGAAGCGGTACGGTTCGACAACCGCCGCAGTCCGGCGGCGGAACGAGAGGGGAACGGGACCGATGACGGAGCAGGCGGCCAGCGCGGCCACCACCGCGAAACCGAAGAAGGCGGCGGGCGAGCGCAACCAGTCCTCCTCGCTGCGCCGGGCGCTGTCCGTCCTCGGCTACGTCCGCGACCACGGCGACGGACGCGGCGTCCCGCTCGCCCAGCTCGCCGAGGCACTCGACCTCAACAAGTCCACCGTGCTGCGCCTCACCGGCCCGCTGCTGGACGAGCACCTGCTGGACCGCGACCGGGAGACCGGCTGGTTCCGCCTCGGCCACGGCTCGCTCCGCCTCGGCCAGGCCTACCTCTCCACCCTCGACCTGCGCAGCGTCGCCGCCGAGCACCTGCGCCGCCTCCAGCGGGAGGCCGGCGAGACCGTCCACCTCACCGTCTGGCAGGCCCCGGGCATCGTCTACCTCGACAAGGTCGAGGACGAGACCAACGTCCGGATGGCCTCCCGGGTCGGCAGCCGCGCCCCCGCCTACTGCACCGCGACCGGCAAGGCGATCCTGGCCTGGCTCCCCGAGGAGGCCGTCGCCGAGGTCGTCGCCGCCGGCCTGCGCCCGGTCACCGCCTGGACCATCTCCGACGAGACCCACCTGCGCGCCGACCTCGCCCGCACCCGGGCCCGCGGCTACTCCATCGACGACCGCGAGAACGAACCCGAGGTCCGCTGCGTCGCCGCCCCGATCTTCGACCACACCGGCGAGGTCACCGCGGCCCTCTCGGTCTCCGGCCTCACCTCCCGGATGACCGCCGCCCGCGTCCGCGCCCTCGGCCCCGTGGTCGCCCAGGTCGGCCTGCGCATCTCCCGCGAACTCGGCTCCGACCGCCCCGTGCCATGACATGCGGAAGGGCCCGGTACCTGAGACAGGTACCGGGCCCCTCGGCCTTGGAGCGCCAGGCCCGGGTCGCACGGACTCTCCCCACTGAAAGTGGGACGTGCTCTGGTAGCACCACTGACGCCTGACGAGGAATCATCTCCCTCGCGACAGGAAGAACACTACCAGCCCGGAACACGTGCCCGAACCACGGGCAAACCCCCGACGACCACCCACCCGCCCACGCCGAAGGGCCCGGCACCTGAGACAGGTACCGGGCCCTTCGACCTTGGAGCGCCAGGCCCGGGTCGCACGGACTCTCCCCACTGAAAGTGGGACGTGCTCTGGTAGCACCACTGACGCCTGACGAGAGATCATCTCCCTCGCGACAGGAAGAACACTACCAGCTCAGAACGGGTGCCCGGACCGGGGTGAGGGGCGGTCAGGCGATGACCGTCAGGCGGGTGCGGGGGTGGCGCCGCAGGGCTTCCAGTTCGCGTTGGAGGGGCGGCTTGGGGACGGCGAGGACCGGGCAGCCGGCGTGGCGGGTGCAGTAGGCGGTGACGGAGGGGCGCAGGGCGCGGGCGAGGGCGCCGCGGCTGCCGGCGCCGAGGACGAGGAGGTCGTCCGGACGGTCGGCGCAGCGGACCAGGGCCTGGCCGGTCTCGCCGCGGACGGCGATGCTGCGCAGCCGCACGCCCGCCCAGGCGCCGCCGAAGGCCCGGTCCAGGGCGTCGCGCAGCCGGGCGGCGGCGGCGTCGCGGCAGGCGGAGAGGAGCGGCGGGCAGGGCGAGCGGCGGTAGCCGAACTCGCCGCCGGCCGGGGTCCAGCAGTGCACCGCGAGGACCTCGGCGTCCAGCCGCCGCGCCTCGGCGACGGCGCGGTGCAGGGCGGCGAGGCTGCCGAGCGAGCCGCTGACGCCGACGACGACGCGGCCGCGGCCGTCGTCCTCGGGGACGCGGGGTGCGCCGGGGCGGCCGGGGAGGCCGGGGAGGTCTGTCGGCTCGGTCGGCTCGGTCGGCTCGTCCGCCATGGTGCTGTCCGTCCTCGGGGGTGGTGGCCGGTGTCGTCGGATCCAGCCAAGCCGGGGAAGGCGGGGACGGGCGGTGCGTTGACGGAGCCCTGACGCGGGCGGGGCCGGTCCGTACGGGTTCCTGACGCGCCCTACGCCGTGCCCGGCCCGTCGGCCTCCCAGAGGTCGGCGAACATCCGGTCGAGGTGCTCCTCGCCGATCGGCGGGACGGGCAGCGGGTGGGCGGCCCGGGTGCGGAAGCCGTCGAGCAGCAGGGCGAGGTGGCGGCGCCACAGGTCGGGGCGCAGGTCGACGGCGGCGGGCAGGGCGCGGCACAGCGGGCCGAGCATGAACAGCAGGTCCATGGTGACCACGTCGGCGCGCATGGTGCCCTGCTCCTGCGCGCGGGCGACGAGCGCGCCGACCGTCGCGGCGTTGCGCCGGCTGATCCCGGTCATCCCGGGGACGGTCGGGATGGCCTGGGTGACCAGGTCGTTGATGCCCCGGTCGGCGGCGACCAGTTCGAAGATCCGCGCGAAGTAGTGCTCGATCGCGCTCCAGGCGTCCTCGGTGGCCAGCGCCTCGGCGCCGGCCTCGTCCAGCAGGTGGGCGGCGTCCGCGAAGACCTCGCCGATCAGTGCCTCGCGGGTCGGGAAGTGCCGGTAGAGGGTGGCGTTGCCGACGCCCGCCTCCTTGGCGATCTGGTCGAGCGGCACGTCCAGCCCGTGGTCGGCGAACAGCGTGCGGGCGGTGGCGAGCAGCAGATCGCGGTTGCGCTGCGCGTCGCGCCGCAACCGCCCCGGGGGGTTCGGTCCGCCGCCCGTTCTGCTCAGTGCCATGCCCCGACCCTAGCAACCCGGGCGTTCGTTCCCGGACGGAAGCACCGGGGCCCTGCGCCGGCCCGCGGCCGCCGGTGCAGCCGGGCGTGGGAGGGAGGGTGGCCGGGGGGCCACCGGTGGAAGAACAGGCGGTGGGCGGAGCGTCCGGTCGGCGGGGGTGACCTGCGGGGGTCGCGTCCGCGGGATTCGCGGGCCCTTCCGGGGGCGGGGGCGGCGGGCCGAGGATGCCCGTGGTGCGACCGTCCGCCCTCACCCGCAAGGGAGTTCACATGCTGCTCCGCCTCACCGCCCGGGCCGCCTCGGCCCTCGCCCTCGCCTCCACCCTGGCGCTCGCCGTCGTTACGCCCGCGCCCGCCGACCCGCCGTACCAGCCCGCCGCGATCGACGTCGTCGGCACGGGGTCGGCGCTCACGGAACAGCTGATCGGCCGGTTCGCCGCCGAGTACAACGCCTCGCTCCCCGCCGGGGACACCACCTCGCCCCGCCTCCACAGCTGGGACTCCACGGGGAGCTCGCCCCTCACGCCCAAGGCCGGCGCGACCCCGGTCCCCCGCCCCTACAGCTCGAACAGCGGGATCAACACGCTCACCGCCACCACCGGCGCCACCGTCGACTTCGCGCGCAGCAGCCGGGGCCCGGAGCCCGGCGACCCCGTCAACGACCTCTTCGTCGCCCTGGCGAAGGACGCGGTGGGCTGGGCGGCCCCGGCCGGCGGCAACGCTCCGGCGGATCTCCCCGCCGATGAGCTGAAGCGCATCTTCAGCTGCCTCCGCACCAACTGGAGGGACATCAGCCCGGACCTGCCGGACGCCGAGATCCGGCCGGTGCTGCCCGCCCTCCCCTCGGAGACCCGCTGGGCGTTCCTCCGGATGGTGGGCCTGACGGGCGTCGGCCCCTTCGACGCGCCGGGCCCCTGCGTGACCGTCGTCGAGCGGGAGAACCAGGGCACGGACGCGATCCTGCACGACCCCAACGCGCTCGTCCCCTACTCCGTCGGCCACTACCTCGGCCAGCGGTACGCCGGTCCCGGCCGTCCCGGCGACGAGCCCGGCATCCTGACGCCCCGCGGGATCAACGGGATCAGCTCGTTCCGCCCGGGCGACGACGCCATCGAGCCGGCCTATGCCCAGGCCTTCGGGCACGTGCTCTACGTCGTCGTGCGCGAGGCCGACTGGACCAGCCCGGACACCCGCGGCCAGGCGCTGCGCGCGATCTTCGGCAAGGCCGGCTGGGCCTGCCGGTCCACGCCCACGATCCGCACCCACGGGTTCCGGCCGCTGCCCCCGACCGCCTGCGGCTCGACGACGCACGCCTGAGCCGACGCCGACGCCGTCACCGGCCCCGGGCGCATGCCGCGTCCGGGGCCGGGCGTCGTCCGGACGGCAGGCCCTCCACGCGCCGGGCGTCCCCGGGGCCGTGGGGCCCCCCCCCCCGGGGGGGGGCCCCCGGCCCCCGGCGCCGCGCGGCGGGGGCGGGGAGCGATACGCCCGCCCCCCCGGACGCGACGACCCCCGGGCCGGCCCCAGGG
>NZ_JBIBVJ010000002.1:795334-899233 GCF_043080305.1 Kitasatospora sp. NPDC015120 | reverse complement strand
ATCGGGCGGCTTTCACACCGGCCCTCCGGGCGCTTCGTTCTTTCGTGTCTCCAGCTTATCAGATGTTTTCCGTGCCGTTCCCGGCGCTTCCTTCACCCAACTCGCTGGCGTCTTCTGCGGCTTGACGCCCCGTCCGACGTTTCAAACTCTAGCCGATCCCCGCTCCGAAAAGCGAATCCGACCGCAATCCCTGAAAACAGGCACGACAAATAAACCCTGAGCCGGAACGCGTCGAAAAGACAACGAAGCGCCTCGGCCCGTAACCGGGAAGAGGTGGTGTTTCAGAGGATTGGCTGCCCCGGGACCGTCCGCGCCGATGCGTGTCCGGTGCTCCCAGCCAGGCAGCTCGAAGAACACTAGACCTCCTGGGCGGCCGAGTCAAGCGCCGGCCTCCGTTCGGGGGACTCCTCGTCGGCCGGCAGCTGGAAGGCGAGGACGGCGACGTCGTCGTCGTGCTCGGAGGTGACGCCCATCGCCCGCAGCAGGCGGGCGCAGACCACGTCGGGGGCGCCGACCGCGCCGGCGAGGGTGCGGGCGAGCTGGTCGAGGCCCTGGTCGATGTCCTCGTCGCGGCGTTCGACCAGACCGTCCGTGTAGAGGACGCCGGTGGTGCCGGGCAGCAGCCGCAGGGTGTGCGAGAGGTGGACGCCTCCCCCGGTGCCCAGGGGCGGGCCGTTCTGTTCCTCGCTGCGCAGGACGGTGCCGTCGGGGCAGCGCAGCAGGATCGGGAGGTGGCCGGCGGAGGCGTAGCCGAGGGTGCGGCGCTGCGGGTCCCAGACGGCGTAGGTGCAGGTGGCGATCTGGTTGGCGTCGATCTCCATGGCGAGGCCGTCGAGCAGGCTCATCACCTTGTGCGGCGGGAGGTCGAGGCGCGCGTAGGCGCGGACGGCGGTGCGCAGCTGGCCCATGACGGCGGCGGCGCGCAGGCCGCGTCCCATGACGTCGCCGATGACGAGGGCGGTCCGGCCGCCGCCGATGGCGATGACGTCGTACCAGTCGCCGCCGACCGCGGCCTCGGCCCCGCCGGGCTGGTAGGTGGCGGCGACGCGGAGGTCGGCGGGCTGGTCGAGCTTCTGCGGGAGCAGGCTGCGCTGGAGGGTGACGGCGGCCTCGCGGTGGCGGCGCTCGGACTCGCGCAGCCGGGCGGCGGCAAGGACCTGGTCGGTGACCTCGGCGGCGAAGACGAGGACTCCGGAGGTCGGGTCGTCGCTCGTTGGAGTGGAAAGGGCGGGCACACCGCCGGCCGGGGCCGGGCGGGCCGGGTCGCGGGTGAGGGGGACGCAGGAGACGTTGTAGTAGCGGTTGCCGGTGAGGCCGAGGATGCAGCGGGCCTTGACGCTGCGGGGGCTGCCGCCGCGGATCACCTGGTCCATGAGGGGCAGGACGCCGAGGGTGCCGAGTTCGGGCAGCGCGTCGCAGGCGGGCAGACCGGTGGGGCGCTCGCCGAAGAGTTCGCGGTAGGCGCGGTTGGCGTAGCCGAGCTGGTGCAGCGGGCCGTAGGTGACGGCGACCGGGGCGGGGATGCGGTTGAGGACCTCGCGGAGGTCCTGGGGCCGGTGGGGGTCGAGCACGCCGGTGGGGTCGAGGGCGTCCGGGGGCTCGGCCGGGCCGGCGGGTCCGGTGGGGTCGCGGGGGCCGGGGACCACGACCGCGTCGCCGGTCGGCGCGGCGCGATCGCTGCCGGCCCCGTTCGGCGGGGTGGCACGCCACGGGACTCCGGTGAGCCGGGCGCTCCAGCGCATGAGGTTCAAACGACGGCCGCTTCCTCGGGTTCCAGACATATCATCACTTTTTGTGCACTCGTCAGCACACGGGGTAATGACTCGGTCGGGCCGATCCTGTCAGGCGGAGACCCGATTCAGGAAGTCGCCCGCGCCCGGCGTGGTCGTCCGGTCGGCCACGGGGCCGGGTCCGTACTCCGAGCGGGCGGCGGCGGCCGGACCGCCGGGGCGGCTCACACCGGCCTCTCGTCGGCGGGTGCCCGCTGTTCGGGCCGGCCGAGCGGGACGACCTCGCGGGAGAAGAGCCCGCCCAGCGCCCAGTCCACCAGGATCCGCACCCGCCGCTCGCCGCTCGGCAGCCGGCGCAGGTGGCGCGCCCGGTGCAGCCACCAGGCCCGGCGGCCGGTAAGCCGTCCGCCGCGCTTGGTGTGGGCGACCGCCCGGCCGAGGCCCAGCGAGGTGGAACAGGCCGGGACCCCGGGCCGGTACGCGGCGATGCCGGGCGCGTGCGGGCCGCCGTCCAGCGCGACCAGCACATTGGCCGCCAGCAGTTCGGCCTGGGCGAAGGCGTGCTGCGCGTTCGGTGCGCACGGCGCCCCGTCCGCGTGCGGGTCGGGCACGGCGGCGCCGTCCCCGGCGGCCCAGGCGCCCGGCAGCGCGCGGCCGTCCGGCCCGAGCACCTGGAGGGTGGGCAGGCAGCGGACCCGGCCGGCGGTGTCCAGCGGCAGGTCGGTGTCGCGCAGCAGCGGGTTCGGGCGGGTCCCGGCCGTCCAGACCAGGGTGCGGGCCGCGAACCGGCTGCCGTCGGAGAGCGCCATGATCCCGCCGGCGGCCGATTCCAGGGTGGTGCGCAGCCGGACGTCGATGCTGCGCTCGCGCAGTTGGGCGAGGGTGTGGTCGGCGAGTTCGGGCGACTCCTCGGCGAGGATCCGGCCGGTGGCCTCGACCAGGACCCAGCGCAGGTCGTCGGGGGTGATGTTGTGGTGGCCGCGCACGGCGTACCGGGCCATGTCCTCCAGTTCGGCGAGCGCGCCGACGCCCGCGTAGCCGGCCCCGACGAAGACGAAGGTGAGCGCGGCCTGGCGGAGCGCCGGGTCGCGGGTGGTGGCGGCCAGGTCGAGCTGTTCCAGGACGTGGTTGCGCAGTCCGACGGCCTCGCCGACGGTGGAGAAGCCGCGGCCGTGCTCGGCCAGGCCGGGCACGGCCGCGGTGCGGGAGACCGCGCCGGGGGCGAGCACCAGCAGGTCGTAGTCGAGTTCGACCGGTGCCGGTGGTTCGCCCGGGCCCGCGGCGTCGGCCCAGGCCCGGCGGGTGGCGTGCTCGATCCGGGTGATCCGGGCGGTGAGCACCTTGCACCCGGTGAGCTCGCGGCGCAGCGGTACGACCACGTGCCGGGGGTCGATGGTGCCGGCCGCGACCTCCGCGAGCAGCGGGTGGTAGGTGAGGTAGGCCTGCGGCTCGACCACCGTGAGGTGGACCTCGCCGCGGCGCAGCCGCTCGCGCAGGCCGCGCTGGAGGTGCAGCGCCGCGGACATGCCCGCGCACCCGCCGCCGACGATCAGGATCCTGATGGCGCACCTCCCGTCGATGGGGCCCGGAGCCCGCCGTCGACCGGGCATGCCCCCATCACGCCCCCCAATAAAGGACCGTCGGCGCCGTCTTGTCCACCGTCCGTGCTGTGGCGGACGGGACCGGTGGTGCCGGGCGGGGACGGATGTGCTGCCGGGGTGAGTTTCTGACGCACTTTCGGCCTCCAACGGCGGTGAACTATGGTCGGATTGTGTGGCGGAGCGGCCAGTGCCATGTCAACTGGCGGCGACGCACCGTGGAGGGGCCATTACGGCCAGTTCTAGTGTTGGCGGGAGAACCCGACTGCGGGACCGTGATCCGGGGAAGGGTAGTTCCCGGACAAGGCCCCGGACGGGCGCCGGTACGCCGGGCCGATCGCACCGATCGGACCGGCGGCGTCCGCCGGATCGGGGTCCGGGTGGTCTGCGCGTGACCGCACCCGCGGTCGGGCGTCACCCGGGCGGCACCATCAACGGCACGAGCGATGGGTCATCGGTCATTTCTTTCATGCGTAGCTGCACCGGGGGGTGCAGGGGCGGGCGACGGCAGGGTCCGGGATCGGATGCCTGCGGGGGAGAGTTGGGATGATGGAACAGGAGCGACTGTTGGGGCGAGCGGGTGCGGCACACTCCGGCCAGGGCGTCGTGCCGGAGCAACGCGGGCCCGCCGAGGCGGCCGGGCCGCCCGGGGTGTCCGGTGCTTCCGGCGCCCACGGGCCGGCCGGGACGGCGTACGCGGCGGTCCCGTACCGGGGCGGCGGCGAGACGGCACAGGCCGGCGCGCCGTCGTCGGGCGCGCGGCTGCGGGTCGACGCCCGCCGGAACCTGGAGAGCGTGCTGCGTGCGGCGCGCGAGGTGTTCGGCGAGTTCGGCTACGGCGCGCCGATGGAGGAGGTCGCGCGGCGGGCCGGGGTCGGCGTGGGCACGGTGTACCGGCGCTTCCCGAGCAAGGAGGTACTGGTCCAGCGGATCGCGGCCGAGGAGGTCGCCTGGCTGACGGCCCAGGCGCGCGAGTCGCTGTACGGCGGCTCGGGGGCGTGGGAGGCGCTGGCCGGGTACCTGGCGCGCGCGGTGTCCACCGGCGCCGGGCGGCTGCTGCCGCCGGAGGCGTTCCAGTACGCCGAGGAGCTGGGGCGGGTGCCCGAGCAGCGTTCGCCGGAGCCGGCCCTCGGGTTCGGTGCCGCGCGGCACGATCCCCCGGGCGACGGTGCGGCGGCCTCGGGCGGGTTCCCGGGCTCCGGGACGGCGACGGCCGAGGCCGAGGCCGCCGCGCTGGTGGCCGACGCGGACCCGCGGCTGCTGCTGCAGCTGCTCGCGGCGCTGGTGGCGCGGGCGGGCGCGGCCGGTGAGCTCCGGCAGGGGGTCACCGTCGCGGACGTGGTGCTGGTGCTGACGGCGTCGGTGCCGGTGCACGCGTGGCGCGGCGCTCCGGCGGGTGCGGCGCCGGTGGGGCCGCCCGGCTCCGCCGCGACGGGCCCGGCGGGCGGGGACGCACCGCAGCAGGCCGGTGGCCGGGCGGCGGACGGCCACCCCGCCGAAGGGCCGTCGGACCGGCTGCTGCAGATCCTGCTCGACGGTCTGCGGGCCCGCTGAGCGTCACTCCGCCGGACGGCCACCGTCCGCTGCGGGCAAGGAGGTTGGGCGACCGGGCGAGGGGCGGGAGCGGGCCGTGCGCCCGGCGCGGGCGGGCCCCGCCGGGGCGTCGCGCGGCGGGCGAACACATCCGCGACGGCCCCACGGAAGAGTGGGCCACGGCCGGTCCGGCTACCGCCCAACTCTGCGCTATGCCATCCTTTGCCCGTGGTTGGAGCCAATGTCCCGATGCGCGCCGTTCGCGCGCCCTCGGCGCCGTGCAGCGGGACCTCGTGCGCCCACGCACTCCCGCGCGCCCTGCCACACTACGGGGGCTGTCATGGAGTCTGGGGTCCGCTGTGAGCGCCGAGGAACAGAACGACTACGGGTACGGCCTCGACTTCGGGCGGTCCGACGGAGCCGGACCCGACTGGGGACCGGACTGGGGTCCTGAGGGGCCGAGCCCCGATCCCGGGGCGCCCGGCAGCGGGTCCGCGGCCGCTCCCCAGGTGTCCGGGCAGGTGCCCGACCAGGCCGGAATGCCCAGCCGCGAGACGCTCTCCGCCTCCGCCGCCGCGTTCCCCCCGGGCCGCGTCCCCGGGCAGGCGCCCGCCGGGCTCGGCGGTGTCACCCCGGAGGCCTTCGTCGGCGCCGGAACCCCGGCACGCCCCACCGTGCCGGCGCCCGCCGACCCGGTCGACGGCGAACGGCCGCCCTCCGACGCCGAGTTGACCGCGCTCGTACGGGCCGGCGACGACACCGCGTACGAGGAGATCTACCGGCGGCACGCCGACTCGGTGCGCCGCTACGCCCGGACCTGCTGCCGCGACAGCTTCACCGCCGAGGACCTGGCCGGCGAGGTGTTCGCGCGCACCCTGCAGGCGCTGAAGGCGGGCAAGGGGCCCGAGTTCGCCGTCCGCGCCTATCTGCTGACCGCCGTGCGCAACGTCGCCGCCGCCTGGACCCGCAGCGAGCGGCGCGAGCAACTCGTCGACGACTTCAGCGTGTTCGCGCAGACCTCGGCCGCCGTCGTCGACCTCGACCTGGCCGACCCGGGCGCCGATGCCTGGGCGATGGCGATGGCCGACCAGCGCATGGTGATGCAGGCCTACGCCGAACTCCCCGAGGACGACCGGATGGTGCTCTGGCACACCGAGGTCGAGCGGGAGTCGCCCAAGACCGTCGCGGTGATGCTCGGCAAGACCGCCAACGCGACCGCCGTCCAGGCCCACCGGGCGCGCGACCGGCTCGCCGCCGGCTTCCTGCAGGCCCATGTCTCGGGCAGCCAGGACCGGGCCTGCGCGGCGTACGCCAACCGGCTCGGCGCCTACGCGCGCGGCTCGCTGCGCAAGCGGGCCTCGGCGGAGGTCGGGGGGCACCTCAGGGAGTGCGACCGGTGCACGGCCGCGTGCCTGGAACTGTCCGAGATCAACCACGGGCTGCGCGCGCTGCTGCCCGGCGGGGTGTTGGTCTGGGTCGGCGTGGGCGGCTTCGGTGCCGCCGCGGCCGCCGTGGGCGGGGCGGCGGTGGTCGGCGGTGCGGCCGCCGGGACCGCGGCCGCCACGGCGGGGGGTGCGGCGACCACGGGCGGCGCCGCCTCGGGTGCGACGGGTGCCGCCGCAGGGGCGGCGGGCGGAGCCGCGGGAGGCGCTGCGGGCGGAGCCGCGGGCGGGGGCGGCGCCGGTGCCGGGGCGGGGGCGGCCGGGGAGGGCCTGGGCACCGCCGCCAAGGCCGGCATCGCCGCCGCCATCGCGGTGGCCGTGGCCGCCGTCGCCGCGTACGCGCTCACCGGCTCGCCGGAACCCGGGCCCCCGGTGGCCGCGCCTCCGGCGGCCGCCCCGGCCACGCCCGCGCCACCGGCCGGGGAGCCCGGGGCCGCCGCCCCGGAACCGGCGCCGCAGCCGGCTCCGGCGAGCGCCGAACCGGCCCCGGCGGAGGAGCCCGCCCCCGCGCCGTCGGCGCCCGCGGCGAGCAGCGCGCCGCCCAGGCCCGTGCCGCCGGCCGCGCCCGGCACCGCGCCGGCCGCCACCGCGGCGGCCTCGCCGACGCCCGCGCCGCCGAAGTCCACGGCGGCACCGGCGACTTCGCCGTCGCCGTCGTCGTCGCCGTCCAAGGCGCAGCCCGCGCCCCCGGTGACGCCGCGGCCGAGCCTGCCGCCGCTGCCGACGGTGCCCGCCGTGCCGCTGCCCGAGCTGCCGACGCTGCCCGCGGTGCCCACCCCCGACGTGCCGGTGATCCCGACGCCCACCGTCGTCCCGTCGGTGCCGACGCCCAGCACGCCGCCGCCACCGGCCGACTTCTGGGCCGACAGCCTCCCGGTGGTCAAGCCCGGCAGCAACCGGGTGCCCCCGCCGCAGCCGGCCGTCCGGCAGAAGGGGAGCGACTGGTTCTGGCAGCGGGACACCGTGGCGGTCGGCGGCGCCGAGCACCGGCACGGCATCAGCGTGCACGCACCGGCGACCACCCTGATCGACCTCAACCGCAGCTGCACGTCCTTCGACGCGGTGGCCGGGATGGACGACCTGAGCGTGACGCTCGGGGGCGTGGTCTTCTCGGTCCAGGGCGGCGACGGGCGGACGCTGTGGAGTTCGTCCACGCTGCGGGCGGGCGACCCGGCGGTGCCGGTGCACGTGCCGCTGGACGGGCAGAAGTCCATCCGGCTGGTGGTGACGCCGGCGAACGGCCTCTGGTCGGCGCTGAACCTGGCCGACTGGGCCGAGGCCCGCTTCCGGTGCGTCTGACGCGGGCCCCGGGGCGGACGGCCGGTTCCGCCCGGTCCGCTCAGACGGCGCAGGAGCCGTCCGCGCAGGCCTCGCCGGCGGGGGCGACCTGCACCGGGGCGGGCCGGCGCTCGCCGATCTCGGTGGCGACCTGCTCCAGCACCCGGCGGAAGGTCTCGGCCTCCTGGCCGCCCTGCACGGCCCACTTGCCCTCGAAGACGAAGGTCGGCACGGCGGTGATGCCCAGCTCGCGGGCCTCGGCCAGCTGCGCGCGGACCTCGGCGGCACCCTCGTCGCCGGCGAGGTAGGCGGTCACCCGGTCCCGGTCCAGGCCCGCCCCGACGGCGACCTCGGTGAGCGCGGTGCGGTCGCCGACGTCCACGCCGTCGGTGAAGTGCGCCTTGAGCAGGGCCTCCTTGAGGCGGCCCTGGACGGCCGCGCCGTACTCGGTCTCGGCGAGGTGCAGCAGGCGGTGGCCGAGGAAGGTGTTGGCGTGCAGGGCCGCGTCGAAGTCGTAGGTGATGCCCTCGGTGAGGCCCAGCTCGGCCACCCGGGCGTCCATCGCGACGGACTGCGGGCCGTAGCGCTCGGCCAGCCACGCGCGGTGCGGGCTCGCGGTGGCCGGGGCGTCCGGGACCAGCTGGTACGGCCGGTAGACCACCTCGACGTTCTCCTTGCCCGCGAAGCCGTCGAGCGCCTGCTCGAAGCGGCGCTTGCCGATGTAGCACCAGGGGCAGGCGATGTCGGAGTAGATCTCGACCTTCATGACGGGGGCTCCAGGGGAGGTGGGAGGGGCGTGCGGTCCGGGACCGGTGAACGATGAACCATCTCGGGACATTCCCGGCGCCCCGGGCGCTCAGCCCTCGGGCGGGGCGGGGACGACCAGGACGGGGCAGGCCGCGTGGTGGACGACGGCGCTGCTGACCGAGCCCAGGAGGAGCCGGGTGAAGCCGCCGTTGCCCCGGGTGCCGAGCACCAGGGTGTGCTGGCGGGCCGAGGCGGCCAGCAGGACCTCGATCACGTTGCCCAGCACCACGTGCACCGACATCTCGGCCGTGCAGGGGTGGGGGCGGGCCTGCTGGACGGTGGCCACCGAGCGGCGCAGGCCGTCGGCCATCGACTCGACCAGGGTCTCCACGCTCTCCTGGACCAGCTCGGCCATCCCCGGGGGGTAACCGGCGGGCGCCGGGTTGACCACGGCGAGCACGTACAGGGGCAGACCGTGCACCTCGGCCTCGGTCATCGCCCGGTCCAGGGCCCAGAGCGACCCGTCCGACCCGTCGCACGCGGCGAGCACCCCCGGCGGCCGTCCCTGCGGCGGCCGGCCGTGCACCGAGAGCACGACGGGAACGGACGGCTCAGGACTGGCACTGGTCACCAGGACCTCCGTGGGTGCGGGGAGAAGCGGGAGACGGGGACGGGGGTCCCCCGCCATGATCGCCGCCCCGCCCCCGCCCCGCCCCCGAGCCGCGCCGGACACGGCCCCGGGGCAACGCGCGGCGAAGCCGTCGCCCGGGACGCCGGACGGGCCTGCCCCCGCTCCGGGAAGGCCGGGGCCGGGAGCGGACGGCGGCTCAGCGGAAGCGGGTGGGGGTGAGGGCGGGGTGGGCGGGGTGCGGCAGGCCGGTCCAGCAGGCGCCGTGGCGCCGGGCGCGGACGCGGCGCAGCCAGAGTTCGGTGGCGACCAGGTCGGCGAGGCCGGCGAGGGTGGCGGGCGGGAGGGCGGCGGCCCGGTCGGTGGCGCGGGCGAGGGCGGCGCGGACGGCGGTCAGGTCGATGAGGCCGGCTTCCGCGAGCAGGGGGGCGTCGAAGAGTTCGGCCAGGCCGTCGGCGGCGAGCCGCAGGCCCGCCCGGGCGGGGGCGGTGCGGTCGGGGCGGGGTCCGCGGCCCCAGTCGGGCGGCAGGTCGGTGCGCCCGGTGCCGGCCAGGACGGACCGCAGCAGCGCGTGCCGGGCCCCGGGCTGGAGGCGGACGTCGTCCGGGAGCAGCCGGGCGGCGCGCACCACCTGGTTGTCGAAGAAGGGCGCGTGCAGGCGCTGGCCGGGCTGTTCGGTGGCGTGCACCAGCGTGCGGAAGCCGCGCGCGTGCCGGTGGAGGGCGTGCCGGGCCCGGTACGCGCCCGGGTGTTCGCCGGGCGCCGGTTCGCGCGCCGCCAGCCGCAGCCGCAGCGCGACGGCGGAGAGCGCCTCGTCGGACAGCCAGCGGGCGGCCGGTCCCGGGACCACCCAGGCGAGGTCGTCCGCCGAGCGGGTGCCCGCCGTGCCGCCGCCGTCGGACGTCCGGCGCAGGGTCAGCCTCACGGCCGTATCGTCGAGCGCCTCCGCCCACCGGCTGCGGGCCAGCCGGTGGGCGGCGCGCACCACGGTGAGCGGGGTCCGCAGCGCGCCCGTCAGGACGCCGGCGGCCGCCCGGTCGGCGCCGGCCAGCGCGGCCACCGGGGAGAGCAGTTCGCGCGACCGGCCGGCCCGGAGCAGATCGGCCAGCCGGGCCGGGTGCCCGTCCAGGACGTGCCGGGCGCCGTAGCCGGTGAGGTGGTCGGTGCCGCCCGCCTCGAACCGGGCTCCGGCCCACGCCGCGGTGACGAGTTCCGGCCCGGGCTCGTCGGTCAGCCGCCCGGCCGTCGGGTCGGTGCGCAGGTCCGCGTAGGGCAGGGTGTCCGGGCCGGTGGCGAGCACGGTGTGGCGCAGCCGGGGCACGTCCGGCGCCGGGACGGCGGCCGGTGCGGCCGCCGCCTCGCCGGAGGTGACGGCGGCGACCGGTTCGGGGGCGGCCCGCAGCCGGGCCGCGGTGCGCGCCCAGGACCCCTTGACGGCCCCGGTGCGCACGACGGCCGGCCGCTCGGGGGCCGCTCCGGTGCCGGCCGGCGCCGGCCCGGGCCGGCGCGGCACTCCGCCACCGCTGCCCGCCCCGGCCGCGAGCGGGACGGCGGCGGCGAGCAGCGCGACGGTGGCGGACGCCGTCCCGTAGGAGAGGTCGACGCCGAGCCGGGCCCGCCCCGGCGGCCCGGCCGGGCTGGTGCGCACCCGGAAGCGGACCGACTCCAGCAGGGCCCGGGTGAGCTCCCCGACGGCCGCCGCCTCGCCGCGCCCGCGCGCCGCGCCGGCGCCCGGCTCGTCGTACCCGGAGAGGAACGGCCGCCCGTCGCGCAGGCCCAGCGCGTGCCCGGGCGGCACCCGCTGCACGCCCAGGTAGGGCGTGCCGGTGCCGAGCGCCTCCGGCGCCTCGGGGCAGGCGAGCCGGGCGGCCAGGTGGCCGGTGTCCAGCGGGGCGCCGACCAGGTCGGCGAGCGGCAGGGCCGCGGTGGCGTACGCGGTGCCGCCGCCCCAGGGGGTGTGGAAGACCGGCCGGGCGCCGGCCAGGTCGGTGAGCAGGACCGTGGAGCGGGTGCCGCTGCGCAGCACGACGGTGTAGCTGCCGGGCCAGGCGGTGAGGTGGCGGACGGCGCCGCCGCGGGCGGCGGCCAGGCCGGCGGCGAGTTCGGCGTCGGTGGCGCCGCAGGCGCCGAGGACGGCGAGCCGGAGCACGGCGGGTCCGGGCTCGACCGGGTCGGGGGCGGCGGGCCCGGTGGTGACCACGGCGGGGGCGCCGGGTCGCAGGGTGACCAGACGGATCTCCTCGGGCCGCCAGTCGCCGACGGCCCAGAGCGGGTCGGGCCCGCTCCACAGGGGGCGCGCGGCGATCGGTGCGACCGCGCCGGGCGGCTCGTGCGCCGGTGTGCCCGGCCGGGGCGCGCCCGTGCACCAGCCCGTCAGCCACCGCATCGCGCCTCCACCGCACGAGGACCAGCACCGCTCGGCGCGCCCGTCAGCGGGCGGTGCCCCTGGCCGGCCCGTGGCGCACCGTCAGAGGACATGGTGCCACCGGTTGCCCGCCCGGCGACCGGAGTTGATGTTTCCGGTACGCGTCCGGCCGGACGCGCGCGTCCGTCGGCACGCGGCTCGAACGCCCGGACGGCAACCCGGCCGCCTCCCCGCCGGGGCGGGCCGGGCCTCCCCCTCCTCGGCCCGGACCGCCCTCCACGGCGCCCTGTCATGGCCATCGCGAAATGGCCGAAAGGCGTCGCTCTGCCCGGGAGGGCATCCGCATGCCCTCCCGGACGTCGCCACCGCCCGCGGGGATGTAGGCGGTGGCGTCCCCCGGCCCGCCGGGTCCTCGACGGCGGGCCGACCCACGACCACCAGCGAATCGCCGACCAGCCGGTCGGGCCAGGGGGCACGGCCGGGCGCACATCGACACGGGACCGGAGCACGGCACTCCGGCGCTCCCCCCGGACGCTCCCGGGCGGCCGGATCCGGGTGGTCCGGACCAATCCGCCGAACCGTCGGCCGGCCGGGCCCGGGCACGCGATCCCGCCATCCGGAATGCGGCCTCTTAACCGTCGGAACGCGTCCGACTACTCTAGGTACAGCAGCTACGGCCCGGGGCCTCCCGGGCCCCGCGCACAAGGCCGCAGGAGGTGCCGCCGCCACCATGACCGTCAGCCCACGAGGACCGAACGAACGGCTCGGCACGCTCCTGACCCTCGCCCAGATCAGCAACGCCGGGCTGGCCCGCCGCGTCAACGACCTCGGCGCCCAACGCGGGTTGACGCTCCGCTACGACAAGACCTCGGTGGCCCGCTGGGTCAGCAAGGGCATGGTGCCGCAGGGCCCCGTCCCGCACCTGATCGCCACCGCGATCGGCGGCAAGCTCGGCCGGCCGGTGCCGCTGGAGGAGATCGGCCTCGGCGACACCGACCCGGCGCCCGAACTCGGCCTCGCCTTCCCGCGCGAGGTGCCCGACGCCGTCCGCTCCGCCACCGACCTCTGGCGGGTCGACCTCGACCTGCGGCGCGGCCCGGGCGGCGGTCGCTGGAGCGACAGCCTGGCCGGCACCTTCTCGGTCGCCGCGTACGCGACCCCGGTCTCCCGCTGGCTGATCACCCCCGCCGACGGCTCGGTGGCCCGCGAGGTGCCGCGCTCCCCCGCCGAGGCGGGCTCCTACCGGGTCGGCCACTCGGACGCCGCCAAGCTCCGCGAGGCCGCCCAGGAGGCCCGCCGCTGGGACTCCAAGTACGGGGGCGGGGACTGGCGTTCGTCAATGGTGCCGGAGTGCCTGCGGGTCGAGGCGGCGCCGCTGCTGCTCGCCTCCTACAGCGACGCGGTGGGCCGGGCGCTGTTCGGCGCGACGGCCGAACTCACCCGGCTGGCCGGGTGGATGGCGTTCGACACCGGCCAGCACGAGGCCGCCCAGCGCTACTACATCCAGGCCCTGCGGCTCGCCCGGGCCGCCGCGGACGTCCCGCTCGGCGGCTACGTGCTGGCCTCGATGAGCCTGCAGGCCGGGTACCGGGGCTTCGCCGAGGAGGCCGTGGACCTCGCCCAGGCGGCCCTGGAGCGCAACCGGGGCCTGGCCACCACCCGGACGATGAGCTTCTTCCACCTGGTCGAGGCACGGGCCCAGGCCAAGGCGCGGAACGCGGCGGCGTGCGCGACGGCGCTCGGGGCCGCGGAGAGCGCACTGGAGCGGGCGCGCGCCGGGGATCCCGATCCGGCGTGGATCGACTTCTACGCCTACGACCGGCTCGCGGCCGACGCCGCCGAGTGCTTCCGCGACCTCGGCGTGCCCTCCAAGGTCCGCCAGTTCACCCGGGAGGCGCTGGCCCGGCCCACCGAGGGGTTCGTCCGCTCGCACGGCCTGCGGCTGGTGGTCTCCGCGATGGCCGAGGCCGAGGCGGGCAACCTCGACGCCGCGGTGGCGGCCGGCGAGCGCGCCGTCGACGTGGCCGGGCGGATCTCCTCGCAGCGCAGCCGCGAGTACGTGGTGGAGATGCTGCGCAGGCTGGAGCCGTTCCAGGGCGAGCGCCGGGTGCGCGAACTGACCGAACGGGCCCGCGCGGTCATCGTCGCCCCGGCCTGACCGTGCGCCCGGGCGCCCCGTGACGCCCCCTCGACCGGCCCCCGCCGGCATGGCAGCATCGCCGTCGGACGGGGGAGGGTCGGACGAGGCGAGGCGAGGAGCGGGCCGTGCGGTACGACGTCGACGTGCTGGTGGTGGGGGGCGGGATCGTCGGGCTCGCCACGGCGTACGCGCTGACCGGGGCCCGGCCCGGGCTGGGGCTCACCGTGCTGGAGAAGGAACCCGGACTGGCCGCCCACCAGACCGGGCGCAACAGCGGCGTGATCCACAGCGGCGTCTACTACCGGCCGGGCTCGCTCAAGGCCCGGTACGCGGTGGCCGGCGCCGCCGAGATGGTGGAGTTCTGCCGCGCCCACGCGATCCCGCACGAGGTCACCGGGAAGCTGATCGTCGCCACCGGGCCCGCCGAGCTGGACCGGCTGCGCACCCTGGCCGAGCGCGGCCGGGCCAACGGCATCCCGGTCACCGAGCTGGACCGCCGGGGCATCGCCGGGTACGAGCCGCAGGTCACCGGCATCGCCGGGCTGCACATCGGCACCACCGGCATCTGCGACTTCCCCGCCGTGGCCGCCGCCTACGCGCGGCTGGCCCGCGAGGCCGGGGCGGAGATCCGCACCGGGGCCGAGCTGCGGGCGGTCGCCCGGCGGGCCGACGGCGTCACCGTGCAGACCTCGGCGGGCGAGCTGCGCTGCCGGGTGCTGGTGAACTGCGCGGGCCTGCACAGCGACCGGATCGCCCGGCTGGCCGGCGACGACCCCGGGGTGCGGATCGTGCCGTTCCGCGGCGAGTACTACGAACTCGTCAAGGAACGGCGGGAGTTGGTGCGGGGCCTGGTCTACCCGGTGCCCGACCCGGCGTTCCCGTTCCTGGGCGTCCACCTGACCCGGGGCGTGCACGGGGACGTGCACGTCGGCCCGAACGCGGTACCGGCCCTGGCCCGCGAGGGCTACGACTGGCGCACCGTGCGGCCGCGCGACCTCGCCGGCACCGCCGCCTTCCCCGGCACCTGGCGGATCGCCCGCCGGCACTGGCGCTACGAGCTGGGCGAACTGCACCGCTCGCTGTCCAAGCGGGCGTTCACCACGGCCGTCCAGCGGTTGCTGCCAGCCGTCACGGCGGCCGATCTGGTGCGGGCCGGGGCGGGCGTCCGCGCCCAGGCGGTGGCCCGGGACGGCTCGCTGCTGGACGACTTCGCCTTCGCCGGCTTCGACCCGGACGACCCGCGCTCCACCCGCCGGCTGGTGCACGTGCTGAACGCGCCCTCCCCGGCGGCGACGGCCTCGCTGCCGATCGGCCGGGAGGTGGCCCGCCGGGCGCTGGCCGCGCTGGAGGCGGGCGGCTGAGGGCCGGCGGAGGACGGGCGGCGGGCGGGAACGTGGGGACCGTCACAGGCCCTGCGGCCCGCGCCCGACGGCCCCGTAGACTCGGGGGATTGTGACTGCCACCGCCCCGATCCCCCAGCCCTCGCCCTCCGCCCGGCTCTCCGCGGCACCCGCCGCGTACCCCGCGCCGATGTACCCGCACAAGGCCACCGAGGCCCAGCACAGCGAGCGGCGCATCCGCAGTTTCCAGCCGCGCCGGGGCCGGATGACCAACGCCCAGGCGGGCGCGCTGGACCGGAGCTGGGAGAAGTACGGCATCGCGATCGACGGCACCCCGCTCGACCTGCCCGCGCTGTTCGACGGCCTGCCGGTCACCCTGGAGATCGGCTTCGGCATGGGCGAGACCACCGCCGCGATGGCCGCCGCCGACCCCGCCATGGGCATCCTGGCCGCCGACGTCCACACCCCCGGCCACGGCAACCTGCTCGGCCTGCTGGAGCGCGACGGCAGCACCAACGTCCGCCCGGCCGCCGGTGACGCCGTGATCCTGCTGCGCGACATGCTGCCCGACGCCTCGCTGGCCGGCCTGCGGGTCTACTTCGCCGACCCGTGGCCCAAGCCCAAGCACCACAAGCGCCGGCTGGTCCAGCCGTCCTTCCTGGAGCTGGTGCTGCCCCGGCTGGCGCCCGGCGCGCTGGTGCACTGCGCCACCGACTGGGAGCCGTACGCCGAGCAGATGCTCGCCGTGCTGTCCGCCTCGCCCGAGCTGGAGAACCTGCACCCCGAGGGCGACGGCACCGGCTGGCTGGAGCCGGCGGACCACCCGGACGGCTCCGTCCCCGGCTACGCGCCGCGGCCCGGCTGGCGCCCGGTCACCAAGTTCGAACGGGCCGGCCTCGCCAAGGGCCACGTGGTGCACGACCTGCTGTTCCGCCGCCGCTGAGTCCCCGCCGGGTGTTCGACCCGGCGGGCCCCGACGGCCCCGGCGGCCGCCGGCGGGCCGGCCCGGAGCGGGGCGTCCGCTCCGGCTCCCCCCGGCCGCCGGGCGGCGTGGCCTACCCTGTGGCGCGTGAGCACCCCGTCCGGCGATGGGTACCACCTCACCGTGCGGGCCGCCGACGACCGAGAGACGCCCACGCCCACCGCCGGTGCCCGGACCGTCCCGGGGCCCCGGAGGCGCCGGGCGCACCGGCTCCTGCCCGCCGCCCCCGCGCCCGCCCCGGCCGTCTCCCCCGCGGACGCCGCGGACCCCGCGGCCCCCGTGTCCGCCCCGGCCCGCGCCGCGCGCTGGCTGCGCTCGTCGGCGGTCCCCCCGGTGACCGCGACGGTCGTGCTGGCGCTGGCCGGCTGCGGCGTGCTGATCCTCCACCTGGTCCGCCGCCAGACCGGCACCACCGGGCTGCTGGTCGGCCTCGGCCTGGCGATGGTCCCGCTGCCCTTCGTGCTCGGCGGGCTCGCCTGGCTCAACCAGACCGCCCGGGTGCCGCTGCGGTACACCGTCTTCTGCCTCGGCTGGGGCGCCTGCGCCGCCACCACCGTGGCCATCCTCGCCAACGGCTGGACCAGCACCTACCTGAGCGCCCACCAGGGCGGTCTCGGCGAGGCGCTGGGCGCCGACCTGGTCACCCCCGTGATCGAGGAGAGCGCGAAGGGCGCCGCCCTGCTCGTCCTGCTGCTGCCGCTCGGCCGGCGGCAGCGCTGCGCGGGCCGGCGCGGCGGCCGTCCCCGGCCCGGGCCCGGCGGGCCGCCCCGGCTGCCCGGCCCCCGGCAGCCGCGCGGGTACCGCCGCCGGCTCGCCCGGCCGCACGCCCGCGGCCGGCTGCGGCTGCGCCCCTACCTGCGCCCGCTGCCCCACCCGCTGCCCCGTCCGCGCCCGGGCCCGACCCCGTCGGTGGCCGGCGGGCGGGCGGCGCTCCCCGGCCACCGGCGGGCCCGCTCCCGGCCGCGCGCGCTGGCCGCCGGGGTGGTGCTCGGCGGGATCACCGCCTGCGGCTTCGCCTTCACCGAGAACGCGCTCTACCTGGGGCGGGCGTTCACCGACGACCAGCAGCAGCGGCTGGACAGCATCGGCCTCGGCGAGCCGCCCAGCCTGCGGGACTTCGACAGCACCGTGCAGACCTTCGTCCTGCGCGGGCTGCTCTCTCCGTTCGCCCACCCGCTGTTCACCGCGCTGACCGGGCTGGGCCTGGCGCTGACCCTCACCACCGGGCGCCGCGCGCTGGCCCGGCTGGCGGCGCCGGGCGGGCTCGTCCTGGCGATGGCCCTGCACGGCACCTGGAACGCCGCGGCCGATCTCGGCACCCGGGGCTTCCTGCTGGTGTACGCGGTGCTGATGGTGCCCTGCTTCGCGGCGCTGGTCTGTCTCGCCGCCTGGGCCCGGACCCGGGCCGGGCGGCACCCCGCCCGGGGGCCGGCGCGGGGAGGGTGAACGGTGCCAGGGCCGGACGGACGGGGGGCGGATGTGGAACCGATTTCCCATCCGGGCGACTTCCCCGTATGGTGGTGTTCACCGACGCGGGGTGGAGCAGCTCGGTAGCTCGCTGGGCTCATAACCCAGAGGTCGCAGGTTCAAATCCTGTCCCCGCTACTCAGTAGCCGAAGGGCCCGGAGGATTCTTCCTCCGGGCCCTTCGTCATGCCGGGAAGGATCCGCCCCGACCGCGTCCCGACCGCGTCCCGGCCTCGTGCGAGCCGCGTCCCGGCCGCGGCACGGTCCTGCCACGAAGGTGTAACGGCACGGCGCGTCAAGATCGCCTAAGTAATATTTCGATCATACTGAGCGGGAAAATCACCCGTTCGGACGCGCACTGTCGCGCCGGGTTAGGAAGCACACATGCTCTCGAAGCGCCTTGCCGGCACCGCCGCGATCTGTCTGCTGCTCGCGGCCGGAGCCACCGCCTGCGGCGGCGACAAGGACTCCGCGACGAAGCTGGACACCGCCAAGCTCAGCGCCGAGGAGATCCAGAAGAAGGCCAAGGACGCCCTCGCCGGCGCCACCTCGGTGAAGGTCGTCGGCTCCATCAGCAACGCCGACGAGAAGATGACCATCGACCTGGCGGTCGACACCAAGGGGCAGTGCAAGGGTTCCGTCACCATGCCCGGGGTGGGCAAGTTCGAGCTCCTGGGCGACGGCAAGCAGGTCTACCTGAAGCCGGACAGCGAGTTCATCGCCAATGTCGCCGGGGGCGGCGCGGAGGGCGCCAAGGCCGCCGAGCTCCTCAAGGGCCGCTACATCGCGGGCGTCCAGGACGACCCGGAGATGAAGGAGCTCACCACCGCCTGCAACCTCAAGGACCTCACCAAGAGCTTCGTCGAGGACGGCAAGTCCACCGACCTCACCAAGGGCTCGGCCGGCACCGTCAACGGCGCGAAGAGCTTCAGCGTGAAGTCCAAGAACAGCAGCGGCGACGAGATGGTCCTGCACGTCGCCACCGAGGGCACCCCCTACCCGCTGCGGATCGAGAAGACCGGCAAGGGCGGCGGCCAGGCGGACTTCACCGAGATCGACAAGCCGCTGACCGTCCAGGCCCCGCCGGCCGACCAGGTCATCGACTACTCGAAGTTCAAGTCCGAGGCGACGCCCGCCTGATCCGAGGACGGCCGGCCGGAACGGCCGCGGAAAATGCGTTGCCCTCCACCCGGTGGCCTGCCTACGCTGGCGGCACACTGAAAGGAGGTGATCCTGAATTGAGTTCCATCAGGATGCGTGAGGTGGCTGCTCGCTAGAGCCGCCCCTGCCTGCGCAGGGTGGGGCCCCAGGCCTCCGGCAGGCGAAATCCCCAGCAGTCACCCGGCCCGCGGGCTCACCGGTACATCCCCGGTGCCTCGGCGACCGGCCCCTCCCAGGGCCGGGACGCCGCGGAGCAGCCCGCGGGCCGTCTGCGTTCCCGGACGGCGCCCGACGCCGCCGGACGCGGCCGGACGGGTGTGTCCGCGCTCCGCGCGGGGCATCACGCCCTCGGCGTCGGGGGCATCCCCGCTAGAGTCGGCGCGCGCTCCGCAGGGGCGGGGTGCGGGCACCGGGGGTGGTGGGCGATGGCAAGGACGGCGACCGGGCGGACCGGCGGCGCGGCGGCCGTGCGGACGGCGCAGCGGGCGGCGGCCGGGATGCTGCCGGGCGCGGGCCTGGTGGGGCTGCTGCTGTTCTCGCTGGGACGGCCGCACCCCTGGCAGGCGCTGGGCGGCGGACTGGTGGTGGCCTGCGCGGCGACGCTGGCCGGCGGTGCGCTGGGGTTCCTGTTCGGGGTGCCCCGGGTGCGCGGCGCCGGGGGCGCGGAGGGCGGCGGAGGCGCCGGGGGCGGCGAACCGCACGGCTCGTACGCGCCGAACACCAATCTGGAGCAGGTCTCGGACTGGCTCACCAAGGTGCTGCTGGGCGTCGGGCTGACCCAGCTCGGCTCGCTCGGCGAGCGGCTCGACCGGCTCGGTACGGCGCTCGCCCCGGCCCTGGGCGGGGGTGCGGGCACGGCGCCGTTCGCGGCCGCGCTGGTCCTGTACTTCCTGCTGCTGGGGTTCCTGGCGGGCTGGCTGGTGACCCGGCTGACGCTGCCGCGGGTGCTCTCCGACGCGGACCGGGCGCTGGACCTCTTCCTGGCCGGGCAGGACCGGGACCGCAAGGGCGACAAGGTGGGCGCGGACGACCTGCGGATGCGGGCGATGCAGCACCTGGGCCTGGTCGGCACCAGCGCCGGCCCGCCGGAGGACCTGCCCGGCTCGATGCTGCCGGCGGACCGGACGGCCGGGCCGGAGCGGGTGGTGGCCGAGGTCCGGTCGACGGCCCGGCGGTCGGCGCTGACGGCGCCCCGGGTGCGGGAGCTGTTCGAGGACGGCTCGGAGGGGCGGCGGATCCAGGCGCTGGCCCTGATGCAGGGCGATCCGGCGCTGGCCGACCTGGCGAGCGTGCTGGAGGCGATCGAGCGCCCGCGCTCCGGGTTCGAGCAGTACCACGCGCTGCTGGCGGCGCGCGGGCTGATGTCCCGGCTGCCGGCCGAGGAGGCGCGGCAGCTGCGGGACGCGGTGGCCGGGCGGCTGATGGCGCCGGACGGGATCCCGTACGGCTCGGACCGGAGCTGGCTGGCGGAGAAGATCCTCGCGGGGCTGGACACGCCGGTGTTCCTGCCGCAGCAGCAGGACGGAGCGCAGCCGGTGGCGTCCGGGAAGGCGTCCTAGAGCGGGAAGCGGAGCTCGGGCCGGTCCCAGTCGATCGGCGGCCGGGCCGCGAAGGTGCCGGTCCGCTCGGCTCCCATCCGCAGGTAGAAGGCCTCGGCGGGCGGGTGGGAGACGACCCGGACGCCGCCGGTGACGCCGACGGCGCGGGCGCGGTCGAGCATGTGGGTGATCAGCCGGCGGCCGACGCCGAGGCCCTGCGCCGCGTCGGCGACGAACATCAGGTCGAGGTCGGCGGGCTCGGTGACCAGCGCGTAGAAGCCGAGCAGGTGGTCGTCGTCGGCGCGCACGGCGAGGTGGACCTCGTGCCGGGCCAGGTACTCGGGCGTCACCCGGTAGCCGGCGATCATCGGCGCGTAGGCGCCGCGGTAGGCGGAGCAGTCCTGGATCAGCGCGGTGAGCCGGTGGGCGTCCGAGGCCGCGGCCGGCTTGATCAACATCTCGGTCATGGTCGATGAGTATAGGGGTGAACAGACCTTATGACCATTACATCGGATGGCCGGCCCGACGCAGGACGAGCACCCGCTGGGCACGGCCGCCCCGGTCGGCGGGCGGCAGTACACGGACCTCGCTGGCGATCCGGCGCTCGCCGAGTGCGCGGCGGACGGCGTCCAGACGGGCGGTGCGGCGGCCCTCGCCGTCGTACAGCGGGTGGACCCGGACCTCACCGCCGGGCGCGGTGACCCGGACCAGCTCGGCCAGCGCCGCCAGCTGCCGCCGCGGTCCGAACAGCTCGGGGTACGCGAAGAGCAGGTAGCCGCTCAGGGTGAGGGCGAAGGTGCCGTCCGCGAAGGGCAGCCGGGGCAGCGCGGCGGCGACGTACTGCCCGGGGTGGGCGGCGCGGTCGGCGGCGAAGAGCCGGCGGGCCCGGTCCCAGCCGCGCAGGTAGCGCTCGGGCCGGCGGTGCCGGCGGGCCGGGTAGAGGTCGGGACGGGCCTCCATCGCGGCGGCCATGGCGGCCCGGGCGGCCAGGGCCCGGGCGGCGATCTCACCGGCCGGGCGGGCGTACACCGGGTCGGCGGCGACGACCAGGCAGCCGAGCGGGCGGGCCTCGGCGGCGAGCGCGGCGGCCCCGCCGGGGCAGTCGAGCAGCGGGCCCGGCAGGGCGGCGAGCGCGGCCCGGGTGAGGCCGAAGAGGCCGCAGTACTCGTCCAGCGGACGGGAGGTGACCAGGGGTGCGGGCGGGGCCCCGGCCGGGGCGCGGGCGGTTCGGTCGGCCATCGCGGCCATCCGACCACGGCCCCCGGCGGCCCGCACCCGGAGGCGTCCGGGCGGGGGCCGCCGGGGGCGGGGCCGGCGGTCAGCGGCCGAGCAGGCCGCGGGCGGCGAGGCGGTTGACGTTGGTCAGGCCGCGCACCAGCTGCGGGGTCAGGAAGACGAAGAGCATCCCGAGCAGGCAGACCCCGGCGATCTGCAGCGGCGACTCGACGTAGTACACGTGCCGGACGCCGTCGCTGTCGGTGAAGTCGAAGAACCGGTAGCCGGGCCAGTCGACGTAGCGCGGGAACACCCAGTGGTAGACGGGGTAGAGCGCGAGCACCCAGCCGACGCAGAGGAAGACCAGCGACATCACCATGCTGAGGATCGCCCAGGGGAACATCACCACCTGGTACAGCACGGCCTTCCAGCCGGCCGCGTCCGCGATCCGGGCGGTGATCGCGCCCCAGACGCCCGGCCGCACGGCCCGGACCGGCGCCGGGGCGGGCACGTCCAGAGCGAGCAGGCCGCGCACCCGGGCGCGCTCCAGGGCGCCGAAGCCCCGGGCGGCGGAGGTCAGCGCCGCCAGCACCGGCAGGCCGAGCACGGTGACCACGGTGCCGAGGCCGAGGGAGAACAGCGCGACCGCGACGACGAAGCCGGCGACCGCCAGCGGCAGACCGGTCAGCGTGAAGCCGACCTCGCGGTAGAAGTAGGAGGTGAACGGGGCCCGCCAGGCGTACGGCGGCTCCTCGATGCGGCGGGCCGCGGCGCGGCGCTCGCCGCCGTCGTGGCCGTCGTACGCGTGGTACTCGTCGTACTCGTCGCGCTGCATGCTGTGGGTGCTCATGGCCGGTCTCGGTCCCTCGGGTCGGTCGCGGGTCGGGCTCGTGGGGTCTGTCCTGCTGACTCCCACAGCCTGTCAAAGCACGCCCGGCCCCGGACATCCGGCTCCCCGGCGAACCGGGGGTGGGGTTATCCCCCCTGAGCGGCGCCCCCGGCCGGTTCGTCGTCGGCGAGCAGCGCGTACTGGTAGGCGTCGCGCCAGCCGTCGTGGCGCCGGTAGTCGTGCCGGACCCGGCCCTCCAGCCGGAAGCCCGCCCTGGTCAGCACCCGGATCGAGGCGGCGTTGCCGACGTCGGCCCGGGCCTCCAGCCGGTGCAGGCCGAGCGGGCCGAAGGCGAGGTCCCGCAGCAGGCCGACGACCTCGCCCGCGTAGCCGAGCCCCCAGACGTCGCGGCGCAGCGCGTAGCCGAGGTGGGCGGCCCCGTGCGGGCGCAGGCCGAGCGCGGCGTTGCCGATCGGGACGGCGCGGGCCGGGTCGTCGGCGTCGGCGAGGCGGACGACGGCCAGCCGGTAGACCTCCCGGGGTTCCCGCTCCGCCTCCTCCAGGTACTGGGCGACCTGGTCGGCGCAGGTTTCGTGGTCGCGCGGCGCGAACGGCAGGTAGCGGGTGGCCTCCGGGTCGCCGAACACCGCGTGCAGCGCGTCCACGTCCTCGGGGGTCTGGTGGAACTCGCGGACGGCCAGCCGGCGGCCGGTGAGTCGGACGGGGACCATGGCTCCCGACCCTACCCCCGACCAGCGGTTACGGTTCGTGGTTATGGAAGACGAAGACCTGCGGCTCGCCCCGCGCACCAAGGCCGCCGAACTGCTCGCCTGGGCGGAGGCGGAGGGCCGCGAGCCGGTCGCCGAGGCCCCGCTGCGGGCGGTGCTGGCGCTGCTGGAGCTGGGCGGCGGCAGGATGCACGACGGCTGGCCGGAACTGACCTCCGCCGCGGTGGAGCACCTGCTGTACGAGCGCCTGTACCTGTACGTCCAGCCGGAGCCGGGGCAGGATCCGCTGGCGTACGGCGCGGCGGTGCGGCTGCTGGCCGACCACCAGCGGGCGGCGAAGCGGCTGAACGCCAAGCGGCAGCAGCGGCTGCACGCCGAGGCCGAGTGGCAGGGCGAGGTGGCGGCCGGTCTGCTGCGCCGGGCGGACCTGGTGACCTGGCCCCGGCTGTACGCGCTGCTGCTGCGCGCGGCCGGGGTGGACACCGGGGACGAGGCGGCGGTGCGGGCCTGGCTGGAGGGGTTCCGGGAGCTCCCGGCGCGGGAGCGGACGGCGGCCTTCACGGCGCTGGAGGCGGACGGCGTGCTGGACGCCGTGGACGACGGGGGCTGGGACGGCGGGGCGCGGACGCTGGCGGTCGGCATGGCCACCGACGGCGCCCGGCGGCTGCTGGAGCAGGGGCTGATGGAGCGCAGCTACCGGAACCTGGCGGAGCTGACGGCGCTGGGCCAGCCGATGCCGGAGGAGCTGGCCGGGGACTTCGGGGCGTTCGAGGAGGCCGCCGTCCGGGTGGCGCTGGAGCTGGCCGGCGCGTGGACGGTGCCGGGGCTGCCGCGGCTGCTGGTCGAGGAGTTCCCGGAGCTGGCGCCGGAGCCGGGGCAGGCGGAGATCGACGCGTACCTGGCCGGGCTGGAGCAAGCCGGGGACGAGGCCCTGGCCGGGGCGTAGGAACGCACGAGGGGCCCCGGCCGGACGGCCGGGGCCCCTCGTCGCGGGCGGGGAGGCGTCAGGGGGTGACGCCGCGCTGCTCGAACCAGGCCTCCGGGTCGACGGGCGCGCCGCCGCCGGGGCGGACCTCGACGTGCAGGTGGGCGCCGGTGACGTTGCCGGTCGCGCCGACCTTGCCGATCTGCTGGCCGGGGACGACCTTGCCGGAGCCCTTGATGATCGAGGAGAGGTGGCAGTACCAGATCTCGGTGCCGTCGGGCAGGGTCTCGACGATCCGGTAGCCGTAGGCACCGGCCCAGCCGGCCGAGGTGATGGTGCCCTGGCCGACCGCGTAGACCGGCTCGCCCTGGTCGGCGGCGAAGTCCAGGCCGGTGTGCAGGTGGGCCCAGTAGCGGGCGCTCTGGCCGTAGTGGGCGGAGAGCCGGTAGTCGCGCACCGGCAGCTTGATGGCGGCGAGCTTGGCCTTCTCGGCCTCCTCGGCGGCGCGCCTGGCCTGCTCCTGCTGGGCGACCTGGGCGGCGCGCTTGGCCTCGGCCTCCTGGGCGGCCTGGACGCGGGCGTTCTCCTCGGCCGCGGTGCGCTGGCTGTCGGCCTGCTGCTGGATGCGCGCGGCGAGGGCGAGGCCGGGGTCGGCGGAGAGGGTGGCCGGCAGCTCGTCGGGCGCCTCGACGGCGGGCGCGGCGGCCGGGGTGGCGGAGGCGAAGCCGGTGGCGCCCAGGGTGGCGGCGACGGCGGTGACACCGAGCAGCGGAGCGGTGCCGCGGCCCTGACGGGGCATCCGGTGCCGGCTGGTCCCGTCGGCCGGCGGGGCGGTCTGGTCGGCGGGGCCGCCGAACGGGCCCTGCCCGGCGAACGGGCCGGGGTGGTCGAGCAGCTGGGTGCCGGACGGGTGTGCCGGGGTGTGCGTCGACGCCACGGAGGCGCGCTCCTTTCCTTCCTTCGCGCCTACCGGGTTAGCTGACGGGTTCGGAGCAGGAAGGTCTCCTACGGCCGGGCCTGGGCCTGGCCGATTCACCCCAAGGAACGTGGTTCCCCGGCTCCCTGGCCTGCCCGGAGGCCGGCCGGCGGGATTAGGCGACGGCGCACGGTGCCGTCTGGGTACGGCGTTGCGGACCGCGCTGCGTTATCAAACGTTAATCCGAGAGCCCCCCGATTCCAAGCCGTCCGTTGCCGACGGCGGGATCCGGACCGGGTACCACGCGACCCGGTGGGCGATTTGGGATGTTTGATGACAACTGACACTACCGAACGTGTCGGGACGTCAACGAACGGCCCCTCACTTGAGTACGCCTACTCATGTGCGACCGGGCCGGGCGCGGCCATCCTGACGCCATGAGCGCACCGATGCAGTCCCGCACCACGGCCGCGTACCACCTCCAGGCCGTGCTGTCCTTCGCCCTCTCCGGCACCGCCCTCGGCGTCGGGATCGCCTTCCTCCCGGTGGAGCCGTGGACCCGGGCGTTCCTCGCCCTCGGCCTGCTCTACACGATCACCTCCACCTTCACCCTCGCCAAGGTGGTCCGGGACAAGCAGGAGACCACCGAGCTGGTGACCCGGGTCGACCAGGCGCGGCTGGACAAGCTGCTGACCGAGCACGACCCGTTCCGGGTGGAGGGCGCCTGACCGGCCCGCCCGGCCGGTCGCCGACGGCGGGCGGGCCGGGCGGGCGAGCGCCGATGGCTTGACGGCTAAGGCTATTAGCCATAGCTTTATGGCTATCGGCACTCAGCCGACGGTCCCCGCCCCAGGAGGCTCCCCATGAACGGCACCCTCGCCCCCGTCACCCGCCACCTCGACCTGCCCGGCGGCCGGATCGCCTTCGACGACACCGCGCACGGCGAGGGCGTCCCGGTCGTCCTGCTCCCCGGGATGCTCGACAGCCGGGCCGCCTACCGGCACCTGCGCCCGCTGCTGACCGCCGCCGGCCGCCGGGTGATCACCATGGACCTGCGCGGCTTCGGCGAGTCCTCGATCCTCTGGGACGACTACTCCCCCGCCGCGATCGCCGGCGACGTCCTCGCCCTGCTGGACCACCTGGGCATCGACCGGGCCGTGCTGGCCGGCAACTCCTACACCGGCGCCAGCGTCGTGAAGGCCGCCGGGGACGCCCCGGACCGGGTCGCCGGCATCGTCCTGCTGGACGCCTTCGTCGAGAACGTGCCGCCGAACGCGCTGCAGCGCCTGGCGGTCGGCGCGATGGGCGCGCTGCTGGTGCGCTCGCCCGCGTTCTGGGGCCTGTACCACCGCAAGGCGGCCTTCCCGGGCCCCAAGCCGGCCGACCACGAGGAGTACGTGGCCGGGCTGGTCGCCGCGCTGCGCACCCCGGGCCGCAGGACCGCCACCCGCGGCTACGTGCGCGGTGACTCCGCGCCCGTCGGCTGGACCGCCGCCGTGCGCTGCCCGGTGCTGGTCGTGATGGGCTCGAAGGACCCCGACTTCGCGAAGCCGGAGCTGGTCGCCGACCGGCAGGCCGCCGCGCTGAACGCGCGCAAGGTGATGATCGAGGGCGCGGGCCACTACCCGATGGCCGACCACCCGCGGGCCACTGCCGACGCCCTGCTGTCCTTCCTCGCCGACCTGGCCTGAGCGCCGCCGAACCGCCCCGCGCCTGCCCCGCGCCCGTTCCGGGCCCGCCCCCCGTTCCCAGGAGAACCGCAGTGCCCCGAGTCGGACTGACCCCCGAGCAGGTCGTCGGCCACGCCCTCGCCCTCATCGACGAGCAGGGCCCCGAGGCCCTCACCCTGGCCGCCGTGGCCGCCCGCGCCGGGGTCGCCACCCCCTCGCTGTACAAGCACGTCAGCGGCGGCCTGGCCGAACTGCGCCGGCTGGTGGCCGTCCGGGTGACCGGGGAGCTGGCCGACCGGCTCGCCGAGGCGGCCCTCGGCCGCAGCGGGGACGCCGCGGTCGCCGCCGTCCTGCGGGCGTACCACGCCTACGCCACCGAGCACCCGCACCGCTACGGCGCCCTGCCGCAGGCCCCGCAGGCGGACCCCGACCTCACCGCGGCGGCCGGCCGGCTGGTCGGGGTGATCGTCGCCGTGCTGCGCGGGTACGGACTGGAGGGCTCCGAGGCGATCCACGCCGCCCGCACCTTCCGCTCGCTGGCGCACGGCTTCGCCGCCCTGTCCACCGGCGGCGCCTTCCAGCTCGCCGAGGACCTCGGGGAGACCCAGCAGCGGATGATCACCGTGCTGACCGCCGGTCTGCGCAGCTGGCCGCGCCCCTGAGCGGCGGGGCGGAGCACGCCGAAGGGCCCGGAGCGGGATCGCTCCGGGCCCTTCGGCGTGGTGTGGGGCTAACAGGACTTGAACCTGTGGCCTCTTCCTTATCAGGGAAGCGCTCTAACCGTCTGAGCTATAGCCCCGTACCCTCGGCCCCGCCTGCGCGGCGGGACGTCGTACGGAGAAGGGTACCGGACCCGGCGGGGGTGCTCGCACACCGGGGAAACCGGTGCCCCGGGACCTGCCGTTCGCCCCACGCCTCACCCACTTAAGAAATAAGGTATTAAGAATTAACTGCCCCATAAGGAACCGGAGAGGCCGGCCGTCCCGTGGACCCGCGCAGCAGCCCCACCGCGCGCAGTGCCATGCGCTGCGTCCGCTTATTGCTCGGCTGCACCAGCGCCGCCGAACTGCTCGGCACCGTGCTGGCCGAGGGCCCGGGCTGGATCACCGGCGAGGGATCGGCGCTCTACCTGCTGGACCCCGCCGGGATGCTCCGGCTGTCCGCCTCCCACGGCCTGCCCGACTGGGCCCACGAGCGCTACAGCGTGGTCGACCCGGCCAGTGAGCTGCCCGCCGCGATGGCGCTGAAGCTGCGCCGCCCGTATCTGCTGAGCCCCGAACGCACCAGCGTCGACTACCCGAACCGGAACGCCGGGATGGGCACCGGGATGGTCGCCATCGTGACGCTGCCGATGGTCGTCGACGAGCGGCCGATCGGCGTGCTCGCCCTCGCCCTCGCCCACCGGGGGATCGTCCCGCGCCGCGACCTGGACGTGCTGGAGACCCTGGCCGACGCCTGCGCGCACCGGCTGGCGTACCTGCTGGACCACGCCGGGGCGCCCGGAGCTCCGCGCACCGGCGGGGCCGCGCCGAACGGGGTCCGCCCCGGTCCCGCGAGCTGCGGCGACCCGGCCGCCGGGACGGCCCACCCGCTGCTCTCGCTCGCCGTCCGCGCCGCCGGGCACGGCGCCTTCGAACGCGACCTGGTCACCGGCGAGACCCACTGGGACGCCCAGGCGCTCCGGCTGGTCGGCCGCCCCGCGCCGCAGGACGGCGGCCCGGCCCCCGCGCCCGACCTCGACCTCGTCGTCCACCCCGAGGACCTGCCGGACGTCCAGGCCGCGCTCGCCGAGGCGCTCGCCACCGGCGGGCCGTACCGGATCCGCTACCGGGTGCCGCGCCGGGGCGGCGGGGTGACCCGGATCGAGGAGACCGGCGAGGTCATGCTGGACGTGCACCGCCGGCCGGTGCGGATCTCCGGGCTGATCGCCGACCTCGACCACGGCCGCGCCCCCGGAGAGCGCCCCGCGGGCGGCCGGTCCGGGCGGACGGCCGGGGCCGCCGGGCGGAAGGCCGTCGTCGGGACGTCCGCCGCCGGGGCCCGGTCGGCGCTGCTGCTGGCGCTCACCCGGGCGCTGTCCCGGGCGGTCACCGTCCGGGACGTCACCGCGGCCGTGACCGACATCGCCCGGCCCGCCTTCGGGGCGGCCAGCATCGTGCTCGACCTGGTCGACGAGGGCCGGCTGCTGCCCGTCGCGCACACCGTCTACGGCGGTCCGCTGCGCACCGAGCTGACCCGGCTGGCCGATCTGTCCGAGGGCGTGATGCAGCGCGCGCTGGCCCGGTCGGCCCCGCTGTTCAGCGAGCCGGCCCGGCGCGGCCGGGGCCGGGACCGCGAGCAGCCGCCGGGGGCGGGCACCACCGGGGGCGGCGGTCCGCTCGCCCCCGCCGCCTGGGCGGTGCTGCCGCTGGTCGCCTCCGGCCGGCAGGTCGGCTCCTGTCTGATCACCTTCGCCACCGAGCGGATCTTCAGCCGCGAGGACCGCACCCTCTACTCCGCCTTCGCCGGCATCCTCGCGCAGTCCCTGGAGCGCGCCCGCCTCTACGACACCCACCACCACCGGGCCACCGAGCTGCAGCGCGCGATGCTGCCGCGCACCCTGCCCCGGCTGCCCGGGATCGCCAGCGCCGCCCGCTACCTGCCGAGCACCGAGGGCATGCAGATCGGCGGTGACTGGTACGACCTGCTGCGGCTGCCGGACGGCCGGATCGGGCTGGTGATCGGCGACGTCCAGGGCCACAACGCCGAGGCCACCGCGGTGATGGGCCAGCTGCGCAGCGGTCTGCGCGCGTACGCGACCGACGGGCACGATCCGGCCGCCACGCTGGCCCGGACCAGCCGGCTGCTCGCCGAGCTGGACACCGAGCTGTTCGCCACCTGCCTCTACCTGACCCTGGACCCGGCCGACGGCACGCTGCGGGCCGCCCGCGCCGGGCACCCGGCCCCGGTCCGGGTCACCGAGGACGCCAAGGCGGTGGAGCTGGAGCTGCCCGGCGGCCCGCCGCTGGGCGTCGCCCCGGACCGGCCGTACCCGCTGGCGGTGGAGCACCTCTCGCCCGGCGAGACGCTGCTCGTCTACACCGACGGCCTGGTGGAGGACCGCGAGGAGGACTACGACGAGTCGGTGCAGCGGATGCTGGGCGGACTGGAGCTGTGGGCGCGCAACGCCGGTCCGGTACGGGTGGAGCCCGGTCCGGCGCTGGAGAGATTGGCCGATCTGCTCACCCTGAACGTCACCGAACGGCGTTCACGCCCGGACGACGTCGCGTTGCTGCTGTTGCACCGGTTGTCAGCTGTGCACTAGCGGGGCGGACGGGACGCCGATCGACGGTCCACGGAGCGCCCGATCGGGCCCGAAGCAGTGCGGATTGGCACGGTATTGACAGGATATCGACGAGATCCGGTCACTTGGCGAGATCCGTTCACACCTTCGTAGGATCATCGCCCTAGAATTCGCCGCGTGACGATGACTCAGTGGTGCGCAACGGCAACAGGCGTGCTCGCCGTCCTCGCCCTCGTGGCCGCCGCCCGCTACCGCGCGGTCGCCGCCACCCAGCGCCGCCGGGCCGGTGACCAGCAGCGCGAGATCGCCGCCCTGCGGGACCGGCTGACCACCGAACTCTCCCGCCGCAGCGCCGAACTGGCCGCCGTCCAGCACGAACAGGAGCTCACCGCCTCCACCCAGCGGGCCTTCCTCAGCGTCGCCCGCCGGATCCTGGTGATGGCCCACGACCAGCAGGCCCTGCTGGACGAGATGGAGCGCACCCACGACGACCCGGCGCTGCTGGAGGGCCTGCTCAAGGCCGACCACGCCGCCGCCCAACAGGCCCGCCTCGCCCAGACGCTGGCCGTGCTCTGCGGTGCCCGGGCCGGCCGGCACTGGCCCGAGCCGGTCTCGCTGGAGGACGTCGTGCGCGGCGCCCAGTCGCGCATCCTGCCCTTCCAGCGGGTGATGATCCGCAGCCGGATCGAGACCGCCGTGGTCGGCGCGGCCGCCGAGGCGCTGATCCACGCGGTGGCCGAACTGCTCGACAACGCCACCCGCTACTCCCCGCCCAGCACCCAGGTGTTCGTCACCCTGATGCCCGTGCACAACGGCGCCGTCATCGAGATCGACGACGGCGGCGTCGGCATGCCCGAGCAGGCCGTGGCCAAGGCCTCCGCCGCCCTGGCGGGCGGCTCCACGGTGGAGATCTCCCGGCTCGGCGAGGTGCCGCAGCTCGGCCTGGCCGCGGTCGGCCGGCTCGCCGAGCAGTACGGGTTCCGGGTCACGCTCAGCTCCGCCCCCTCGCCCTACGGCGGGGTGCGGGTCGTGGTGCTGCTGCCGAACGCGCTGCTCACCGAACCGCTGCCGCCGACCGTGCCGGGCCTCGGCGCGGACGACGCGGTGTTCGGCGGCGCCCCGCGCCGCCCCGGCCCGCCGCCGGCCGCGACCGACCGGGGCACCGGGTACGGAGCGGCGCCGGCCCGGCCCGGCCAGGGCGGGGCCACCCCGTACGACCCGGCCCGGACGTCCGGCCACCCGCCCGCGTACCCGCCGGTCAGCGGCTACCCGCCGGCCGTCACCCCGCCCGCCGCGCCCCGGACGGGCGACGCTCCCGGGGCCGGCGCCCCGGGGGACGGCGGCCCGGCGTACGGCACCACCCCGCCGCCGCTGCCCCGCCGCAGCCACCGGCGCGGCCGTGCCGCCACCCGGCACGCGGCCGGCTCCGCCGCCACCCCGCCGCCGGCTCCGCCGTACCGCTCGGCGCAGCAGGCCCAGGCGTTCATGTCGATGTTCCAGGCCGGAACCGCCAGCGGCCGTTCGGCCGCCCGGGCCACCTCCCAGGCCCAGACGGCGTACCAGGCCAGGGCCGAGGCCGAGGCCCGTCAGCAGGACCGGGCCCGCCCCCGCGGCCCGTTCGGCCAGGACCAGGGCGGTCCCCTCCCCCCGGGCCACTCCCCGGCCCCCGCCCCGCACGACCCTTCCCTTCCCGCTTCCCCCCAGCTTCCCCAGCGCTCCGGAGAGTTCCATGACCACCACCCCTGACCTCGGCTGGCTGCTCGCCGACATCATCAACGTCCCCGAGGTCCAGCACGCCGTCGTGGTGTCCAACGACGGCCTGGAGATCGGGCGCAGCGAGGGCATCGTCCGCGAGGACGCCGAGCGGCTCGCCGCCGCCTGCTCCGGTCTGCAGTCGCTGGCCCGCGGCGTCGCCCAGGGCTTCGGCGGTCACCACAGCGCCACCCGGCAGATCATCATCGAGTACGGCGGCGGCTACCTCTTCATCGTCGCCGCCGGGGCCGGCGCCCACCTGGCCGTGGTGACCGGCGAGGCCGTCGACGCCGGCCTGGTCGCCTACCAGATGCAGGTCCTCGTCGAGCGGATCGGCACCCACCTCACCAGCCCGCCGCGCGCCGACCTCGCGGCGGGGGGCCACCGGTGAGCGGCGGCCCGGTCCGCCCCTACGTCATCACCGGCGGCCGCAGCCGCTCCACCCGCCCCGAGCTGGCGGTCGAGAGCCTGGTCAGCGCCTTACCGGAGCGGCCCGAACTGCCCGAGGACGCGCTGCTCAACCGTGAGCACCAGCGCATTGCCGACCTCTGCCGCAGCCTGCTGTCGATCGCCGAGGTGGCGGCCCACCTGGGGCTGCCGCTCGGCGTCGTCAAGGTGCTGGTCGGCGACCTCTGGGACCTCGGTGCCGTCCAGGTGCTCCCGCCCGTCCCGCAGGCCGAGCGTCTGCCCACCACTCTCCTGGAAGAGGTGCTCGTTGGCCTCCGCCAACTCCGCTGACCCGCTCGCCGGCCCGGTGGCCGCCGCGCCCTTCGGCCCGCCCGCCGAGCCCCAGTACCTGCCGCCGTCCGTCCAGGGCGCGGTGAAGATCCTGGTCACCGGCCCGTTCGGGGTCGGCAAGACCACCCTGGTCGGCTCGCTCAGCGAGATCACCCCGCTGCGCACCGAGGAGACCATGACGGCGGCGAGCGCCGGCGTGGACGACCTCACCGGGCGCGGCGACAAGAGCACCACCACGGTGGCGCTGGACTTCGGCCGGATCACGCTCAACCGGCGGCTCGCGCTGTACCTGTTCGGCACGCCCGGCCAGCAGCGGTTCTGGCCGCTGTGGGACGACCTGTCGCGCGGCGCGCTGGGCGCGATCGCCATGGTCGACCTGCGCCGCCCGGACGAGAGCTTCGACGTGCTCGGCCGGCTGGAGGAGCAGCAGATCCCGTTCGCCGTCGCGGTCAACACCTTCCCGGACTCGCCGAGCTACCCGGAGGAGGAGATCCGGGCCGCGCTGGACCTGCTGCCCGGGGCGCCGGTGCTGTACTGCGACGCCCGGGACCGCCGGGCGGCGTACGACCTGCTGATCGACTTCGTCGACCACCTGCACCGCACCGCCGTCCTGGAGCTGGAGCGATGACCCTTCCCGAGCCCGCCGGCACGGCCGCCGTCCCGCCCCCGGGGTGCCCCGCGCACGCGGGCGGTGCACCCGGCGCCGCGACCCACCGCGGGACGCTGCCCGGCGGGCTGCCCGTCGGGGTGCCGCTCACCCCGCTGTACGGCGCCGCCGTCGCCGACGACCCGCACGGCCTGTACGCCCGGCTGCGCGCCCAGTACGGCCCGGTGGCGCCGATCGAGCTGGAGCCGGGGGTGGAGGCCTGGCTCGTCCTCGGCTATCCCGAGCTGCTCGAACTCACCCGCAACGAGGCGCTGTTCTCCAAGGACTCGCGCCGCTGGCGGGTGCCCGCCGAGGGCCGGCTGGCCGCCGACTCTCGGCTCCAGCCGATGACCTCCTGGCGCCCGACCCTGCTCAACCTGGACGGCGCCGAGCACCAGCGGCTGCGCGCGGCCGTCGCCGACACCCTCGCCCAGATCGACCACCGGCAGCTGCGCGGGACCACCGAGGCCGCCGCCAACGCGCTGATCGACAGCTGGGGCCCGGACGGCACCGCCGACCTGGTCGCCCAGTACGCGCGCCGGCTGCCGCTGCTGGTCTTCACCCAGCTGCTCGGCCTGCCCGCCGACGCCGGCCCGCATCTCATCCGGCTGATCAGCCACATCGCCGACAGCGGCGCCGAATCGGTGCGCGCCAACCGGGAGTTCCAGGCCGTCCTGGTCGACCTGGTGCAGCGCCGCCGGGCCACCCCCAGTGCCGACCTCACCTCCTGGCTGCTGGCCCACCCGGCCGCGCTGACCGACGAGGAGGCGGTGCACCACCTGGTGGTGATGATGGTCGCGGGGAACGAGACCACCATCTGCTGGACCGGCAACACGCTGCGGCTGCTGCTCACCGACCGCCGCTTCCGGGCCACCCTCACCGGCGGCCGGCTGACCGTCGCCGACGCGCTGGAGGAGGTGCTCTGGCGCGACCCGCCGACGCAGAACTTCCCCGGCCGCTGGGCCACCGGCGACACCGTCCTCGGCGGCCAGTACATCAGCGAGGGCGACATGCTGGTGCTCGGTCTGGCCGCGGCCAACGCCGACCCGGCCGCCCAGGGCCCCGGCGCGCTCGGGCACGGCGCCCTCGGCGGCAACCGGGCGCACCTGGCGTGGGGCGCGGGCAAGCACGTCTGCCCGGCCCAGCACCCGGCCCGGATCATCGTCGAGACCGCCGTCGAGACCCTGCTGCACCGGCTGCCGGACCTCCAACTGGCCGTGCCGGCCCATGAGCTGGCCTGGCGCCCGTCCCCCTGGTCGCGCGCCCTGATCAGCCTCCCGGTGCTCTACAGCGCCTTCACCCCGCCCCGCCCGCCCGCCCCCGAGAGGCCCTCCGCATGGACACCGCCGCCGATACCGGCAGACCAGGAACCGACCGTCACGCCGGATCCGGCGCAGGGGGCGCGGACACCGGAGGGGGCACCGGCGGCGTCGGCCTTCGGGCCGGGCGGCCCGGACCCGTCCGGCTCGACGCCCTCGGACGCGACCAGCACGGGGAGAACGCCCGCCTCCGGGAAGCCGGCCCGGCGGTCCTGGTGGAGCTCCCTGGCGGGGTGGTGGTCTGGGCAGTAACCCACCACGACACGCTTCAGGAACTGCTCGCCGATCCGCGCGTCGGCAAGAACCCGCAGCTGTGGACGACCTTCCGGGAGGGGCGGCTGCCCGAGGGCTGGCCGCTGATCACCTTCGTCACCGTCGCCGGCATGATCACCGCCGACGGCGAGGACCACCGGCGGCTGCGCGGCCTGGTCACCCAGGCGTTCACGCCGCGCCGGATCGCCGCCCTGCAGCCCGCCATCGAGGCCCGGGCCACCGCGCTGCTCGACCGGACCGCCGGGCTGGAGGGCGCCTTCGACCTGCGCGAGCACTTCGCCTACCCGCTGCCGATGCAGGTGATAGGCGAGCTGCTCGGCCTGCCGCCCAGGCAGCAGGACGAGCTGCACGAGCTCTCCGACACCCTGGTCTCCAGCTCCGCGACGCCCGAGGCCGCCGTCGCCGCGCAGCGGTCGCTGTTCGCGCTGCTCGCCTCGGTGGTCGCCGCCAAGCGGGCCGAGCCCGGCGACGACCTCACCACCGACCTGATCGCCGCCCGCGCGGACGACGACCGGCTCAGCGAGAGCGAGCTGGTCGGCACCCTGCTGCTGATGCTGGTGGCCGGCCACGAGACCACGCTCAACCTCATCACCAACGCGGTCCGCGCCCTGCTCGCCCACCCCGGGCAGCTGCGGCTGGTGCTGGACGGCACCGTGCCGTGGTCGGCGGTCGTCGAGGAGACGCTGCGCCACGACTCGCCGGTGGGCCAGTTCCCGCTGCGCTACGCGACCGAGGACATCCCGGTCGGCGACGTGGTGATCCGGCGGGGCGAGGCACTGCTCGCCTCCTACGCGGCCGCCGGGCGCGACGGCGCCCACTATCCGGACGCCGACCGCTTCGACGTCACCCGGAAGCCGAACCGGCACCTGTCCTTCGGGCACGGCCCGCACTTCTGCCTCGGCTCCGGGCTCGCCCGGCTGGAGGCGGAGACGGCGCTGCGGCTGCTGTTCGAGCGCTACCCCGCGCTGGCGCTCGCGGACGGGCCGGCGCCGGAGCCGATCGGGTCGTTCGTCAGCAACAGCGTGCGCACGCTGCGGGTGACCGCCCGAGCCGCGCGGTGACCGAGGGCGGCCCGGGTCGTTGGGGGGTTCATGAAGAAACTCGCCACCCTGGCCGCCCTCACCCTGGCCGGTCTCGCCGCCGCCGCGCCCGCCGCGTCCGCCGCCACCTCCACCGCGTCCTCCCCGGACGCGCTCGGCGGGCTGTCCAACGGGCTCACCGTCTCCCCCGCCGACCTCGTCATCCACAAGGCGAAGGACCTGCCGCTGGTCGGCCGGGCCGCCACCGAGATCGAGGCCATCGGCACCGGCCAGCTGACCCACCCGGGCCTCAGCGGCCAGATCGGGCAGGGCCTGTGACCGGCGCGCGGCGGACCGCCGCGCTCACCCTGGCCGCGCTGGCGCTGTCCGCCGCGCCGGCGTCCGCCTTCGCGTCCGGGCCCGCGCCGGCTCCGCCGCTTCCGCCCGCGGGCGGGGACTTCGGCGCCGCCGCGTCCTGTCTGCAGGAGGTGGCGGTCGTCCCGGCGCTCGGCAGCCACGCCGCCGGGCCGGCCCACTGCGCCCACGGCACCGTGCTCGACCACGCCGTGGGCACGCTGGGCGCGCTCACCCGGTGACGTACAGCCCCTGCAGCTCCCGGTAGTCCAGCCCGCCGTCGAGCGCGGTGTACGTCCCGTCCGTGTACACCTCCTCGGCGGCGCGGCGCACCGCCGCGTACGCCGCCCGTGCCAGGCCGGGCCCCAGGCTGACCCGGGCCACGCCGAGCGCGGCCAGCTCCGGCACGGCCGGCGCGCCCGGCCCGGCCATCACGTTCAGCGGCGCCGGGACGGCCTTCACCAGCGCGGCGATCACCGCGGGGTCGGCCACCCCCGGCACGAAGACGCCGTCCGCACCGGCCTCGGCATAGGCCCGCAGCCGGGCCACCGCCTCGTCCAGCCGCCCTTCCGGCGCGCCGAGCTGCCGCAGGAACACATCGGTGCGGCCGTTGACGAACAGCGGCACGCCGGCCGCGTCCGCCGCCGCGCGGGCCGCCGCGATCCGCTCGGCCGCCTCGGCGGCGGGCCGGGTGCCGTCCTCCAGGTTGACGCCCACCGCGCCGGTGGCGAGCAGCGCGGCGACCGTCTCGCCGACCCCGGCGGCGGTGTCGGCGAACCCGCTCTCCAGATCCGCGGTGACCGGCAGCGGCCCGGCGGCGCGGACCACCAGCGCGGTCTGCGCCAGCACCGCGTCCCGGTCGGCGGCGTCACCGTCGGCGCTGCCGAGCGTCCAGCTGACACTGGCGCTGGCGGTGGCGACGGCCGGTGCCCCGGCGGCCGCGACCAGCCGGGCGCCGACCGCGTCCCAGACGTTGGCGAGCACCAACGGCTGTCCGGGCCGGTGGAGTTCGTGCAGACGGCGGGCCTTGTCCCGCTGTTCCGTCGGCGTCGTCATCGCGTCCGCCCCCCCTACTTCGCGGCCGGGCTGAGGCGCGAGGTCACGCCGATCCGGTTCCAGGAGTTGATGGTGATGATCAGCGCGATCAGCTGTGCCAGCTCGGTCTGCTCGAAGTGGGCGGCGGCCTCGTCGTAGACGGCGTCCGGCACGTGGCCCCGGGTCAGCAGGGTGATCGACTCGGTCAGCGCCAGGGCGGCGCGCTCCTTGGCGGTGAACCAGGAGGTCTCGCGCCAGGCGGGCAGGGAGAGCAGGCGGTGGTGCTGCTCGCCGTGCTCGATCGCGTCGGTGGAGTGCATGTCGATGCAGAACGAACAGCCGTTGATCATCGAGGCGTGCACCTTGACCAGCTCCGCGAGCACCGGGTCCACGCCCTGACGGGCGGCGCGCTCCGTGGCGATCACCGCCTTGTAGTACTCCGGCGCCAGGTCGGGCAGCGAGATCCGCTGGGCCGGGGCGGGCACGGCGGCTTCGGTGGTGGTCGGGGTGATCGTCCCGTTCGTGGTCGTCATGAGCGTCAGCCTAGGAAGGCGGCGGCCCGCTGTCCCGGTACGTTCGGCCGTCGGAATCGTGGGCCACTTCGGGTGCGGCGCCCGGGTGCGGCGCCGGGTGCGGGCGGCGATTCTGGCACGACCGGACGGTCGGGCGGAAGAACGCGGGCCACTCCCGGTCCACGAACGGGCGTGCGAGGATCGCGGGGAGGGCGGTGCGGCCGAGGTCAGGGGGACAGGACGTGTGCACGGCGTTCGTGAGCATCGAGCCGGCGGCGGCGGTGCCGGTGCTGCTGCTGTCGGTGCGGGACGAGTACACCGGACGGCGATGGGCGCCGCCCGGGCACCACTGGCCCGCGCAGCCGTCGGCCGTCGGCGGGCTGGACCTGGTCGCGGGCGGGACGTGGCTCGCCGTGGAGCCGGGCGGCGCGGGCGGCGCGGGGCCCGTCGCCGCGTGCCTGCTGAACGGTTTCGGCACCCCGGCCGCGGCGGAGGGCCGGCTCTCGCGCGGCGAACTGCCGCTGCTCGCCGTCCGGGGCGGCCGGATCGACGCGCTGGACCTCGACCGGTACGACCCCTTCCACCTGGTGGTCGTCCGGCCGTCCGGCGCCCACGTGCTGAGCTGGGGCGGGCGCGGCGGCCGGCTCGCCGGGACGGAGCTGCCGACCGGCCTGAGCGTGATCCTCAACGACGGGCCGGAGGGACTGGCCGAGCGCCGCACCACCTCCGAACGGATCCGCACCCTGATGGCCGCCCGCGCCGCCCACTTCCGTGCCCGCTTCGCCGCCGAACCCCGGCCCGAGCCCCGCCCCGGCGCCGCGACGGCCGAACAGGCCTGGGGCGGCTGGCTGCCGATCGTCACCGGCGACGGCCTGGCGCTCGACGACTCGGCCGCCCTGGTCCAGCGGCGCGAGTTCGGCGACGGACGGCTCTGGGGCTCGTCCTCGATCTCCCTGCTCGCCCTCGGCGGCGGGGGCGTCCGCTACGACTTCGCCGCCGCCCCCGTGGAGCCGGTCGGCCACGAGTGCTGGCGGCGGGTGGCGCTCTAGGTCCTCGGCCGGTCGCCGGAGGCCGCCTCCCGGTGCGGCGGAAATCGGTGGGCTTCCCGGGCCCGGTCTGCGACCATCGCCGGATGGGTGTACTGGATGCCGTGGCAGCCCGGGTGGCGGCCGGAGCCACCGTGGAGTTCCGGCCGAGCGGTTCCTCGATGGTCCCGCTGATCCGCAGCCGGCAGCCGGTGGTCGTCGCTCCGGTGGACCCGTCGAAGCTCGACATCGGGGACATCGTCCTGGCCCGGGTCGCCGGAACCGTCTACCTGCACCTGGTGTCGGCCGTCGATCCGGCCAGGAGACGCGTGCAGATCAGCAACAACCGGGGCCGGGTGAACGGTTGGACCGGCCATGACCGCGTCTTCGGCATCTGCCTCGCGGTCGACGGATCCCCCCGGCCCGGCGCCGCGGACAAGACGCCGACGGCGGGAGCGGGCTAGTTCGTTGGCCGACGGACGATCCGCCGGACCGGAAGCCGGCCTGCCGCGAGGCGACACGATCGGGCTGCGGGCCCGGCACGACGACGACATCCCGGTCCTGCTGGCCGAGCTCCACGACGACGTGGTCGACTCCGCCCGCTCCGAGGGCCGGCCGTGGCGGCCGACCACCCCCGGCCCGAAGGCCCCCCGGCTCGTGGTGGACGACGCCCAGCAGGACCACGTCCCGGTCTCCGTGGTGGCGTTGGAGGGCGGCACCCTGGTCGGCGCGGCGGCCCGTGGGGCCGCGACACCCACCCCCGGACGGCGCACCTCGGGCTCGTCCTGCTGCCGGCCACCCGGGGCAGGGGCTACGGGACCGACGCGGTTCCCGGACCCAGGTGCTGCCCGGGCTGCTCGCCGAGGAGCGGAAGGCACGGCGGAAGGCCTGAGCCGCCGGCCGGCGGCAGCGGCTAGCGGCTAGCGGCGGTCCAGGAGGCCGCGGTCGAGGGCGGTGACGACGGCGTGGGTCCGGTCGTTGACGTCGAGCTTGGCGAAGATCCGCAGCAGGTGGGTCTTCACGGTGGCCTCCGTGATGACCAGGCGGCGTCCGATCTCCACGTTGGACAGGCCGTCGGCGACGGCGGTCAGCACCTCCGTCTCGCGGACGGTCAGCGCCACGGGGGCGGGGCGGCGCAGGCGGGCGACCAGGCGTTCGGCGACCCGGGGGGCCAGTACGGTCTCGCCCCTGGCCGCGGAGTGGATGGCGTCGACGAGCCGCTCGCGCGTGGTGTCCTTGAGCAGGTAGCCGATGGCCCCGGCCTCGACCGCGCGCTCGATCTCCTCGTCGGTGTCGTAGGTGGTCAGGATCAGCACGCGGGTGGCCGATCCGGCGGCGGTGATCCCGGCGGTGGCGCTCGCCCCGTCGAGCACCGGCATCCGCAGGTCCAGCAGCGCCACGTCGGGCCGCAGGCGTGCGACGAGGTCGACGGCCGCCCGGCCGTCGCCGCCCTCGCCGACGATCTCCACGGTCGGCTCGGAGGCCAGCAGCGCGACCAGCCCGGCGCGCATCACGGTGTGGTCGTCGACCACGACGACGCGGACCTTGCGTGTTCCGGGCCCCATCGCGTCACCCCTGTCCGGGCGCGGCCGGGACGGCGGCGAGCACCCGGGTGCCGTCACCGGGCGAGCTGGTCACGGTGAGCTCGCCACCGAGTTCGGCGAGCCGCCGGCGCATGCCGTTGAGACCGAAGCCGCGCGATTCCCGCACCACGAACCCCTGCCCGTCATCGGTGATCTCCAGCTCGATGCCGTACGGGACCGGCCCGAGCACGACCGACACCTGGGAGGCGGCCGCGTGCTTGCGGATGTTGGCCAGCGACTCCTGGGTGCAGCGCAGCAGCGCGATCCGGGTCGGCCCGTCGCACGCGACCTCCGCCAGCTCCGCCGCCACGGGCAGCCCGGTGTCCTCGGTGAACCGCTCCAGGGTCCGGCGCAGCGTCCCGGCGACCGAGCCGGGGGCGAGGCCCGACTGCGGCGCCGAGCCCACCAGCGCCCGCGCCTCGGCGAGGTTCTCCCGGGCGGTCCGCTCGATCGAGAGCAACTGCTGGGCGGCCCGGCCCGGATCGGCGGCGAGACCGGCCCCGGCCGCCTCCGCCAGCACGATGATCGAGGCGAAGCCCTGCGCGAGGGTGTCGTGGATCTCCCGGGCGAGCCGCTCGCGCTCCTCGGTGGCGCCCTGGAGCCGGTGCGCCTCGGCCAGGCGCAGCCGGGCGGCCTCCAGTTCCGCGCCCAGCCGGCCGGCCCGCTCGTCGCTCTGCTCGACGATCCGGGCCACCCCGAGCCCGACGAGCACGCCCGCCAGCCAGCCGATCAGGGTGAAGACGACGTTGCCCGCCGCGAAGTCCTGGGCGTCGAAGGCCTGGTGGCGGACGATGCCGGTCACGGTGGCCGCCGCGCCGGCCGCGCTGAGGGCGATCGCCCGGCGCGGGCTCCCGGCGAACAGCCAGAACTGGGGAAGGGAGACGATGAACAGCGCCGCGCCGTCGCCCCGGACGAGCGCCAGGGCCCCCATGCCGAGCACGAGCGCGGCCAGGAAGGCGCGCGGCCGCAGCACCGGGTGGCCGGGTCGGACCGCGACGCCCGCGTAGCAGAGGGCGAGCGCCGCCGACAGCCCGATCGACCAGTAGGTGGTGGCGCCGTCGTCGCCGAGCACGGAGACGACCGGGGGAGGACCCCCAGGACCACCCACACCACCACGTACCAGCGGCGGAGCGACCGTAACCGGAACCGGTCCTCGGACTGCGCAGGTCGAGTCATGACGATCAGCCTACGATCGCCTGCTGCGCGTGGGAGCCGGAGCGGGAGCCCGGGCGGGGGCGGGGGCGCGGGCGGGGGCGTTGAGGCGGCCACCAGGCGGTGTCGCGGAGCAGCAGCAGGGCCGAGGGCAGCACCATGAGCCGGACCACCACGGCGTCCAGCAGCACGGCCACGGCCAGGCAGAAGCCCATCTGCTTCATCTCGGTGAGGTGCAGGGCGACGAAGGCCCCGAACACCGTCACCATCACGACCGCCGCGCTGGTGACCACCCTGGCCGACCGGCCGATCCCGGCCAGCACCGCCTCACGGGCCGGCATCCCGGCGCGCACGGACTCCTGGATCCGGCTGACCACGAACACCTGGTAGTCCATCGAGAGGCCGAACAGGATCACGAAGAGGAACAGCGGCACCCGGGAGGCGATCGCGCCGAGCGAGTCGAAGCCGAGCAGGCCCTCGGCCCAGGTCCCCTGGAAGACCACGACCAGCAGGCCCAGGGAGGCCGCGGCGGACAGCAGGTTGAGCACCACGCCGAGCAGACCGAGGACCGGTGAGCGGAACGCCCAGAGGGTCATCAGGAAGGTGGCCAGCAGCAGGAGGCCGATGACCAGGGGCAGCGTCTCGCGCTCGTGCGCCACGTAGTCGCGGCCCCGGGCGACGTCCCCGCTCACCGCGCTCTCCGCTCCGGCCAACGAGCCGACGGTGGCGGGCAGATGGGTCCGGCGGAGGTGGTCGAGGGAGGCGATCGCCCGGGCGGAGGAGGCGGGGAAGGGGACGGCCAGCTCCAGCACGGTGATCCGGCCGTCGGCGGAGGTGCGGAGCACCGGTTCGGCGGTGGCGGCTCCGGCGAACAGCGGGTCGGCCTGGGCCCGCCGGGCGAGGTCGGTGAGTGCCCGCTTCACCTCCGCCGTCTGGTCGGGCGCGGCGCGGGTGACGACCTCGTGCCGGGTCAGGAGCTCGGGGAAGGCGTGGGTGAGGCGGTCGTGGACCCGCATCGCGGGGATGTCGCGGGAGAAGGTGTCCTTGCCGGGGTCGACGAGCCGCAGGCCGAGGGCGGGCGCGGCCAGGCCGAGCATGAGGAGGGTCGAGAGGCCGAGGGTGAGCGCGGGGTGCCGCTGCGCGGGGCGGAGCAGGGCGCCGACGATGCGGCCCGGGCCGTCCGTCGTTCGCCTTGCCCGGCCCTTGGTCCTGCGCTCGGCGCGGCGTTCGGCACGGCGTTCGGCGCGACGGCCGATCGTCACCAGCAGGGCGGGCAGCACGGTGAGCGAACTCGCCACGGCGACCGCCACGACCAGGATCGTGCCGGTCGCCAGCGAGGAGAAGATGACGTCCGAGGCCAGGTAGAGGGTGGCGGTGGAGACGATCACGGCGAGACCGGAGACGACGACGGCCCGTCCGGCGGTGGCGGCGGCCAGCTCCACCAGCGCCTCCGGCGCGAGCCGCCCGCCGCTGCGGGCCCGCTCCTCGCGTTCGCGCTCCAGGTGGAAGAGGGTGTAGTCGACGCCGACCGCGAGGCCGATGAGCAGGATCATGTTGGTTCCGACGCCGGCGTCGGGGACCAGGTGCGAGACCAGCATGGACAGGCCCAGGGCGGCGGCGATGGAGGAGAGCGCCAGCAGCAGTGGCACGCAGGCCATCACGATCGAGCCGAAGACGAGCAGCAGGGTCACGAGCGTCACCGGGAGGGTGAGGCGCTCGGAGAGCGCGAGGTCCGCGCCGCGCTGCTCGTTGACGCCCTTGCTGATGGAGGGTGAGCCGGTCTCCTCGACGATCAGCCCGGGGTGGGCGGCCTGCGCCTGCGCGGTCCGGTCGAGGAGGGGGGCGACGTTCTTCCTGCCGTGGAGCTCCGGGCCCTTGAGCACCACGGAGACCCGGAGGGACTCGCCGTCCTGCGACCGGACGGGGTCGGCGACCTCGGCCACCTCGGGCAGTGCGCGCATCCGGGCGGTGACATCCTGGGCGGCTGCGGTCGCGGCGGTCACGTCCAGCCGCCCGGAGGCGGGGCGGATGAGGATGTGTTCGACGGGCTTTCGTTCCAGGCCTCCCTGGGCGGCGATCGCCTCGGCTCGCCCGGCCTCGCCGACCCGGTAGTCCTCGCTGGTGGCCTCATGGGTGCCGACGGCGATCCCGGCACCGAGGCAGAGGACGACGAAGGCGAACCAGCCGGCGATGGCGGTCCGGGCATGCCGGGCGCTCCAACGGGCCACCCGCACGGGTAGTTGACTCATACCGCCGATCCTCCGCAACCGCCCCCGGCCGAGGACACGCCCGCCCGATGGAACCTGCCGTCCACCGATCGGTGGACGGCAGGGAAAGAGCGGCGCCCGCACAACCGGCCCCGGCGCAGGAAGTCGGACGGGCCGACTTCCTGCGCCGGGCGGCGGTCAGTTGTGGCGGGTGCGCCAGTAGTGGTGAAGGGCGCGGGCGAGGGCGGAGTTGGTGAGGAGGGTCGCCACGCAGAGGAGCAGGAGGAAGAGGAGGTTCGCCGTACCCGGGGTGTGGGGGCGGACCGGGCGAGTGGTGAGGGCGGCCATCGCCGCGCCGGCCGCCACGGAGGCGGCCGAGGTGGCGAAGAGGAGCGACCTCGGCGGTCGGGGGCGGTTCACCGGGTGGGCGGGGTCAGGGAGACGTATTCGGGGCGGGTCGTCCACTCGATGCCGCCGCCGACCGGGCGGAGGTAGAGGCGTCCGCCGATGGTGTCCATGTAGATGCCGGTGCGGTGGGTCCGGCGGTCGTGGACGAGTTGGCCGGGGGTGGGGGTGGGGGTGGGGTGCTTGGGCATGTGGTGCGGTCTTTCGGGGTGTGGGAGGGGGGCTTGGGGGTTCAGGGGCGGGGGATTCGAACGGTCACCAACCGTCCGGTCGCGGCGACGACTTGGGCTTCGATGGGCGTGCCGTCGGGGGTGTTGAGGGTCAGGGCGAGGCCAGGCGTGGGACGCCAGGGCTGCTGCTCGGCCTCGCGGCGACGGGCGCGGACGCCGTCGCGGATCACCTCGGTGAGCCTGCGGACCAGGAAGGTGGGGGCGGCGCCGAGGTCGATGAGGACGATGCCGGTGACGGAGGCGCAGTTCCAGTCGATGCCCGTGGAGGGGAGCGTGGCATCGGCGGCCGCGAGCGTGGCCCTGAGGTCGTCGAGGGCGTCGGCGGCGTCACGGCGGTCGTCGGCGGTGATCTTTCTGAGCATGGAGGGCATGGGGAAGCTCCGGATTCCGGGGGGGCGCATTTCGCGATTCCTCCTCCAGGATCGGACAGGGTGACTACGCTGAGAAGCCGACCGATCGCAGCAAGTTGATTGTGGAGACGGAGCGCCCATGGCAACCCCGAACCGCCTGCCGCCCGGCAAGACTCCGAGGGAGTACTACGGCAGTGAGCTGCGGCGTCTCAGAGAAGCAGCGGTGCCGAAGATGTCGCAGGACAGGCTCGGCGCACTGACGTTCGTGTCCGGTTCGTACATTGGACAGCTGGAGAACGCTCAGCGGGCTCCGCAGCTGGATCTCTCGATTCGGATCGACGTGGCCCTCGACACGGATGGGGCGCTCGAACGCCTTCATGAGTTGTTGGAGTATTCGCGTTTTGCGGACTACTTCCAGGAAGCTGTCGAGCATGAGGGCCGCGCCTCGTCGATTTGTGAGTTCGCCGGGCACGTGGTGCCGGGTCTGCTGCAGACGCCGGACTACGCAAGAGCGGTCTACCTGGCATCACAACCGCTGCTCATGGACGGCGATCTGGAGGAACTGGTCGCCGCGAGGATGGAGCGGCAGAGGCTGGTCAACGACCCAACAGGGCCGGAGTTGTGGTTCATCCTGGACGAAGCCGTGATCCGTCGACCCGTCGGAGGCCATCAAGTGATGGCCGACCAGCTCAACCACATCGCCGCGCTGATGAAGCGACGGCGCCTGATCGTTCAGGCCCTCCCCTTCGATGCCGGCGCCCATGCTCTCTTTGGCGGAATGATGTCATTGATGACCTTCGCGGATGCCCCACCGCTGGTGTACCAGGAGGGCCAGTACGCCGGTCAGTTGATCGATGACAATCGCTTGGTCGCCCGATGCCAGCGGGCATACGATCTCGTTCGGGCCGCCGCATTGTCGCCGGAGGCGTCCCTGGACCTGATCCTCTCGGCGGCGGAGGTCCACAAGCATGCCAAAGAGCGATGACCGCCCCTCCCAGTGGCGGAAGAGCAGCTACAGCAACGGCGATGGTGGCTCCTGCGTAGAGGTCGACGACGCCAACCCCGGGCACGTCAGGGACTCCAAAGACCCCAACGGGCCAGCACTCGCCTTCACCCCCGCCGCCTGGAACGCCTTCGTGAGCTCCGTGCGGGGCGGGGAGTTCGGCGGCGTCTGATTCGGCCTGGCAATCCCTCGATCGACCGGCTCGTCTTCATCCATCTCGCTTGCCTCGTCGGTGTCACCGACGAGGCAAGCATCGGAACGCACACGGTGAACTCGCGTCATCTCCGTGGTGGGTTGCCGACATCGGGGGTGTAGGCAGCCCCGGGAGGTACGTCGTCCTCCCGGGGCTGCCCTTCGTTTCCCCTACTTCCGCCAGAAGAGGTGGTGGGTCACGCTGCTCGGGCTGGGGACGACGTCGACGTGGAAGCGGTCGCGCAGGTCGTCCGGAGAGTCCCACAGCTTCAGGCCGGTGCCGAGCTTCAGAGGGGAGACCGCGATGTGCAGGGTGTCCACGAGGTCGGCGTCGAGGAACTGCCGGATGGTGGTCACCCCTCCGCCCAGGCGGACGTCCTTGCCCTGGGCGGCCTCCTTCGCCTGGGCGAGCACCGTGGCCGGGTCGCCGTTGACGAAGTGGAAGGTGGTGTCGGAGAGGGTGATCGACGGCCGCTCGTGGTGGGTCAGGACGAAGACCGGGGTGCGGAACGGGGGCCGGTCGCCCCACCAGCCCTGCCAGTCCAGGTCCTCCCAAGGCCCCCGGTGGGGGCCGAACTTGTTGCGGCCCATGATCTCCGCGCCGATGTTCCGGGCGTAGTCGCGGGTCAGGTAGTCGTCCAGGCCCCGGCTGCCCCCGGGGTCGGTCCGCATCGGCCAGCTCGCTGTGGCGCCGGCCCAGGAGAACAGCCGCTCGGGGCGGTCGAGGCCGAAGGGGCGCTCCAGGGTCTGGTCCTCACTGGCGCCGGCGGCGATGCCGTCAGCCGAGACGTTGAAGTTCTGGACCCTCAGGAGTTGGGTCATGCGTTCCTCCGGTGCGTGGCGCCCGCCTCCAGGCGGCGGGCGTGTTCGGTGAGGTGGCGGCGTTCCGGGGCGCTGGTGGCGCGGCGGGCGGCCTCCCGGTAGACGTCCGGCGCCGCCGGGTCGCCGAGGAGTTCCAGGAAGTGGGCCCGGGTGGCGAACAGCCGGTGGTGACGGGAGAACCGTTTGTCCGCCTCCAGCGGGGCGAGTGCCGCCAGCCCGGCCTGCGGGCCCTCGACCATCGCCAGCGCCACCGCCCGGTTGAGGGTGATGAAGGGGTTGTCGCCGAACCGGACCAGCAGGTCGTAGAGCGCCAGGATCTGCGGCCAGTCCGTCGACTCGGCGTCCGGCGCCTCGTCGTGGACCGCCGCGATCGCCGCCTGGAGCTGGTACGGACCGACCTGGCCGCGCGGGAGGGTGCGGCTGATCAGCTCGACGCCCTCCTCGATCAGCGAGGAGTTCCACCGCGAGCGGTCCTGCTCGGCCAGCGTCACCAGTTCGCCGCCCGCCCCCGTTCGTGCCGGACGGCGGGCGTCGGTGAGCAGCATCAAGGCGAGCAGCCCGGCCGTCTCGGCGTCCTCCGGGGCGAGCCGCAGCAGCAGCCGGGTCAGCCGGATCGCCTCGCCGGACAGCTCCGGCGCGGTGAGGTCGTCGCCGTTGCTCGCCGTGTAGCCCTCGTTGAAGATCAGATAGAGCACCTGGCGGACGTCGGCGAGCCGTTCCGAGAGCCGCCGGGCGGGCAGCCCCGCGGTCCGGACGGTCTGCTTCGCCCGGCTGATCCGCTGCGCCATCGTCGACTCCGGCACCAGGAACGCCGCCGCGATCTGCGCCGTCGTCAGACCGCCGACGGCCCGCAGGGTGAGCGCGATCCGGCTGGGCGCCGACAGATCCGGGTGGCAGCAGAGGAACAGCAGGTCCAGGGAGTCGTCCCGGCCGGCGGTGGACGCCGCGTCCGGCGGCGGGCTGAGCAGTGCCGACTGCGGCGTGGCGAGGGCCAGCGCGTCCTCGCGGCGCCGGCGGGCCGACTCGCTGCGCACGGCGTCGGCCAGCCGCCGGCCGGCGACCGTCACCAGCCAGCCGCGCGGGTTCTCCGGCACCCCCTCGGCCGGCCACTGCGTGGCGGCGGCCAGCAGCGCCTCCTGCACCGCGTCCTCGCAGGCGTCGAACTGGCCGCGCCCGTACCGGCGCACCAACGCCCCGAGGGCCTGCGGCGCGAGCTCGCGCAACAGACCCTCAAAACCGCCCTGTTCCCGGGTCTGGCCGCCGCTCACACGTCCGCCGAGGGGGCCGGGGACTCGTGCAGGATCGGCCACAGCTCGACCGGCTCGACGTCCGCGAACGGCATGTCGGCGGCGATCTCCTGGGCGCGCTCCAGGCTCTCGCAGTCCAGCAGGTAGAAGCTGGCCAGGTACTCCTTGGTCTCCAGGTACGGCCCGTCGGTGACCGCCGGGAGACCGTCCGCGCGCCGCACCAGCTGGGCGGCGGCCGCGTCGGCGAGGCCGTAGGCGCCGAACAGCTCGCCGCTCTCGCGGTACTTGGTGTTGAACGCCTCCTGCTTGGCGATCGCGGCCGGCCACTCCTCGGCCGGGAACGCGTCCCACTTGGCCTGGTTGCCGTAGATCATCGCGACGTACTTCATCTCGGGTGTCCTCCCGTCCCACGCACCCCTCGCGGCGCGTTCTCACCCCGTGGTCGGAGCCGGGCCCGGAGCCTCGACATCCGCCGGAAGATTTTTTCGACATCTTTCCGCACGGTGGCGGCGGGTGCGCGGCGGGTGCGCGGCGCCTGCGCCAGGCAACTGGACGCAGCGCCGTTCGGTCAAGGCGCTCCGGGCTGGTCGCGGGCGGCGGGCAGGGCGACAGTGGGACCGGCCCGGTCCGGGTCGGTGCCCGGGACGCCGTCGGTAGCACCCGTCATCGCGGTCCGCGGCGCCCGGGCTCCCGCGCATCCGGCGGAGCCGCGGTGCGGGTGGAGCCGCGGTGCCCGTCCGGGGAGGCGCCGGGGGGGGAACACTATCGAGATCATCCGTGAACTGACTACCCTTCATGGGCGCTTCGCACCGGGCGCACCGTCCACCGACACGAAGGCGGCACCATGAGGAAAAAAGCCATGAGGGTGCTCATACCCTCCCTGACCGCGCTCCTGCTGGCCCCCTTGCCACCCCTCGTCACTGCCGCCTCCGCCGCGACCGCACCGTCGGTCTGGGTGGAGAGCGGCTACGAGCACGTCTTCTCCTCCTCCCCCGCGCCGTCCCGCGCGACCGACCAGCGGGTCGAGCTGCACGCCGCCCGCAACGAGACCCAGGCCGCCCAGATCGCGGTGCGCTCCGACAGCGCGCTGACCGGCCTGCGGCTGGTCCCCGGTGACCTCACCGGCCCCGGCGGTGCCGTCATCCCCGCCTCGCGGATCACCGTGAACCGGGAGTACAACCACCCGAACATCCACAAGAGCACCAGCCCGGACGACCACCACCAGGAGCCCCCGGACGGCGGGACCAGCTACTACGACGCGCTGGTGGAGAACGACCCCGGCCCGCTCGCGGCGAACACCACCCAGCCGTACTACTACAGCGTCGCCGTGCCGGAGGGCCAGGCCCCCGGGACGTACACCGGCCGCACCACCGTGCAGAGTTCGGCGGGCCCGGTCGACGTCCCCGTCTCGGTGACGGTGTACGCCGCCGCGCTGCCGCCCACCAACCGGTCCACCTTCCGGATGAACAACTGGTTCACCTCGGTCGGCTGGGACTACACGTGGACGTCCAGCGCGATCCCCTCCCAGTACACCAAGAAGGACGAGGACAAGAAGCACGACATCCCGATCGAGGCGTACGACGAGCAGTGGTGGCAGGTCATCACCAACTTCGCGGCCGACCACGCCAAGCACCGCAACAACGTGATCTACGCCGACTTCCAGGCGCTGGCCATCCCGGACACCACCGCGGACGCCCACGGGAACCTCACCTTCACCTGGAAGACCTTCGACCGGTTCGTCCAGATCTTCCAGGACGCCGGGGCCCTCCAGTACATCTACACTCCCACCCTCCTCGCCGGCGGCTACGCCGTCGAGACGCTCGTCCCGGACGGCCACGGCGGCGTCCGGATGGAGAAGCAGAACGCGGGCACCGGGCCGGCGAACGACTACATGAAGAACGTGCTCATCGAGCTGAAGAAGCACCTCGACACCAAGTGCCTCGACGCGGGCACCACCTGCGCCCCCGGACGCCGCTGGAGCGACGTCTTCTACATGAGCGCCTCCGACGAGCCCAGCCCGGCGGACACCCCGCTGATCAACAGCGCCGGCTGGCTCTACGACATCTACCACGAGGTGTTCGGGCCGCAGGCGCTGAGCAACGAGTCCCGCCAGGACCCGGTCTCCGCCATCGACGACAAGCTCAGCACCATCACCTCCATCGGCGGTCCGCAGTACGACGCCAACACGGGCTACTACCAGTCGCGCCGCCTGGACGGCGGCAAGGACTTCTGGCTGTACTACTGCAACAACCCCAACGACAGCCACCTCAACCGCTACATCGCCTACCCGACCTCCGACTCCCGGCTGACGCCGTGGATGGTCGCGGCCACCGGCGGCAACGGCTTCCTCCACTGGGGCTGGAACATCTGGTCCCAGTCGGAAACCGACCCCTCCGCCCGGGACACCTTCGACGGCGAGGAGACCGGTGACAACTACCTCGTCCGCCCCAACAAGGCCACCTACGGCGTCTACGACAGCGTCCGCAGCGAGGCCCTGCTCGCCGGGATCCAGGACTACGAGCTGCTGAACCAGCTCTCCGCCACCAAGCCGGTGCTCACCCGCGCCCTGATCAACTCCCTGATCAGCGGCACCACCAAGTTCTCCAAGTCCGGCGCGGCCACCGACCAGCGCCACCGGCAGATCCTGACCGCCCTCACCACCCCCGGCCCCGACGCCGTCTTCCCGTACACCGACGAGTTCGGCGCCGAGAAGGACACCAACTGGCGGACCGTGCGCGGCTCCTGGAAGGCCACCGGGGACGGCGTCTACGCGCAGACCGACCCCGAGACGGGCTGGGACGTGGTCGCCGGACTGACCGGCCGGGCGTACGGGGACGTCTCCGCCTCCGTCGACGTGCGGATCGACGACGTCCGCGCCGAGGGCGGCCAGAGCAACTGGGCGGGCCTGGTGCTCCACAACCAGAACCCGACCGAGGCGCAGACCGGCTACCTGGTCGCGCTGCGCAACACCGGCCAGGTGTTCATCGACCGCGGCGGCAAGCCCCTCGGCTCCGCGCAGGTCCCGGGCTACACCCCCGGGCAGACCGTCAGCCTGCGGGTCTCCGTCCAGGGCGGCACGATCCGCGTCTACGCCGGTCCGACGCTGCTGCTGACCGCGACCGACACCGGCTACCCGGTCGGCGGCTTCGGCCTCGCCACCGGCGGCGCCTCGGCCCGCTTCCAGCACGTGCGGCTCAACCCCGGCACCGACGTGGCGGAGAACGCCGCCGTCCAGGCCGACACCTCCTACGAGGGCGACGGCTGGAGCACCCGGGCCCTGACCGACGGCCGGCGCGGCCCGGTGGGCGGCACCAACGGCTGGAGCAGCAACGGCACCCCGGGCAGCGACCACAAGGAGTCCGTCACCCTGGACCTCCTCACCGCCCGGCGGATCGGCCGGGTGGACCTCCACCCCCGCGCCGACGGCACCGCCGCGGGCCGGGGCTTCCCGGTGGACTTCACCGTCAAGGTCTCCGCCGACGGCGCCAACTGGACCACCGTCGCCGACCGGACGAACTACCCCACGCCCGTGGACGCCTCCGTGCAGTCCTTCCCCTTCCCGGCCACCGACGCCCGCTACGTCCGGGTCGAGGGCACCCGGCTGGGCACCGACCCCAAGGGCGACTACCGGATGCAGTTCGCCGAGATCGAGGCGACCGGCGGCGAGCTGGCCACCGGCCGTCCGGTGACGGCCTCCAGCACGGTGGGCGACGTCGTCTGGCGTCCGGGCGCGGCCACCGACGGCATCGTCAACTCCACCTCCGACGCCTTCGGCTGGTCCAGCGCGAAGGCCGCCGGTCCCGTGGCCACGGAGTGGATCACCGTGGACCTCCAGGGTCCCAGCCTGATCGGCCAGGTCGCCCTGAACCCGCGCACCGACGGCGCCAACACCGGCCTCGGCTTCCCGGTGGACTACACCGTCAAGGTCTCCGCCGACGGCGTCAACTGGACCACCGTCGCCGACCGGACCGGCACCCCGCGTCCCGGCGCGGCCCCGCTGGTCCACACCTTCGCGCCCACCACGGCGCGCTACGTGAAGGTCACCGGCACCCGGCTGAGCGCCGACCAGTTCGGCGACCACTACCTCCAGCTGGGCGAGATCGGCGTGCGCTGATCCTCACCCTCCCTGTGGGCCGTACAGCATCCCGCCGTACGGCCCGCAGGGGCCCGGCGAAGACGGCTGCTGCGGATCGTCTGCGCTCCACCCGAAGTACCAGGGCGGCCGGCCGAGGACGTTCACCCTGCCCGAGCGCCGGGGAGTCAAGAAGATCGCCGAGGCCAGGCCGGCCGAGCACGGCCTGGCCTTCTCGCCGAAGACCGCACCGTCGAACGAGCGGTCTCCACGTACGACGCCCGCGGACCCGCGATCGACCGGACAACCCGCAAGGCCGCCATCAGCGTCAACACGCTCACAACCGACCCTTTGACGCAGCCCGGAGCGCCTTGACCGAACGGCGTTGCGTCTAGCTCTCCTGGCGCAGGCGCCGGCGGTAGTTGCGCATGGACACCTGGGAGCCGCAGCCGGGGCTGCAGTACAGCCCTCCGCCGTTGCGGGTGCGGTCGAGGAAGCCGAAGTGGCACGGGGGATTCCGGCACGCCTTGACGCGGCCCCAGTCGCCGCTCTGCGCGAAGGTGGCCACCGCGGCCAGCACCGTTCCGAACACCCGCTCCACCCCCGCCTGGGGCGACGCCAGTTCGACACCGCCGGCCGTGACCACCGTCGCCAGCGGGTAGAGCGAGCCCGCGCGCCGCAGGTGCCGTTCGGCGTGCCGCAGCGGCTCGCCCAGGCTCGCCTCGTCGCCGGAGTGCGCGAGCAGCACGGTCACCAGGGCGTCGCGCAGCTCGCGCGCGGCGGCGGCGTCGGCATCGGTCGCCACCGCCTCACCGCCGAACTCGTCGAACTCGTCGAACTCCGCCAGCCAGTCCGCGAACGAGTCCCCGTCCTCGAACAGCTCCCGCCGACCGGTCCCGTCCGCGCGCGTGTTCACGAACGCGAGCACCGTCTCCACTGCCGCCGCAGCCGTACCACCCATAGCCTCACCCTACCTCAGGAAGGAAACGCGCTAACCAATCTAGCGGGCAACCAGACACATTTTCAGGCTTGACGCGTTGCGAGCTAACTCATTACGGTCGCAACATGACCAAGGAATCCAACCAGCAGACCCGTCCCCGCGTCTGGCTGATCACCGGCGCCACGTCCGGCATCGGCCGCGAACTGACGCTCCAGGCGCTCGAAAACGGCGAGTCCGTCGCGGCGCTCGCCCGCGACACCGCTCCCCTGGCCGAGGTGGCCGACGCGTACGGCGAGCGACTGCTCGCCGTCCAGGCGGACGTGCGTGACGAGCAGGCCGTCCGGGCGGCGGTGGAGCGTACGCTCGCCCGGTTCGGCCGCCTCGACGTGGTGGCCAACAACGCCGGCTACGGACTGTTCGGAGCCGTCGAGGAGGCCTCCGACGCGCAGGCCCGCGCCGTGTTCGACACCAATGTCTTCGGAGTCCTCCACGTGCTCCGCGCGACGCTGCCGGTGCTCCGCGCCCAGCGGTCCGGGCACATCCTCCAGGGCTCGTCGGTCTACGGGCAGTCCGCCCACCCCGGCGTGGGGCTGCTGGCCGCGACCAAGCACGCGGTCGAGGGGCTGTCGGAGGCGCTGGTCGCCGAGGTCGCCCCGCTCGGCGTCAAGGTCACGATCGTCCAGCCCGGGCTGACCGCGACCCCCTTCCTGGCCAACCTCGACGTCGCGGCCGGCCTCACCGACTACGACCGGACCGTCCGCGAGGTCCAGCAGGGCATCGGCGAGCTGCCGGCGTCCGCGTTCTCCGCCGCCGCGCGGATCGCCGAAGGCATCCGGGCCGCCGTGGACAGCCCCACCCCTCCGCTGCGCCTGGCCCTCGGCGCCGCCGGCGCCACGCAGATGCGCACCGCGCTGGAGGCACGCATCGCCGGCCTGGACGGCTGGAAGCACCTGACGGACGCCGTCGACCGCTGACCGCAGGGGCGCGCGGGGTTCCGTTCGGGGCGGGAATTCGGGATCGTCGACGGGAGGGCGGCGTGAAGGGGGCGGGTGGGGGTGACGGGGACGACCGCCGTGGCGGCGCCGACCGTGCGCCGGATCGCGGGCTTCGCCGCGCCGGTCGTGCTGAGCGAGGCCGTCGCCCTCGGGGCGCAGTTCGCCGTGGTGGCGATGCTCGGCGCGGCCGGCGGGCACGCGCTCTACCTGCGCTCGCTCTACACCCCCGTCGGCTTCCTCCTGGTGGCCCTGAACTCCGCGCTCTCGGTCGCCCTCCAGGTGGTGGCCGCGCGCGCCGCCGGGGCCGGGCGGCGGTCCGAGCTGCCGGGCCGACTCGCCGCCGCGGCGCGGCTCGGCGCCTGTTGCTACCTCGTGTGCGGCGTCCTGGTGACGGCCGGTGCCGGGCCGCTGGGGGTACTGCTCGACGTGCCCGCCGCCGACCGGACGCCGTTCCTCGCCTTCCTGACCGCGATGGTGGCGGTGAACGCGGTCGGTGCGCTGGGCGAGCTGTGCGCGGCGGTGCTGCGCGGCTCCGGCGCGACCGGGCGGGGCCTGCTGCTCACCCTCACCTCGGCGGGCCTGCTGCTGGCCGGAGTCGGCGGGTTCGGCCTCGGGGCGGGCTGGGGGCTGACCGCGCTGCCGGTCGCCGCCCTCGGGTCCGGGGTGGTCGAGGTGCTGCTCGGCGCGCTGCTGCTGCGGCGGGCGGGGCTGCTGGGCCGTCCGACCGCCCGTCCGACCGCCGACGGGACCGGTGAGGTGCGGGCGGCGGTGGTGTCCGTCGGCCTCCCGGTCGGCGCGTCGTTCCTGCTGCTCTGCGTCGTCAACCTGGCCCTGCTGCGCGTGGTCGCCCCGTTCGGCCCCGGCGCGGTGGCCGGGTTCACGCTCGGCTCGACGCTGCAGAGCGCGGTGATCGTTCCGGCGGTGGGCTTCGGCTCCGCCGTCGCGATCCTGGTCAACCAGGCGGGCGCGGCCGGTGACCGCGCCGCCGCCCGGCGGGCCGTGCGCACCGGGGGCCTGCTGACGGCCGGCTGCTACCTGGCCGTGACGGCGGTGCTGTGGACGGCGGGCGCGCCGCTGGCCGCGCGCCTCTCCGCGGACCCGGCCACCGCCGGGCAGGCCGTCCGCTTCCTCCAGCTGGCCGGGCCGTCGTTCGGCTGCACGGCGCTGGCGCTCACCGCGCTGACGCTGCTGGAGCAGACCGGGCACGGCCTCGTCGCGTTCGCCCTCAACGTGGTGTACTTCGGCGCCGTGATCGCCGTGGGCGGGCCGCTGAGCGCCGCCCGGCACTCCACCGACGCGCTGTACCTGACCATGACGGCCGGGGCCTGCCTGGGCGTCGCGGTCTGCTGGACGGTGCTGTGGTGGCTGCTCCACCGGCCGCTGGGCGCCGCCCGGGGGGACTCGCCCCCGGGCGGCGGGCGGTCCGGCGTCAGGCCGCCGCCAGGCCGAGGCGCTCCAGGCGCTCCGGGTCGGTGAAGATGTCCAGCGCGACGATCCTGCCGCCGCGCACGGTGAACGCCGCGAGCGAGACCGGGCGGCCGTCCACGAAGGCGGCCACCGCCGGTTCGCCGTTGACCAGCACGAGGCGGGACTCCCCGGCGAACTGCGCGCCGAACGCGCTCGCGCCGGCCGCCACCTCGGTCGCGCCGCGCCGGAAGGTGGCCGGCCGCAGGGCGCCGCCGTCGGAACGGGCCACCACGTCCGGGTCGAGGACGGTGAGCAGGGCGTCGAAGTCCCCGCCGCGGGAGGCGGCCAGGAACGCCTCCACCACCTCGCGGCGCAGCGCCAGGTCGGCGTCCGGCGCGGGGGCGGCGCCCTGGACCCGGCGGCGGGCCCGGCTGGCGAGCTGGCGGGTGGAGGCGGAGGTGCGGCCGAGGATCGGGGCGATCTCGTCGAACGGCACCGAGAACAGGTCGTGCAGCACGAACGCCAGCCGCTCCGCCGGGGCCAGGGTCTCCAGCACGATCATCAGCGCGATGCCGACCGAGTCGGCCGTCAGGATCTCCTGCTCCGGGTCGAGTCCCCGGGCTCCTGCGATGAGCGGGTCGGGCAGCCGGACCACCTGCCCGTCCTGGTCCTGCAACGGGTCCTCGCGCCGGGCGGCCCGGGAGCGCAGCAGGTCCAGGCAGACCCGGCCGGTCACGGTGGTCAGCCAGCCGCCCAGGTTGGCGACCTCGCTGACGTCCGAGCGGCTCAGTTTGAACCACGTCTCCTGGACGGCGTCCTCGGCCTCGCTGAGCGAGCCGAGCATCCGGTAGGCGACCGCCCGCAGATGGGGCCGGTGCTCCTCGAAGCGCCCGGCCAGGAAGTCTTCCCCGTTCATCCGTCACATCCTCGCGTCGGGATCCGTCGGTTCCTTGACGGACGCTAGCCGGTCGGCGTGACGCGGACGCGGGCGGTCCTGCCCCGGCGCCCCCGGACCGGACGCGGGAGCGGGGGCTCAGGGGCGGCGCGGGCCGCGGGCGGACGGGGACGGGCCGCCGGAGGGGCGCGGGCGCGGCGGGCGCGGCGGGCGGGCCGCGCCCAGGGCGGCCTGGCGGCGCTGGATCTCCCGCCAGATCCGCGGCGGGCACGGGCCCTGCGGGTGGTCGGAGAGAAAGCTCTCGTACGGCACCCGGCGCGGCGTCATCCCGATCTCGACCCAGGACGGCTTGCCGGTGCGGTCCCAGCCCTCGTTCTCCATCCGGAGGTAGTCGGCGCGGTGGTCCTTGTCCTTGCTGGTGATCTGCAGGACCTCCGCGTACCCGGCCCGGACGCCGACGACCACGCAGTAGTGCCGGGCCGCCTCCGCGCGGTCCCGGAACGGCACCATCGCCACCCACACCTCCCCCGCCGCCGGGCGGGTGACGGTGGCGGTGCGGGAGGAGGCCCGGTCCGGGGCCGCGGCCGTCCGGCGGGGCCGGGCGGGCTCCACCGGGTCGCCGGCCCAGGACCGCACGCCCAGCCGCCAGACCCAGGCGAACACGCCCACCACGAGGCACTGCAGGGCGTAGCCGTTCGCCGAGGCCGGGTCCTGGCCGGTGCCGAAGGCCCTCGGCACGAGGTACGCCCCGGCCAGGTGGGCGGCCAGCGAGCACGCGGCGGTCAGCACGGCCGCCCGCACCGGCACCACCCACCGGGCCACGGGCCTGCGGTGCCGGCCCGCCAGCCAGTCCACCGGCAGGGCGACCGCGTAGGCGATGCCGGCCAGGATCGCCACCTGCCCGGGCGTGGCGTGCAGCGGCGGGGTCTGCGCCCGCATCAGGGCGGGGACCAGGACGGGAACGGCGAGCGGGTATCCCAGCAGCACGCAGAACAGCGGCAGCAGGAGAACGGTCGGGCAGCCGCCCCGGCCGGGCCGCCGTCTTCGCTGCGGAACCGCTGAACTCCCTTGCCGGTACGCCATGTTGCCACCCCCACCGCGATCGTGCGTCCGGCGCAATGTACCGGAGATCCGGGGGCTGCGGGGGTGGCGGGGATAATCCCGCCATGAGCCGCCCCCGAACCACCCGTGACGCCGCTTCGTGGACCGCGTTCGGCGGCGACCTGCACCTCGACCTCGGCGAACGGCGCGCCGCCGGATCCGGGCTGCGCGCGGCGCTGGAGGACGCGCTGCGCGCGGCCGTCCAGGACGGACGGCTCGCGCCCGGCACCCGGCTGCCGTCCTCCCGGGCGCTGGGCGAGGACCTCGGGATCGCCCGGAACACCGTCGTCGAGGCGTACGGGCAGCTGACCGCCGAGGGCTGGCTCAGCTCCCGGCAGGGCTCCGGGACGACGGTCGCCGGACGCGCCGCGCCCCGGCCCGCCGGGCGGGCCGCCGGGGTGCGGGCGGGCGGGCGCCCCACCGGACGGCACGACCTGCTCGCCGGGCGGCCCGACCTCTCGCTGTTCCCGCGCAGCGCCTGGCTGGCCAGTGCCCGCCGGGCGCTGGCGGTGGCCCCGCACGAGGCCTTCGACTACGGCTCGCCACTGGGGCGGATCGAGCTGCGGCGGGCGCTCGCCGACTACCTGGCCCGGGTGCGGGGCGTGCGCACCGACCCGGACCGGCTGCTGGTCTGCGCGGGCTTCGGCCAGGGCCTCGGCCTGCTGGCCGCCGCGCTGCGCGAGCGCGGGGCGGGGCGGGTCGCCGTCGAGGCGTACGGGCTGCCGCCGCAGCGGGAGGCCCTGCGGGCGGCCGGGCTCGGCCTCGCCCCGCTGCCGCTGGACTGCTCCGGGGCGCGGACGGAGCTGCTGGCGGAGCTGTCGGGCGCGGCAGCGGGCGAACGGGAGGGCCGGCGACGGGCGGCGCGGCCGGGGGCTGAGCGGCCGGCGGCGGAGCGGCTGGGGGCGGTGCTGCTCACCCCGGCGCACCAGTTCCCGACCGGCGCGGCCCTGGCCGCCGACCGCCGGGCGGCCGCCGTCCAGTGGGCCCGCGAGCACGACGGCTACGTGATCGAGGACGACTACGACGGCGAGTTCCGCTACGACCGGCAGCCGCTCGGCGCGATGCAGGCGCTCGACCCGGACCGGGTGGTGTACGGCGGCACCGCCGCCAAGAGCCTGGCGCCCGGCCTGCGGCTGGCCTGGCTGGCACTGCCCGACGACCTGGTCGAGCCGGTCGCCCGGCTCAAGGCCAGGGCGGACACCATGAGCCCGGTGATCGAGCAGCTCACCTTCGCCGAACTGATCACCTCCGGCCGCTACGACCGGCACGTGCGGCGCTGCCGGCTGCACTACCGGCGCCGCCGGGACCGGCTGGTCGCGGCGCTCGCCGAGCGCGCCCCGCGGGTGCGGGTCACCGGGATCGCCGCCGGACTGCACGCCGTGCTGGAACTGCCGCCCGGCTCCCGCCCGGAGGCGGAGTCGGTGGAGCGGGCCCGCGCCGCCGGCCTGGTCCTCACCGGCCTCGGCTGGTACCTCGCCGGTGGCACCCCGGCCCCGGACGCCGCCCCGGCCCTGGTCGTCGGCTACGCCACCCCGCCGGAACACGCCTTCCCCGCCGCCCTCGACGCCCTCTGCGAGCTGCTGCGCACGGTGTGAGGGCCCGGGACGGCCCGGGGCCGCCGGGCGGGTGCCTCGGCGGCCGGGGGCGGGACGCGGCGGGGACTACTTGTTGCGGCTGCCCAGTTCGAACAGCAGCATGATGAAGCCGGCGAAGAGGTGGATGCCCGCGGTGTAGATCACCAGGCGGTGGTAGACGCGGCGGTTGGCCCACTTGCCCGCGTCCATGGTCTTCGGGGCGTCCTCGGCCCTGGTGTCCGGGACGGGCACGGCGGTCGGGGCGGGAGTGGCGGCGGTCTCGGCCATCGGGGTTCTCCTCCGGTTGTCCTGACGGCGGGTCAGTGGTGCGGGGCGGCGGGGCCGCCACCGAGGCAGAGTTCGCCGCCGGGGCTCTGCAGCAGGGTGTGCATGAAGAGCAGTTCGACCCCGGACGAGGAGTCGGCGGCGATGCAGTGCGGGGTGAGCGAGTCGAAGTGGGCGGAGTCGCCCACCTCCAGCAGGTGGACGCGTTCGCCGAGGGTCAGCTTCAGCCGGCCCTGGAGGACGTACAGCCACTCCTCGCCGGGGTGGACGCGGACCACTGCGTCCTGCACGCCCGGGGGGACGTGCACGCGCAGCGCCTGCATCGCCCGGCCGGGCGCGCCGGTGCGCCGGTAGCCCCAGCCCCCGGCGCGGCCGGGCTCGATCGCGCCGCCGCGCACCACCGGGTCCGGCTCGGTGAAGGTCTCGCCGAGCAGGCCGGAGACGGTGGTGCCGTAGGCGCGGGCGAGACCGAGCAGCACGGGCAGCGAGGGCTGCCGGCGTCCGGTCTCCAGTCGGGACAAGTAGGCTGGGGACAGACCGATCCGGGCGGCGGCGACCTCCAGGGTGAGGCGGCTGCTGAGCCGGTGGTCGCGCAGCCTGGCGGCGAGGCCGGCCACCTCCTGCGTCTCGTGGTCGCCCGCGGGGGCGACGGGGACGGCGGCGGCGGGAGCCTCGGGCGGACCGGCTGGGCTGGTGGTCATGTGTCCAGTGGACACCCCACATGCCGCCCGGGCAATTTTTTTGCCCCACAGGCAAGGGCCGGTGCCGGACCGCTACGGGCGGGGGATGTTCCTGAGGTTGGACCGGGCCAGGTCGATCATCCGGCCGACGCCGCCGGAGAGCACCGTGCGGCCGGCGGCCAGCGCGAACCCCTTCAGCTGGGCGGCCGTGATGTGCGGCGGGATGGACAGCGCGTTCGGGTCGGTGACCACGTCCACCAGAGCCGGGCCGGGCCGTTCCAGCGCCTCCGCCAGTACCTCCCGCACCCGGGACGGCTCGGTGACCCGCTTGGCCGGGATGCCCATCGCGCGGGCGATCCCGGCGTAGTCGACGTCGCCGTTGTCGATCTCCGACTCCGGGTAGCCGGAGACCAGCATCTCCAGCTTGATCATGCCGAGCGCGCCGTTGTTGAAGACCACCGTCTTCACCGGCAACCGGTGCTTGACCACCGTCAGCAGCTCGCCGAGCAGCATCGACAGGCCGCCGTCGCCCGCCATCGCCACCACCTGCCGCCCGGGGAAGGCGAGCTGGGCGCCGATCGCGTGCGGCAGCGCGTTGGCCATCGAGCCGTGCAGGAAGGAGCCGATCACCCGGCGGCGGCCGTTGGGCTGCAGGTAGCGGGCGGCCCAGACGTTGTTCATGCCGGTGTCGACGGTGAACACCGCGTCGTCGGCGGCCACCTCGTCCAGCACCGAGGCCACGTACTCGGGGTGAATCGGCAGGTGCTTCTCGATGTCCTTGGTGTACGCGCCGACCACCCCCTCCAGGGCCCGGTAGTGGCGGCGCAGCATGTCGTCGAGGAAGGAGCGGTCGGTCTTCCGCTCCAGCAGCGGCAGCACGGCGCGCAGGGTGGCGGAGACGTCGCCGTGCACCGCGAGGTCGAGGGCGGTGCGGCGGCCGAGCCGGGTGGCGTCGTGGTCGACCTGGACGGTGCGGGCCTGCGGCAGGAAGGAGTCGTACGGGAAGTCGGTGCCGAGCAGCACGACGAGGTCGGCGGAGTGCAGCGCCTCGTGGCAGGCTCCGTAGCCGAGCAGACCGCTCATCCCGACGTCGTACGGATTGTCGTACTGGATCCACTCCTTGCCGCGCAGGGAGTGCCCGACCGGCGCGTGCAGCACCGCCGCGAGCTCCATCACCTCGGCGTGCGCCGCGCGCACGCCCGCGCCGCAGAACAACGCGACCCGGCGCGCGGCGTTGAGCGCCCGGGCGAGCTCCTGCACCTGGGACCAGGGCGGGGCGGCGACGGCCTGCTCGGTGAGGAAGTGGCTGGTGCCGGTCGGGTTGGCGGCGGAGAGCGCGGCGACGTCACCGGGGAAGGCCAGCACGGAGACGCCGCGCGCGCCGAGGGCGTGCTGGATCGCGACGCGCAGCAGGCGGGGCAGCTGGCCGGGCGTGGAGAGCATCTCGCACCAGCTGCTGCAGTCGGTGAACACCCGCTCGGGGTGGGTCTCCTGGAAGAAACCGGTGCCGATCTGCGCGGAGGGGATGTGCGAGGCGAGGGCGAGGACGGGGACGCCGCTGCGCTGGGCGTCGTAGAGGCCCTGGACGAGGTGGGTGTTGCCGGGGCCGCAGGAGCCCGCGCAGACCGCGAGGCGGCCGGTCAGCTCGGCCTCGGCGGCGGCCGCGAAGGCCCCGGCCTCCTCGTTGCGGACGTGCACCCAGCTGATGCCCTCGGCCCGGCGGATCGCGTCCACCACGGGGTTGAGGCTGTCGCCGACCACGCCGTGGACCCGTTCCACCCCGGCCTGCCGGAGCACCTCCACCATCTGCTCGGCCACACTCACCACGGGGGATCTCCTGACGCCGGGGACGCGCGACACCAGCACCGTCCACCGCCGGCGGGCGCCCCGCACCCGGGGTGGGCCGGACGGGTGAGGACGGCGGCGGCCTCCGGCCGGACCGAGGGGCGCCCCGGTGGTGCGGGGCGCCCCTCGGGGCGGACCGGTGGGCGGGCTACTCGGCGGCCAGGTGGTCGGGGCCGGAGGTGATCCGGCCGGTGGAGAGGCCGGCCTGGGCCTGGCGGCGGGCCGGTGCGCGGCCGGGGGGCTGGCTGCAGCGTTCCTGGGCGGGCGGGGTGGTGGTGGGCACCGAGACCGGCCGGCCCGCCTTCACCTGGACCGTCTCGCCGTCGTGCCGCAGGTGGATCACCTCGCCCCGGCGCAGCGTGTACGTGGTCTCGTCGTGGTCGATCCGCACCCCCAGCAGCTGTCCGCGGACCAGCAGCGAGAAGCTGAGCCGCATGATCCCGCTGGGCAGCCGGGGCCGGAACCAGAGCACCTCGCCGTGGTCGCGCAGCCCGCCGAAGCCGGCCACCAGGGCGATGCAGGCCCCGGCGAGCGAGGCCATGTGCAGGCCGTCGCGGGTGTTGCCGCCGAGGTCGTGCAGGTCCATCAGGGCGGCCTCGGCGGTGTAGTCGTACGCGAGGTCGAGCTGCCCCACCTCGGCGGCGATCACCGCCTGGGTGCAGGCGGAGAGCGAGGAGTCGCGGACGGTCAGCCGTTCGTAGTAGGCGAAGTTGCGGGCCTTCTGCTCGTCGGTGAAGGCGTCGCCGCGGACCTGCATGGCGAGCACCAGGTCGGCCTGCTTGACCACCTGCTTGCGGTAGAGGTCGAAGTACGGGTAGTGCAGCAGCAGCGGGTAGTTCTCCGGCGGGGTGTTCTCGAAGTCCCAGACCTGGTGGTCGGTGAAGCCGTCGGCCTGCGGATGGACGCCGAGGTTCTCGTCGTAGGGGATGAACATCGCAGCGGCAGCGTCCCGCCAGGCGGCGGTCTCCTCGGTGTCGACGCCGAGCGCCGCGGCCTCGCGCGGGTGCCGGACGGCGGCCTCGGCGGCGGCGCGCAGGTTCGTCTGCGCCATGAGGTTGGTGTAGACGTTGTTGTCCGCGATGGCGCTGTACTCGTCGGGGCCGGTGACGCCCTCGATGCGGAACCGGCCGACGGCGTCGTGGTGCCCCAGCGAGCGCCACATCCGGGCGGTCTCGACGAGCAGTTCCAGCCCGTACTCGCGCTCGAACTCGTCGTCCCCGGTGGCCCGGGCGTAGCGGGCGGCGGCGGACGCGATGTCCGCACCGATGTGGAAGGCGGCGGTGCCGGCCGGCCAGTAGCCGGAGCACTCCTCGCCGCGGATCGTCCGCCACGGGAACACCGCCCCGGCCAGCCCGAGTTGGGCCGCGCGGTCGCGGGCCAGCGGGAGCGTGGTGTGCCGCCAGCGCAGGGCCTGGTTGACGGCGGCGGGCAGGCAGTAGGTGAGCACCGGCAGCACGAAGGCCTCGGTGTCCCAGAAGCTGTGGCCGTCGTAGCCGGGGCCGGTCAGCCCCTTGGCGGGGATGGCGCGTTCCTCGCTGCGGGCACCGGCCTGGAGCACGTGGAAGACGGCGAACCGGACGGCCTGCTGGAGTTCGACGTCACCCTCGATCTCGATGTCGCTGGTTTCCCAGAACTCCTTGAGGAAATCGGCCTGTTCGGCGATCAGACCGTCCCAGCCGGTGTACCGGGCGGCGGTCAGCGCGGCCTCCACCTGGTCCCGGACGGCCGGCAGCGAGCGGGTCGCCGACCAGCCGTAGGCCATGAACTTCACCAGCCGCAGCCGCTCGCCGGGGTGCAGCACGGTGGTGACCGTGATCCGGCAGTGGTCGGCCTCCGACTCGGCGACGGTGTCCATCCGCTCCGGGCCCTCGATCACGTGGTCCATGCCGGCCGCGACCCGGATGCCGCTGTACCGGGTGCGATGGACCAGCACGCCCTTCGTGCCGCCCGCGTGGTGCGCCTCGGCGAGCAGCGGGGCCTCCAGCACGGCGGCGGCCCGCGGGTCGCCCTCGGGGCCGCCGGGCAGCTGCTCGTTGGCGACCAGCTCGCTCTGCAGCACGACCCGCACCGGGCCGTCCACCGCCTCCACGGTGTACTCGACGGCGGCGACGGCCCGTTGGGTGAGCGAGACCAGCCGGGTGGAGTCCACCTTGATGGTCCGCCCGGCGGGAGAGGTCCACTCGGCGGAACGCCGCAGCAGGCCCTCGCGGAAGTCCAGCCAGCGGCGGTGGCTGACGAGTTCGCCGTAGCGCAGGTCGAAGGGCTCGTCGTCCACCAGCAGCCGGATGATCTTGCCGTTGGTGACGTTGATGACGCTCTGGCTGGACTCCGGGTAGCCGTAGCCGCCCTCGCCGTAGGGCAGCGGGCGCAGCTCGAAGACGCCGTTGAGGTAGGTGCCGGGCAGGCCGTGCGGCTCGCCCTCGTCGAGGTTGGCGCGCAGGCCGATGTGGCCGTTGGAGAGCGCGAAGACGGATTCCGCGCGGGCCAGCGCGGTGAGGTCGAGGCCGTGTTCGGCGACCTGCCACGGGTCGACGGCGAAGGGCTGCTCCTGGCGGTCCTTGCGCTCCTGGCCGGTCATGCCGACGCCCCCTCGTGCCGGCCGGGATCGTCGGGGTGCCCGGCGTCGGGGCGGCCGGGTTCGGGCCGGCCGGGTTCGGGGTGCCCGGCGTCGGGCCGGCCGGGACCGTCGGCGTGGTCCGGGTCGTCGGGGATCAGCTCGGCGAGGTCGCGGACCACCACCGTGGCGCCGTCGCGGCGCAGTTCGGCGGCCTGGCCGGTGCGGTCCACGCCGACCACCGCACCGAAGCCGCCCGCCCGGCCGGAGGCCACCCCGGCCAGCGCGTCCTCGAACACGGCGGCGTGCGCGGGCTCGACGCCCAGCGCCCGGGCCGCGGCCAGGTAGGTGTCCGGCGCCGGCTTGCCCGGCAGGCCCTCGCGCTTGGCGACGACGCCGTCCACGATCACGTCGAAGAAGCCCTCGATGCCCGCCGCGCGCAGCACGTCCCGGCAGTTGGCACTGGACGAGACGACGGCGGTGGGCAGGGCGAGCGCGCGCAGCCGGCGCACGTAGCGGACCGAGCCGTCGTACGGGGCGACGCCCTGCTCGCGGATCATCCGCAGCACGGTGTCGTTCTTGGCCCGGCTGACGCCGTGCAGGGTGCGGGCACCCGGCGGGTCGGCGTCGGTGCCCTCGGGAAGGTCGATGCCCCGGCTGTGCAGGAAGGCGCGGGTGCCGTCGAGTCTCGGCCGCCCGTCCACGTGGGCGTCGTAGTCGGCGACGGCGTCGAAGGGGATGAACGGCCCCCCGGTGCGGGCGGCTTCGGCCCGCAGGAAGGCGTCGAAGGTGTCCTTCCAGGCCGCGGCGTGCACCGTGGCGGTCTGGGTGAGCACCCCGTCGAGGTCGAAGAGGAAAGCGCGGATGTCGTCCGGTAGCCCCAGCATGGGTGCAGTCTTACCCGTCCGCGCGCGCCGTACCGCCCATTCCCGGCGGCGCGTCGCGGGAACGGGCGGTCCGCCGGGGGCGGCGGGCGCTCAGGGCGAGTCCGGGGTGGAGGTGACCGCGAAGGCCGCGCCCTGCGGGTCGCGCACCACGGCCATCCGCCCGGCCTGCATGTCGAACGGCGGCTGGATCACCGAGCCGCCCGCCTTGACCAGGGCGTCCACCGTGGAGTCGGTGTCGTCCACCGAGAAGTAGGTCATCCAGTGCGAGGGCGTGCCCGGCGCCAGGTACTCGGCGACCGGCTGCATGCCGCCCACCGTGTGGTCGCCGACGTTGAGCGAGTAGAACCCGTCCATGCCCTGGATGGTCCCCGGGCGCAGGCCGAACGCCTGCTGGTAGAACCGGCCCGCCGCGGCGGTGTCGGTGGTGTTGAGCTCGTTCCAGACCAGCGCGCCGGGCTCGTTGACGATGCCCGCGCCGATGAAGTCCAGCTTCTGCCAGACGCCGAACACCGCGCCGGTCGGGTCCGCGGCGACCAGCATCCGGCCGGTGCCGCCGACCTCCGCCACCGGGTGGACGATCGTGCCGCCGGCGCCGGCGACGGCCTGCGCGGCGGCGTCGGCGTCGTCCGTGGCGAGGTAGGTGGTCCAGCCGACCGGGGGCAGCGGCTGGCCCTCCGGGGCGGAGCGGGCCATGATCCCGGCGACCGGCCTGCCGTTCAGCGAACACACGGCGTAGCCGCCGAACTCGGCCGGGCCGACCTCGCCCTGCCAGCCCAGCAGGTCGCGGTAGAAGTCGAGCGCGGCCTGCTGGTCGCTCGTCGTCAGGTCCACCCAGCAGGGGGTGCCGGGCTTGTACGGTGCGGTGACTACGGGCATTCCTGGGCCTCCAAGCGATGGTCGTCCGCCGCGCGGCCCGCCGGGGGGCGCGGCCTGCCCGGCCGCGCGGCCGACGGCCGTACACCGCCCACGATCGCCGCGCCTCCGCGATCCCGCCACCGGACGGCGTCCCGGCGGGTCGCCGTGCGCCGGGCGTTCACCGGCGGAGCGCCGGCGGTCACGGCGCGTGGTGGTGGCCGCCCGCGGTGTGGAACGGCTGCGCCTTGCCGCTCTGCGCGTAGTCCTTGAGGCGGACGAGCAGCTGCGCCCAGGTGCCGGCCACCATCGGCACGACCTCCTCGCTGCCGGGCTGCCAGCCGCCGTGCCGCAGCAGCAGCCGGGTGCGGTGGCCGGACCCGCCCTGCGCGTCGGGCCGCTCGGCGAGGTCCCAGCTGATCCAGGTGCCGGCCCAGTACGGCGGGAAGGCCCCGGCGTTCGTCCACACCACCCGCTCCGGGCCGGTGCGCTCGCGCCGCAGCCGGTAGGGCTCGGGGTCACCGGGGACGCCGATCAGCAGCAGGTCGTCCTCCCGCTCCACGTCGGTGGTCCACCAGGAGGTGAGGCCGTCGTGGGTGGTCAGCGCGGCCAGGACGACGGTGCGCGGAGCGGCGATGTCGAGCTCCAGGGCGATCTCGGCCATGGGTTCCGCCTTTCGGGCCTGCTGCTCCCCCCGGCGTGTCCGACAGGCCCACCATGGCACGCGGCCGGGGGCCGCGCGCCCCGGGCCTCAGCCGCCGGAACCGTACGTCGTCCTGTCGCAGATGTTGTCGTCGGCCGAGCGGGCGTCCTCGGTGACGCTGGTGGGCAGCGGGGTGGGCACGGCCGGGGCGGAGGGGGCGGACGGGGACGCCGCGGCGCTGGCGGCGGCGCCGGGGGCGGTCGCACCGTTGGCCGCGGCGAAGTCCTTGCCGACGATCACGGTGACGCCCGCCGCGGTGCCGGGCTCGACGACCGCGCCGGGGAACAGCTCGGCGACCTTCTCGGCGTTCGCCTTCTGCCCGGAGCCGTACTGGACCATCGTGGTCGTGTACTTGAGGTTGCTCGCCGGACCGACCGCGGTGGCGGTGAACTTGGCCGCCTTGAGCTGCTCGGTCGCCTTGGTGGCCATGCCGGTGGCGGTGGTGCCGGAGTAGACGGACACCTTGACGTCCTTGTGGGCGGTCCCGGTCGCGAGCGGGGAGGCGGCGGACGCGGCGGCCGTGGCCGCCCCGGTGTCCGGAGCGGTCGGGGCGGCCGGCGGGGCGGCCTCCGGGGGCTGCTCACCGGTGGCGTTCTGGCCGTCGATGGTCCGGTCGGCCTTGAGGGTCTCGAAGAGTCTGTCGGCGTCCGGCTGGACGACGTCGAGCTCCTTGTCGACCTTGCGGAAGCGCCAGGGCAGGGTGACGAACTTGAGGTCGTGCAGGTCGATGTTGCGCAGCGACAGGCCGAAGGACATCAGCTTGTCGGCGCTGTCGAGGCCGGGGTCGACGGTCAGCGACTTGGTGGCGGCGTCGGCCAGCGGCAGCAGGTTCGCCGGGTTGAGGCCCTGGCTCTTGATCTTGGCGGCCAGCGAGCTGATGAAGGCCTGCTGGCGCTTCATCCGGCCGATGTCGGAACCGTCGCCGATGCCGTGGCGCAGCCGGACGTAGTCGAGCGCCTGCTGGCCCTCCACCTTCTGCAGGCCCTGCTTGAGGACCACCGCGCCCTTCTTGCCGAGGTTCGGGTTGACGTCGCCCTCGTGGATGTCCTGCGGCAGGCAGACGTCGACCCCGTCGACCGCCTTGGTCATCGCCGAGAAGCCCGAGAAGTCGACCACCATGGTGTGGTCGACCCGGATCCCGGTGAGCTTCTCCACGGTGTTCTGGGTGCAGGCGGGGTTGCCCTCCTCGGAACCGCCGGTGGCGAAGGCCGCGTTGAACCGCTGGCTCTTCTCGCCCTTGGTCCACGTGCCGTTGGGCAGCTTGCAGGGCGGGATGGCCACCATCGCGTTGCGCGGCAGGGAGATGCCCACGGCGTGCTTGTGGTCGGCGTAGACGTGCAGCAGGATCGTGGTGTCCGAGCGGGCGCCGCCCTCCTCGCCGCCGCCGAGGTCGGAGTTGCTCTTGCCCCGGCTGTCGGAGCCGATCAGCAGGACGTTGACCGGCTTGTTGCCGGCCGCGTCGGCCTGCGCCTCCGGTGGGCGGTCCTTGGCCACCGCGTCCTGGTCGAAGGCCTTGATGTTGCCGTTCAGCTTGTAGTAGATCAGCCCGCCGGTCCCCGCGAGCAGCACGAGCACCCCGGCGGCGGACCAGGCGACGATCTTCTTGGCGCCCCACTTGGGCTTGCGCGCCGCCGCCCTGGCCGCAGCGCGGCCACCGGGCGGTGCCGCCGGCGGCCTGCCCTGGGCGGCCCGGCGGGCCTCGGCACGGCCGCCAGGACGCGGCGGGGGCACCGCGCCGGTGTGCGCGCCGTCGGCCGTGAGCGCACCGGGCGCGTCGTCACCGCGAGCCGGGCCCTCGCCCCACTGACCTGACATGCGTGTACCTTTCACCGCCGGACAGCGCGCCCCCCTACCTCCGGACGCGTTGCACACAGAGAGACGGCCGAGGTCGCCCCGGGGTTGCACATACGACGGTCGCAATAACCGACCAACGCCCCCGGGTCGCGTCCCACGCGGCCCCCACAACGGATCCGTCGTCCCCCAACAGACCCGCTTCGGATCATACAAACTGTTCGTCAGATTAAGACGGTCCACCTACCCCGCGCACCCGCCCGCAACGGCGAAGGCCCGGGGCGGAGGTGGTCCGGCCCGGGCCTTCGTGTCGGTGGGGCGCCAGGGGCTCGAACCCTGAACCTACGGATTAAAAGTCCGCTGCTCTACCCATTGAGCTAGCACCCCGACACCGTGGACATCATGCCAGACCGGGCCGACGCGCGCGGCCGAATGCGGTCCGGGGACGCCCCCGGAGGGGTCAGCCGCGCAGCCGGACCGCCGGGGCACCGGGACGCCGGTGCGTCATGAGCGGCCGGCCGACGGCGAACTCCCGGAACCGGCGGGCCGCTTCGGAGTGGTAGGCGGACCGGTTCCAGACCAGCGTGAGCACCCGGTGACAGCCCGGTGCCTCCACGTGCACCCAGGCGACCGGAACGTGGGTGTCGGTGCCGGACAGCCGGGACATCGCCGGGATGAGGCCGACGCCGAGGCCGCAGCTGATCATGTCCTGGCTGGCGCCCGGTTCGTCCCCCTCGCAGGACAGCCGCGGGATGAGCCCCTCGGCCGCGAACAGCCGGTCCAGCAGGGCGCGCTGCCAGTGCCCCCGGCGGGTGGTGACGAACGGCTCGTCGGCGAGCTCGGCGATGGTCACGCTCCCCCGGCCGTCCAGCCGGTGCCCGCGCGGCACGGCCAGCAGCACCTCCTCCCGGAGCAGTTCGACGGACGCCAGGTCCGGGCCCGTGAGCGGCTGCGAGGCCACGCAGAAGTCGACGTCCCCGCCACGCAGTTGGCGTTCCATCTCGACCGCGTTGGCCTGCGCGAGCCGCACCTCGGCCGCCGGGTGGGCGGCCCGGAAGGCGCCCATCAGATGGGTGACCGTCAGCAGGGTCTCGGAGGCGACGCCGACCCGGCCGAGCCCGCTCTCCCGGGCCTCGCACAGCGCCCGGCACCCGGCGTCGAGCTCGTTCAGCGCGCGGTCGACGTGGCGCAGGAACACCGCGCCGTACTGGTTGAGCCGGATCCGCCGCCCCTGCCGGTCGAACAGCGGGGTGCCCAGGTCGGCCTCCAGCCGGGCGATGGTGCGGCTGAGCGAGGGCTGGGCGATGTTCAGCTCCTCGGCGGCGCGGCTGATGTGCTCGAAACGCGCGACGGCCTGGAAGTGGCGCAACTGCAGCAAATCCACGGTTCACCTCTGCTGATGCCTGACGGGTTATCGGCACATAGCAAAACCGGTCTTGGAACGTATAAGCAATCATCACTTACCGTCGTCGGCGGGGTTCGTCGCACCGGTGGCGGGCAGCGATGCCCGCCACCTCGCACGTACGGGGCGGGGAACCCGCTCCCCCCTCACCCTGCCCGTCCGCCGACCCGGAAGGTCGCCTCATGAGCGCTGCGGATCTGGCCCGACTCCAGTTCGCGGCCACCACCAGCGTGCACTGGCTCTTCGTCATCCTCACCATGGGGCTGGTCCCCCTGGTGGCGTTCATGCACACCCGGGCCGCCTTCACCCGGGACCCCGCCACCCGCGCGGTGCGCGAGCGCATGACCCGGTTCTGGGGCCAGCTGTACGTCATCAACTACGCGGTCGGCATCGTGACCGGCCTCGTCATGGAGTTCCAGTTCGGACTCAGCTGGAGCGGACTGAGCAAGTACGCCGGGAACGTCTTCGGCGCCCCGCTGGCGCTGGAGACCCTGGTCGCCTTCTTCGCCGAGTCCACCTTCCTCGGCATGTGGATCTTCGGCTGGGGCCGGCTGCACCGCGGTGTGCACGTCGCGCTGATCTGGCTGGTCGCGCTCACCGCGTACGCCTCGGCGTTCTGGATCATGGTCGCCAACGGCTTCCTCCAGCACCCGGTCGGCCACGAGGTGCGCTCCGGCGTCGCCTACCTGACCGACTTCGGCGCCCTGCTGACCAACGACAACGCGCTGGTCGCGCTCGGTCACGTCGCGCTCGCCGCGCTCACCACCGGCGGCGTCTTCGTCGCCGGCGTCAGCACCTGGCACTTCGCCAAGGGCACCCGCGAGACCGCGCTGTTCCGCAGCTCGCTGCGGCTGGGCGTCTGGGTGGCCATGCTGTCCTCGTTCTTCGTGGTCGTCGTCGGCAACCTGCAGGTCCCGGTGATCGAGCGGACCCAGCCGATGAAGGCCGCCGTCCTGGAGGGCAGCGGCGTCGCCGAGGAGCAGGCACGGCTGGTCGCCCAGTACGGCCCCGGGGACTACGTGCCCTGGCAGGGCTGGGTGAAGGGCTCGATGGACCTGATGTCGGGCCTCGGCAACCTCGTCTCGACCATCACGTTCGTCGCCGTCTTCCTGCTCCTGAAGGACCTGCTGGTGCGCAAGCGCTGGCTCTGCTACCTGATGACCGCGATCATCCCGCTGCCGTTCATCGCCTCCGTCGGCGGCTGGGTGGTGCGCGAGATCGGCCGGCAGCCGTGGCTCGTCTACGGCGAGCTGACCGTCGACGACGCGCTCTCCCACGTCGGCCGGGGCTCGCTGGCCGTGTCCTGCACGGTGTTCGTCGCCGTCTTCGCCGCCCTCGCGGCGGTCAACTGGACGCTGATCACCCGCTTCGCCCGGCGCGGCCCGGACGGCGCCCAGCTCGGCGCCGCCGATCCGGCCGACGACGAGCTGCCCGAGGCGGGCGGCAGCGGCGAGACGCTGCCGGTCCCGGCCTTCTGAGCCCGGCGAAGGGTCCCGCACCGAGATGAACTCCCCTGACGTGACGGAAGGTTGGGCCGCATGAGCCTGGAGACCCTCTGGCTGGCCCTGCTCGGGCTGCTGCTCGCCGGCTACTTCGTGCTCGGCGGCTACGACTACGGCGTGCAGATGCTGTCCCCGTTCCTCGGCGGCCCGGCCGCCGGCCCGGCCCGGGAACGGGGACCGGAGCCCGGCCCGCGCAATGCCGCGCTGGACGCGATCGCCCCGTTCTTCCTCGGCAACGAGGTGTGGCTGGTCGCCTTCGCCGGTGTGCTGTTCGGCGCCTTCCCGCACCTGGAGGGCGGCCTGCTGTCCGGCCTGTACCCGCTGGTCGTGGCGATCCTGGTCGGCCTGGTGCTCGGCAACGCCGCGGTCCAGCTGCGCGGCCGCTCCCGCGACGCCCGGGCGCTGCGCCGGTGGAACGCCCTGGTGGTGCTCGGCGGCGCGCTGCCCGCGGTGTGCTGGGGCCTCGTGGTCGGCCTGCTGCTGCACGGCGTGCCCCGCCGGGCCGACGGCTCCTTCCACATCGGCCCCGGCGAGGTGTTCGCACCCTTCACGCTGCTCTGCGGGGCGGCCGCGGTGCTGCTCTTCGCCGGGCACGGCGCGGCCTTCCTCGCGCTCCGCTCCGAGCCCGCGCTCGCCGCCGCCGCCCGGCGCACGGGCTCGGCCCTGCTCGCCGCGGCCGGCGCCGCGAGCACCCTCGCGCTGGTGCTCTCGCTGTTCGGGGCGGGCGCCTCGATGACGCGCACGGCCCCCTCGGTGGTCCTGTTCGCGCTCGTGGCCGCCGCCCTCGCGGCCGGCTGGTGGTTCCTCGGCCGCGGCCGCGACGGCCTGGCGTTCACCGCCACCTGCGCCGCGACCGCGCTGCCCGTGCTGCTGATCGGGGCCGGCCAGTACCCGTACCTGCTGACCGCCTCCTCCGGGGCCGGGATGACCCTCGACGAGGCCGTCGCCGACGAGGCCACGCTGAAGCTGCTGATCGGGTTCGGCGCGGTGGTGATCCCGCTGATCCTGGTGTACCAGGCCTGGAGCTGGTGGGCGTTCCGCGGCCGGACCGGCGTGCGCCACACCGGCTACTTCTGACCGTCCCCCGCGGGCCGGCGGCCCACCGCCGCCGGCCCGCGCGATCCATCCGCACCGCACACCGGGCAGGCCCGGGAGGGAGCAACGGGATGAAGCCCGCCGAACGCCGTCTGCGGCGCGAACTCCCGGTGGTGCGGCGCCACCTCACCACCTCGGCCGGACTGGCCCTGCTGGGCGCCGTGCTGGTCGTCGGCCAGGCCGTCCTGCTGGCCGGGCTGCTCGCGGACGGCGTCGCCGGACACGGCCCGCAGCGCACCGCCCTCGCCGCCCTCGGCACCGTCCTCGCCCTGCGGGCCCTGCTCGCCTGGGCCCGCGGCGCACTCGCCCAGCGCGCCGCCGCCGAGGCCCAACGCGCCCTGCGGGAGCGCCTCGTCGAACGGCTGCGGCACACCGGCCCGCGCCGGCTGGCCGCCCGGCGGCACGGCGAGACGGCCACCCTGCTCACCCGCGGCCTGGACGCCCTCGACCCCTACCTCACCGGCTACCTGCCCGCCATGGCCGCCACCGCCGTCGTCCCGCCCGCGGTGATCGGCTGGCTCTGGTGGACCGACTGGGCCTCCGCGCTGATCATCGTGGTCACGCTCCCGCTGATCCCGGTGTTCGGCGCGCTCGTCGGCATGCACACCGCCCGCCGCACGGCCCGGCAGTGGCGGCTGCTCGCCCGGCTCGGCGGCCACTTCCTGGACGTGGTCGCCGGGCTGCCGACGCTGCGCGCGTTCGGCCGTGAGCACCACCAGACGGGCGTGGTGCGGGAGATGGCCGATGCCCACCGGCGGGCCACCATGCGGACCCTGCGGGTGGCCTTCCTCTCCTCCCTCGTCCTGGAGACCGTCGCCACCCTGTCGGTGGCCCTGGTCGCCGTCCCGGTCGGCCTGCGGCTGCTGGCCGGCGAGCTCGACCTGCGCACCGGCCTGGTCGTCCTCCTCCTCGCCCCCGAGGCCTACCTGCCGCTGCGGGCGGCGGGCGCGGCGTTCCACGACAGCGCCGAGGGCATCGCGGTGGCCGAACGGGTCTTCGCGCTCCTCGACGAGGAGGAGCCCACGGCGGCGGCCCCCGTCGCCTCCGTCATCCCCGCCGCTCCCGTCACCCCCGTCACCCCCGTCGCCTCCGCCGTCCCCGACGGCCGGACGGCGCGGCTGTGCCTCGACGCGGTCACCGTCCACCACCCCGGCCGTGCCGCGCCCGCGCTCGACGCAGTCTCGCTCACCGTCCGCCCCGGCGAGCACCTCGCCCTGGTGGGCCCGAGCGGCGCCGGGAAGTCCACCCTGCTCGCACTGTTCCTCGGCTTCACCGCCCCCGACGCCGGCCGGGTGCTGGTCGACGGCGCCGACCTCGCCGGGCTCGACCCCGACGGCTGGCTCACCCAGATCGCCTGGGTGCCGCAGCGCCCGCACCTGTTCGCCGCCAGCGTCGCCGACAACATCCGCCTCGGCCGCCCCGACGCGACCGACGCCGAGGTCCGCGCCGCCGCCCGGGCCGCCTGCGCCGACGGCTTCGCCGAGGCGCTCCCGCAGGGCTACGACACCGTGCTCGGCGAACACGGCGCCGGGCTCTCCGCCGGGCAGCGCCAACGCCTCGCGCTCGCCCGCGCGTTCCTCAAGGACGCGCCGATCCTGCTGCTCGACGAACCGACCGCCCACCTGGACCCGCAGAGCGAGGCCGCCGTGAGCCGGGCCACCGCCGAGCTCATGCGCGGGCGCACCGCGATCGTGGTCGCCCACCGCCGCGGCCTGCTGCCGCACGCCGACCGGATCGTCACCGTCCGGGCGGGCGTCCTGCACCCCGACCCGGCCGCCGAGGGGCTGGTGCTCTCATGACCGCCCCCGCCGTCCCAGCCGCCCCCGCCACCGCCCGCACGGCCGCCCGCACCGCGTCCCGCCCCACCGTGCGGCTGCTGCGGTACCTCCTGCCGCACTGGCGCCGGCTGCTGCCCGCCGTGCTCGCCGCCGCCGGCAGCGAGCTCAGCGGCGCCGCCCTGACGGCCACCGCCGCCTGGCTGATCACCCGCGCCGCCGAACAGCCGCCGCTCTCCGCCGTCGCGGTCGCCGTCGTCGCCGTGCGCGCCCTCGCGCTCGGCCGCGGCACCCTGCGCTACGCCGACCGCCTGCTCGGCCACGACGGCGTGCTGCGCGCCGTCGCCGGCTTCCGCGCCCGGGTGTACGAGGCGCTCGTCCCGCTCGCCCCGGCCGGCACCCCGGCGTTCCGCGGCGGCGACCTGCTGACCCGGCTGGTCGCCGACGTCGACGCCGCCCAGGACCTGCTGCTGCGCGTCCTCCTGCCGGTCACCGCCGCCGTCGTGGTCGCCGCGGCCGCCACCGGCGCGGCCGTGGTGCTGCTGCCCTCCGCCGGGCTCCTGCTCGGGACGCTGCTCGCCGTGGCGGGCCTGCTGGTGCCCGCCCTGGTGCTCGCGCTGTCCCGCCGGGCGGGGCACGCCGAGAAGGCCGCCCGCGCCGAACTGGCCGCGCTCACCGTCGACCTGACCGAGGGCGCGGCCGACCTCGCGGCGTACGGCGCCCGCGGCCGCGCCCACCGGCGGGCCGTGACCACCGTCGAGCGGATCGCCGCCCTGGAACGCCGCGCGGCGCTCACCACCTCGCTCGCCTCCGCCGTGATCCTGCTGCTCCAGGCCGCCGCCGTGGTCGGCGTCACCCGGCTCGGCCTGGACGCCCACGCCGGCGGCCGGCTGCCCGCCGTCCGGCTCACCGTCCTCGCGGTGCTCGCCCTGGTCTCCTTCGACGCCCTGGCCGCGCTGCCCGCCGCCGCCCGCCGGCTCTCCGGCGTCCGGGCCTCCGCCCGCCGGCTCGCCGGCCTCCTGGACACCCCGCCCCCGGTCACCGACCCGGCCGACCCGGCCCCGCTCCCCGCCGACGGCCCGCTCGGCGTCGAGATCACCGGCCTGCGGGTCCGTCACCGCCCCGGCGGCCCGGCCGTCCTCGACGGCGTCAGCCTCCACCTGCCGCCCGGCCACCGGGTGGCCCTGCTCGGCGCCAGCGGCTCCGGGAAGTCCACGCTGGTCGCCGCGCTGATGCGGTTCGTCCCCTACGAGGCCGGCAGCATCCGGGTCGGCGGCCGCGAACTGCGTGACTGCGCGGGCGCCGACGTCCGCCGGGTGATCACCGGCATGACCCAGGACGCCCACGTCTTCCACACCACGATCCGGGCCAACCTGCTCCTGGCCCGCCCCGGGGCCACCGACGAGGAACTGCGCGAGGCCGCCCGCCGGGCCCGGCTGCTCGACTGGATCGAGTCCCTCCCCGACGGCTGGGAGACCGTGCTCGGCGGGGACGGCGCCACCGTCTCCGGCGGCCAGCGCCAACGCCTGCTGCTGGCCCGCGCCCTGCTCGCCGACCCGCCGGTCCTCGTCCTCGACGAGCCCACCGAGGGCCTCGACCCCGACACCGCCGCCGCCGTCCTCGCCGACGTCCTCGACGCCACCCGCGGCCGCACCACCCTGCTGGTCACCCACGACCAGGCCGCCCTCACCGCCGTGGACGCCGTCCTCACCCTCACCCCCGGCCCGGCCCCGGACAGGCGCGAGGCCCGGTCGGCGGTGGCCGACCGGGCCTTCGAGGCAGTGGGCCGCCAGGGGCTCGAACCCTGAACCTACGGATTAAAAGTCCGCAGCTCTGCCAATTGAGCTAGCGGCCCGTGGCCCGGCCGGGTGGCGGCGGGCCGCCGTGATCCTACCCGGTGGGCCCGGAGTCACGCCTGCGTGTCCGGTGGGCGGTGCGTCCAGTGGGCGGCGCGCACCCGGCGGAGCCAGGCATCGGCGGGACGCTCGTCGGGGCGGTCGGGGAGGACGCCGGGGCGGTCGAGCCGCTCGGCGGCCGCCGCGAGGAGGCGCTCGGCGCGGGCCGGGTCCTCGACGATGCGCTCGCCGAGGTCGCGGACCCGCCCCGCGTCGGGCAGCCGGACCAGGTTGCGGCCGCTCTCGTGCAGGTGGACGGCCTGGTCGAGCAGCCGGACCAGGTGCCGGGCGTGCTTGGCGGCCCGGGCACGGGTGACCGGGTCGGAGGTGTCGCGGGTCCGCAGCTTGCGCAACTGCTGGGTGGCGTAGCCGAGATAGGCGGAGCGAACGGCCCGCGCGCCGAGGAAGGAGCCGCGGATCGCGATCAGCTCCTCGCCGAGCGGGGTGCGGACCTCGTAGAGCTCGTCGGGCAGCCAGACCAGCTCGGCGGCGGTGGGGTTGCCGGCGAGCGCCAGCCGGCACCACTTGGCGGCCTCGTGCAGGGTGCGGTCGGGGGCGGTGGTGACGTGCGACTCGGCGGGGCGGTGCAGGCCGTGGATGTCCTCGGTCGGGGCGGCGAACACGCCGAGCCGGTCGACGTCGGAGCCGGCGTGGGCCAGCCCGTACGCGGTCGAGCCGACGATGCCGGAGAGCAGGACGGTGCCGGGCGCGGTGGACACGGATCGGGCTCCTCCCGTCGGCCGGTGACGGGAGCCCCCGGGAGCGGGGGTCCGCCGGTACCGGGAGTCTGCCGGTCGGGGCCGCCGCGGGCCAGCGAATTCCCGGCGCCGGGGCACCGCGGCGGGCGGCGCGTAGGGTACGGGGCATGGCCACCGCGAACGGTTCCGAGCAGCCCGACGTCGTCCTGATCACCGGTGCCGGACGCGGCATCGGCGCCGCCACCGCGCTGCTCGCCGGGCGGCGCGGGTACCGGGTGTGCGTCAACTACCGGGCGGACGAGGCCGCCGCCGCCTCGGTGGTGGAGGCGGTCCGGGCCGAGGGCGGCACCGCGCTCGCCGTCCGCGCGGACGTCACCCGCAGCGCCGAGGTGGCCCGGCTGTTCGACACCGTCGACGCCGAGCTCGGCCCGCTCACCGCCCTGGTGAACAACGCCGGCACGCTGGAGCGGCAGTGCCGGCTGGAGGACATCGACGAGGCACGGCTGAACCGGATCTGGGCCGCCAACATCACCGGCCCGTTCCTGTGTGCCGCACAGGCCGTACGCCGGATGTCCACCCGGCACGGCGGACGCGGCGGCGCGATCGTCAACGTCTCCTCGGCGGCCTCCCGGCTCGGCTCGCCCAACGAGTACGTGGACTACGCGGCGGCGAAGGGGGCCGTCGACTCGATGACGCGCGGACTGGCCCTGGAGGTCGCCGCCGAGGGCATCCGGGTCAACGCCGTGCGGCCCGGCCTGATCCACACCGGCATCCACGCCCTGGGCGGCGAGCCCGGCCGGGTCGACCGGGTCGCCCCGGCCCTGCCGATGCGCCGCGGCGGCCGGCCCGAGGAGGTCGCGGAGGCGATCCTCTTCCTGCTGTCCCCGGCCTCCTCCTACAGCACGGGCGCGTTCCTGGACGTCTCCGGCGGCCGCTGACCGGGCAGCCGGACCGTTTCCTTCCCCTGACCCGGGGGCCGACCGTACGGTGGTGGCCATGACCGACGACGCGCAGTCCGCCTTCATCGACATCCCCGGTGTCCGCAACTTCCGTGACGCCGGGGGCGTCGGGGCGCTCCGCCGGGGTGTGCTGTTCCGCTCCGGCTCCCTCCACACCCTCACGCCCGAGGGCGCCCTGCGGCTCAAGGCCCTCGGCCTGCGCACCGTCATAGACCTGCGCAGCAGCACCGAGATCGCCGCCTTCCCCGACCTGCGGCACGACCTCGACCACGAGACGCTCAGCCTCCCCACCCTGCCCGCCAACCGGGAGGACACCGCGTGCCCCTGGCCGGAGGACCAGGCCGAGCTGTACCCGTTCATGGCCGCCACCGCCGGCCCGTCCCTGGTCGCCGCGATCCGCCGCCTCGGCGCCCCCGGCACCCTGTCGGCCGTCGTCCACTGCGCCGTCGGCAAGGACCGCACCGGCCTCACCATCGCCGTCGTCCAGTCCCTGCTGGGTGCCTCCGAGGCCGACATCACCGCCGACTACCTGCTCTCCAACACCGGCCTCGGCCTGCTGGACGGCCCCACCCCCTACATCGACGAGACCGGTGCCGAGCGGATCTCCCGCCCGGTCTCGGCGGAGCTCCTCACCTCGTCCTTCACCTGGATCCACGACCACCACGGCACCGTCCCCGCCTACCTCCGCGCCCACGGCGCCACCGACGCCGAACTCGACGCCCTGCGCGCCAACCTGGCCGCGTAGGCCGCGGGACGGGGCGGCAGCGCACCGGCGGGCGGAGGACTACCGGCGTTCCAGGTGCCACCACTGGGCCGGGGAGTCGGTGTCCTCCCACTGGTGGACGGGGGCCGTCGGGTCCTCGGCCGGGGCGGTGAGGGGCTTGCCGCTGATGAAGCTGGTGAGGGTGAAGGTGCCGGGCGCGTCGACGTGGTGCTCGACCAGCCACTCCTGCGCGCCGAAGGCGTTGGCGGACCACTGCTGGACGGGCACGCCGTCCTCGGTCGAGGCGCCGGTGACGTCCAGGCGCTTGCCGCCGGCGACGTTCTCGACGTGGAACAGCGCGCCGCCCCGGTGGACGGCGGTCAGCCGCCAGAGCTGGGCGTCCGAGCCGTCCTCGGCGCCGAGTTGCACCTTCACGCCGCTGCGGCGGCTGCCGCCGGGGACCTCCAGCAGCAGGCCGGTGGCGACGTTCCGGATCCGGTAGAGGCCGTCGGTGATCTCGTGGTCGGTCACCGGGTGAGTCTCCCACCCGGCACTGACAGCCCCAGGCCCTATGCTGCGGCGAATGGTGTTCGACCCTCATTCCGCGCAGGACGGCCGCCCCGGCGGGCCGTCGGACAGTCAGCAGTCCCCCCTCGCCGGGGCGGTGGGTGCCCTGGAGGCCGCCGTGACCGGTCCGGCGGACGGACCGGACGGGGGTGAGCGGTTCGAGGCGGCGCTGCGCCGGGTCGGCGGGACGCTCGGGCCCGCCGGGCAGGCGGAGTCGGCGGCCGTCGGCCCCCGGCTGGCGGCGCTGCTCACCGACACCCCGCCGTTCCCCCGGGCGCACCTGGCGATGATGGTCGGCGCCTGTGTGGAGCGCGGCGCCGACCCGGTGGCCTGTGCCGACCAGGTGCTCGGCGGGCTGCGCGAGGCGCTGACCGGGGCGCTGCTGCTGCTCGACCGGTGGGCCGAGGACCCCGGGGACGCCCTGCCGGACCCCGACCGGGACGATCCCGGCCCGGTCCACGCCCGGCTCGCCGGGGACGGGCGGACGGGGCCCCGGCACGCCCTCCGGGCGGTGGCCGGCTGGTGGACGCTCGACCTGTGGCAGCGGGCCGCGTTCGCGCTCTGCACGCACGCCGCCGTGCGCCGCCCGGCCCGCGCCGAGGGGGTGACGGAGGTCCTCGGCGAGCTGATCGACCGCTACCGCGAGCGGTCCGAGCAGCACGACCTCAAGGGCCTGCGGTACCTGGCCGCGGCCCTCGACGACGAGCCGCTGCTCGTCCTGCACCGGCCGAGCGGCACCGGCTACCTGTTCCGGATGGACGGCCTGACCGACAACTTCCAGCTGCACACCCTGCTCGCCGAGGCGCTGATCGGCGGGGGCCACCTGCCCGGCACCCGACCCGACCCGGAGGTGGTCGCGCTCAGCCGCACCGCGTGGCTGGACGGGCGCCGGTTCATCGCGACGGGGGCGTTCAACCTGGTCGCACCGGACGGCGGTTGGATCTGGAACGAGGGCATGCCGGAGTCCATCCCGGTGGTGGACGGCGTACGGACCCTCGTCCTGGACCCCCAGCCGTACGAGCGGAGCTGGGCGGCCGGGCGGTTCGTCGAGCAGGTGCCCGGCGACCTGCGGCTGGAGCGGGTCCTGGCCCCGGAGGAGGCCGCGGCGCGGCTGGCGGCCGCGGCGCCCGCGCTGTCCTTCGAGCAGGCGGCGCGGTAGCCGGGCCCGACGGCGGCGGGCGGGGTCCCGGGCGGGCCGGTGGGGGCGGCGGGTTATGGTCGGAAGCCCCCGGGGAGGACCCGGAACCCGCCGCGGATCCGCACCGGATCCGCCGAGGAGTGGAGTCGACGATGGCGAGGATCCCGAACGCGCTCGCGAGCACCGCACCGGCCGCCCTGACCGCCGCGAGCGGCCTGGTCGGCGGCTACGGCGTCGCCCGGTGGACCGGGAAGCGGCAGCTCGGCGGGGCGGTGCTGGCGGTGGCCGGCGCGGGCGCCGCCGCGCAGTGGCACCGGCGCTCGGGAGCGCCCGCCGCGGCCGCGCTGACCGGCCTCTACGTGGCGGCCTTCGGCGGCTCGCACCCGCTGGCGAAGAAGATCGGCGCCTGGCCGTCGGTCCTCGCCGTCACCGGGGTGGTGACCGCCGCCTCGGCGCTCACCTCGGCGCTGGTGACCCGCAAGGCCTGAGGGCGGGACGCCCTACCCGCCGAACCGGGCCTCGAAGGCGGCCCGGTTCGGCGAGACCGGCGTCCGGTCCCAGACCGCGAAGACCACCCGGTCGAAGGCGGCGCCGTACCGGGCCAGCGCGTGCGCGAAGGCCTCCGCGACCTCGGCCGGGTCGTTGCGGAACACCCCGCAGCCCCACGCCCCGAGCACCAGCGCGCGCACCCCGTGCCGGGCGGCCGCCGCGAGCACCCGCTCGGCCCGTTCGGCGAGCACGCCCCGCACGTCCACGCCCCCGGGTGTGCGCAGGGCGAGTTGGCCGGCGTTCGGCGCCGGCGAGGTCAGGAAGGTGACCGGGTACGGCCGCGCCAGCAGTTCGCCGTCCTCGCCCCGCACCACCGGCACACCGGGCGAGACGATCACCCGGTGGCTGTAGCGGAGGTCGGTGGAGGCCCGGTGCGCCTCGTAGTAGTCCGGCGCCTCCAGCAGGCAGGTGTACAGCAGGGCGCTGCGGCAGAGGTCCTCCTCCTGGGCGCGGGCGCCGCGCAGGTAGCCGCCGCCGGGGTTGCGCGCGGAGGCGAAGTTGAGCACCCCGACCGTGCCGGCGCCCTCCTCGACCAGTCGGCGGGCCGCCTCGATGCTGCCTTCGGCCGTCACCTCGACGGTGGCCGGGTCCGCCACCGGACCGGGGCCGCCCGCCGCGAGCAGCGCGTCCAGCCCGGCCGGGTCGTACGACACCGTGCCGGCCCGCGCCGCCCTCAACTGCTCCGCCACTTCGACGAGTTCGCCCCCGGCCGCGCGGTAGTCCCCCCGTTCGACGATGCCCTCGTTCACCGCCGCCACCTGCGTTCTGCTGCTCATGCCCCCGACCGTAGGCGAGGGGGGAGGCGCCGCGCCACTGGTTATTCTCGATCGCAGAACAACGGCGGCCGCGCAGACGGCGACGGGCCCGCCCCACCGGAGTGGAACGGGCCCGTCGCGGGTGCGTCAGGTGCTACGCGGCGTCAGTTCTTCCAACGCGGCTTGCGGTCGTCGCGGTTGAAGCCGGAGTTGAAGCCACCGGAGCGGCCACCGCGGTCGTCACGGTCGCGGTTGAAGCCACCGGACTGCGGACGGCCGCCGGAGCGGTGGTCGTCGCGGCGGGCGAACGGACGGTTGTTGCTGCCGCCGCGCTCGTCGCGGTCGCGGCCGAAGGAGCGGTCGCGGTCGCCGAAGGAACGGGCCGGGCGGTCGCCGAAGGAGCGGCCGCCGCGGTCGTCGCGGTCACGGTTGAAGCCACCGCGCTCACGGTCGCCGAAGGAGCGGCCACCGCGGTCGTCGCGGTCACGGTTGAAGCCACCGCGCTCACGGTCACCGAACGAACGGCCACCGCGGTCGTCGCGGTCACGGTTGAAGCCACCGCGCTCACGGTCACCGAACGAACGGCCGCCACGGTCGTCACGGTCACGGTTGAAGCCACCGCGCTCACGGTCACCGAACGAACGGCCCCCACGGTCGTCACGGTCACGGTTGAAGCCACCGCGCTCACGGTCACCGAACGAACGGCCACCGCGGTCGTCGCGGTCACGGCCGAAGGAACGGCCGCCGCGGTCGTCACGGTCACGGTTGAACGGGCGGTCGCCGCGCTCGCCGCGCTCGCGGTTGAACGACGGGCGCTCGGTACGCGCCTCGCGGTACGACGGGGTGCGCTCCTCGGTCACCGCGGCCGGCTCGGCGGCGGCCGCCGGGGCAGCGGTCTCGTCGGTGGTGGCACCCTCGGCCGTCCCGGCCTCGGCGGCCGGGGCCTCCTCCTCGATGCCCAGCTCGGCCCGCTCGCGCGCGGCCCGCGCGGCCAGGCGGTCGGCCTCGTCGCGCAGCTCGCCGGCGCGGCGCTGGGCGCGCTCCAGCTGGCGGGTCATGTCGGCGACCTCGCGCTCGGCGGCGCCGGCGATGTTGGCCGCGCTCTCCGCCTGGACCTCGACCAGCGAGCGGGCGCCGGTGATCCGGGCCACCTCGGCGTCGAAGGCGTGGTCGAGGATGTGGCGGCTGGCCTCCACGCCCGCGTCCTCCATCAGGCGGAAGACGCCACGGCGCTGGTGCGGCAGCACCAGGGTGACGACGGTGCCGGAGCGGCCGGCCCGGGCGGTGCGGCCGGAGCGGTGCAGGTAGTCCTTGTGGTCGCCGGCCGGGTCGACGTTGAGCACCAGGTCGATGCCGTCGACGTGGATGCCACGGGCGGCGACGTCGGTGGCGACGACGACGTTGACGTAGCCGTCCTTGAAGTCGCCGAGCACCCGGGTGCGGGCGCCCTGGGTCATGCCGCCGTGCAGCGCGTCGGCCTTCACCCCGGCCTCGACGAGCTGCTCGGCGACGCGGTCGGCGCCCATCTGGGTGCGGACGAAGATGATCGTGCGGCCCTTGCGGGCGGCGATCGCGTTGGTGATCGGCGCCTTGTCCTTGGGCTTCACCACGAGGATGTGGTGGGTCATGGTGGTGACGGCACCGGCCGACGGGTCGACCTCGTGGGTGACCGGGCTGTTCAGGTAGCGCTTCACCAGGGTGTCGATCTCGTTCTCCAGGGTGGCGGAGAACAGCAGGCGCTGGCCGCCGGCCGGCACCTGGTCGAGGATCTCGGTGACCTCGGGCAGGAAGCCCATGTCGGCCATCTGGTCGGCCTCGTCGAGGACGGCGACCTGGACGTCGTCGAGCTTGGCCGAGCCGCGGTTGATCAGGTCGCGCAGGCGGCCCGGGGTGGCGACCAGGACGTCGACGCCGCGCTCCAGCGCGTAGATCTGGTTCGACATCGAGGTGCCGCCGCAGACGACCTTGAGGCGCAGGCCGAGCACCGAGCCGAACGGCTCCAGGGCGTCGGCGACCTGCATGGCCAGCTCGCGGGTCGGGACCAGGATCAGGCCGCGCGGGTGCTTGGCGCGGGTGCGCTCGCCGTCGGCGAGGCGGGTCAGCAGCGGCAGGCCGAAGCTGAGGGTCTTGCCGGAGCCGGTGCGGCCGCGGCCGAGCACGTCCTTGCCGGCCAGGGCGTCCGGGATGGTCGCGGCCTGGATCGGGAACGGGGTGGTGACGCCGCGCTTGGCGAGGGCGCGGACGATCTCGTCCGGCAGGCCCAGGTCGCCGAAGGTGACGGTCGGCTCGGCGTCGGCCTCGGCGGCCTCGTCGGCCTCGTCGGACGCGTCCTCGGCGGCGACGGCGGTGTCCTCGGCGTCGGCGGTGGTGGTGTCGGTGTCCTCGACGGCGTCGACGGCGGCGATCAGCTCGGCGTCGGCCTCGGCGGGAACGGTGGTGGTGGCATCGGCGGCGGACTCGCTCGCGGGCATGGCGAAGCGGGCGTCGTCAACGAGAGACATGCAAAACCTTCCGGAAGTGGCACGCGCCAAAGTCCGGGGTTCTGTTTCACAACCGCCTCTATGCGGTCAGCCACGGATCGCCGGAACGCGCCAAGGGCGCCAGATGGGAGTAGGGCGCCAGTCAAATGGATCAAACGAACGATCTACCACCATAGAGGAACCTGGCGATCGGAGGCAAATGCCCTGGCCAAGCTGTGGTTCGGCGCTCAGTGGCCGCCCGACGCACCCGAGCTGGGGGGCGCCGTGGTGCTCGGGGCGGGGGTGGGTTCCGGGGCCGTGGTGGCGGTCGGAGCGGGGGTGGTGTGGCCGGGTTCCGGGGAGGACGGGCGCCCGGTCGGGCTGGCCGCCGGAGCGGGCGCCGTCGTGCCGCCGGAGCCTCCCCCGGTGCCGCCGCCCGTGGTGGCCCCGGCGCCGCCGGAGGGGTGGCCGCTGCCGCCCGCACCGCCGCCGCTGCCCGCCGCACCGCCGGACGGCCCGCCCGTGGCGGCGCCGACGGCTCCCGGGCGGGGCGCGGGGCTGGTGTTCACGCCCCCGGCGCCGCCGGTCGCGCCGGGCGCGGACTCGCCGGTGGCCGCCGCCGGGACCGGCTCATTGCCGGCGGGCGCGCCGTTCACCCCGCCTGCACCGTTGCCGCCGCCCGCGCCCGCCGCCCCGTTCACGCCGCCGCCCGCCTCACCGGGGGCCGCGTTCATGCCCCCGGTCGGCGCGCTCTGCGCCTGCGCGCCCGCCGCCCGCTCCGAGCGCCCCGCCGCGACCCCCGGGTGTCCGGCGCCGCTCGGCGAGGCCGAGGCGGTCGTCCCGGGCCTGGTCGGCGTCCCCGCCTGGCCGACCGGCACCACACCGTGCCGCTCGTCCGCGCCCGGTCCGACCGACATGCAGCCGGTCAGCCCCAGCCCGGCCACCGCCAGGACCGCCGCGCCGCGCACCACGGCACTCCGGACCACCGCCGTGTCCCGCTCCGTCACCGCACGCACCACCCGCACCGCACGCATCGCCGCCACCGAGTCCCTCTCCTGCACCCGCCCCGCCCCGGCCGCCCACCCACGCGCACGGCCACCCTTGCGGGTGTCCAACGCCCGCCCGGGGCGCGCGGACACGGGTGGGGCGGCGGGAAGCACCCGGACGAGCACCCGGGGCAGCCCCGGCCGGGCACCCGCAGGAGCCCCGGACCGCCCGCGGTCAGCCCCAGAGCGCCGCGGCCAGCTCCGCCCCCGCGTACACCGCCGCCAGGCCCGCCACGACGCTGCCCGCCACGTTCGCCAGCGCGTACCGCCCGGCCCCGCTCTCCGCCAGCCGCAGCGTCTCGTACGAGAACGTCGAGTACGTGGTCAGCGCCCCGCACAGCCCGGTTCCGAGCAGCAGCTGGACGTGCGAGGACGCCGCACCGGCCGCCACCGCCCCGGTCACCAGTCCGAGGACCAGACAGCCGGACACGTTCACCACGAAGGTCCCCCACGGGAACACCGAGTCGTGCCGGGACTGCACGGCCCGGTCGGTCAGGTACCGCACCGGCGCGCCGACCAGCGCGCCGGCCACCACCAGCAGCCAGTTCACGCCGCCCCGCCCTCCTCCGCCGCCGGGGCCGGCCCCGGCCCGCCGGCCCGCCCGGCGTACCGGAGCACCTCGCACCGCTCCAGGGTCACCAGCCCCTCCACCGCCAGTCCCTCCAGCTCGGGCAGGAACGCCCGCACCCGCTCCTCCGTGTCCACGATCACCACCGCCACCGGCAGGTCCTCGCTCAGCGACAGCAGCCGCGCCGTGTGCACCATCGAGGACGCGCCGAACCCCTCGACGCCCCGGAACACGCTCGCCCCGGCCAGCCCGGCCGCCCGCGCCCGGTGCACGATCTCGCTGGACAGCGGGCGGTGCCGGCACCGGTCGTTCTCGCCGACCAGCACCGTCAGCCGCAGCGCCGGTCCGCCCAGCCGGGGCCGCTCCGCGCCCGTCACCCGCGCCTCCCGGCCCCGCGCAGCAGCAGACGGCGCGTCACCGCGGCCGCCGCCCAGACCGCCGCCAGCGCCGCCACCAGGGTCAGCCCCAGGTACGCCACGGCCGGTCCGGGCCGCCCCTCCTCCAGCAGCCGGCGGGCGTCCACCGCGTACGTCGAGAAGGTCGTGAATCCGCCGAGCACGCCCGTGCCGAAGAACGGCCGCAGCAGCGGATGGGCCGGCCGGCCCTCGGTGACCACCACCAGGAAGACCCCGATCACGGCGCACCCGACCACGTTCACCAGCAGCGTCGTCCACGGGAACGCCGAGGGCCCGGTCGTCCACAGCAGCCCCGCCCCGTACCGGGCCGTCGCCCCCAGCGCCCCGCCGACGGCCACCACCGCCACCGCCGGCCCCTGCCCGCGCAACACCGGCGGACGCCGCCGCCGGGCCGCCCCGGCCGCCGCACCGTCCGCCACCACGTCCTCCGAGGTCGCCACAGACCCATGAAACACCGACCCCGACCGCCTGGCACACCGTCACCGCAGACCCGACAATGAACCGGTGGAGATGACCCGGGAAGAGTTCGAGGTACTGGTCGCCGACGCGCTCGACCGGATCCCGCCGCAACTCGCCGCGATGATGGACAACGTCGCCGTCTTCGTCGAGGACGAGCCCGACCCCGCCGACCCGGAACTGCTCGGCCTCTACGAGGGCACCCCGCTCACCGAGCGCGGCGAGTGGTACGCGGGCGTCCTGCCCGACCGGATCATCGTCTACCGCGGCCCGACCCTGCGCCTGTGCGAGGACCGCGAGCAGGTCGTCGAGGAGGTCCGCACCACGGTCATCCACGAGGTCGCCCACCACTTCGGCTTCGACGACCACGAGCTCGACGAACTCGGCTGGTCCTGACCCCGCCGCCCACCCGGCCGAAACCCGTTTTGGCGTTCGGCCCCGCATCCCATATGCTTCTCGACGTCCCCGAACGCTGGAAACAGCCGGACAGGCCGCAAGCCCTCATCGTCTAGTGGCCCAGGACGCCGCCCTTTCAAGGCGGTAGCACGGGTTCGAATCCCGTTGGGGGCACGCAGTACCGTAGTAAAGTGTTGTGCCGCAAGACCTGAGTGGTTCGCCACTACAAGGTCCCGTGGAGCAGTTGGTTAGCTCGCCACCCTGTCAAGGTGGAGGTCGCGGGTTCAAGTCCCGTCGGGATCGCTCGTCTCGCAAGAGACGGTGCAGTACGGCCAGGTAGCTCAGTTGGTACGAGCGTCCGCCTGAAAAGCGGAAGGTCGCCGGTTCGACCCCGGCCCTGGCCACATAGCCTGACCAGGCACGGTGCCCCTGAAGCGAATCGCTTCGGGGGCATTTTCGTGCCGTTCGGCGCCCACAGCCCGGGCAGCTCGGCCGGGCTACCCGGAGGGCCGGTACGGCGTGACGCCGATCACGATCGTTCGGCTTCGGCCATGGTGCCGTCGGGGCCGTACGTGAAGGTCCGGGGTGGCCCCATCCGGCTGATGGCGGCCCGCATCGCGGCTTCCTCCTCCTCCGGAGCCGGCCCGCCGGGACCGGTGAGACGGAAGCCCTGGAGGACCACCTCGTACGGATCCACGTCTTCTGGCCCCGGCACACCCTCCAGCACGAAGCCGAAGAAGAACCGCAGCGCCTCCTCTCCCAGGCCGAGGGGATGGAACGGCAGCGCCACCCGGGCCGGCCTCGGCCTGCACGACATCGGACCCGAGCAGCGACGGGAGGGGACAGCGGGGCACACGGACGGCGCTTCGACTACCGGCGGAGGTCGACCTGGATCACGGCGTGGCGACCGTTGGTGCGCCATGGCGTCCCCGTGCTGTCGAGCTGAGCGACGACGGCAGCGTCGACACCACGCCATCCGCCGCTACGACGACCTCCTCGGCGAAGGAGAGCACGACCGGCTCACCAAGGGCGTCGCAGGCCGGGTGTCCTTCGGGATCCACCGCCGGTTCCCGGCCCGCCATCTGAAGCACGATCAGCGCGCTCTGGAGATCGGCGCCGGCCCCGGGCTCATGGGGCCACGCCGTGCCCTGGCTCGTTCGATCAAGAGCGGAAGGTCGCCGGTTCGAGCCCGGCCCTGGCCACAGGTGCCCGAGAAGGCGGGAAGGCTCCGGAGGGATCCTCTCCGGGGCCTTCCGCGTGTCCGGGCGCGCCCCCGGGCGGTCAGCTGTCCAGCCACCCCCCGTCGGCGGCGATCAGCGAGCCGTCGGCCGCGTAGAGGCGGAGCTCGGCCGGGATGCCGCGCTTGGCGACGGCGATCCAGCGGGCCTCGGAGTCGCCGAGCGCGAGGATGGCCGGTTCGGCGGTCACGCCGTCGCGCCACCGGACCTCCGCGCGGGCGACGCCCGGGCCGACCAGTCCGGCCTGGGCCCGGGGGACGTGGAACAGCGGGTCGGCCTCGCCGTTCTTGGACTGGCGGCCCAGCCAGACCTTCGAGAACCGCTCGCCGGGGGCGTCGGCGAAGCCGGCCGGGGCGCCCGGCGGCGCGACCAGGGCTTCGGCGGGAGTCGCCAGCCGCTTGCCGTCCAGGACGTAGTAGAAGACCACGCGGTCCGCGTCCGGTCGCCCGTACTGGTCGACGTAGTCCTCGGTCGGCGCCGCCCCGGTGTAGCCGGCCGAGGCGTCCTCGGCCCAGATCAGCCGGGCCTGCTCGTGGATCCGCTCCTTGCCCGGGGCCGGCCACAGGGCCGCGAAGACGCTCCACGGCTTGCCGTCCACGGTGCCGGTGAGCACCTGGATCCGGGCCGGGTTCAAGGGGTCGCGGGGATCCTGCGGGGCGGCCTGGCCGCCCGGGGCGGCGCCCGGCACCAGCACCCCCGGGAGGCCGGCGGTCGAGATCGCCACCGCCGCGGGTCCGGCCGGTCCCGCCGGTCCGCCCGCTCCGCCGCCCACCCCGCCCTGCACCGCCGCGACGCCGCCCGCCATGGCGACCAGGGCCAGCGCCAGCGCCGCGCCCAGCGACGTCCGCCGCCGGGCCACCCGCCGCCGGCCGCCGGCCAGCACGGCCTCGTACGGCGCCGGGCCGCTCTCCACCGTCCGCGCCAGCCCGGACAGGGCCCGGGCCACCTCCTCGCCGTCCTCGGCCACCGCGTCCGCGGGCGTCCCGTCGTGGTTCATGCCGCACCTCCGATGCTCGTCGTGCTGATGAGTGAGGAGAGCTCGCGCAGCTTGGCGATGCCCTTCGACGCCTGGCTCTTGACCGTGCCGACCGAGCAGCCCATGGCGGCGGCGGCCTGGGACTCGCTCAGGTCCTCCCAGTACCGCAACACCACCGCCTGGCGCTGTCCGGGCGGCAGCGTGCCGAGGGCCTCCAGCAGGGCGGCCCGGTCGTCCAGGCGCGCGAAACCGTCCGGGCCGGTGCGCTCCGGTACGGCGGTCACCAGCTGCTCCGGCACCCGGCGCCGGAAGCGGCGGGCATGCTCGTTGACCACGATCCGGCGCACGTAGGCGTACGGCTCGTCGGCCCGGGTGACCCTCCCCCAGGCGGCGTAGGTCCGTTCCAGTGCGGTCTGGACCACGTCCTCCGCCAGGTAGCGGTCCCCGGTCAGCAGGAACGCCGTCCGGATCAGACGTGGCCAGGCCCCGGTCACGAACGCGTTGAACTCCGCGTCCCGCTCGGCCTTCTTGGCTCCCATGAGCACCTCCTCACCCCACCAGAGCCCGCCGCGGCCCCGGACCGTTGCCGGGAACGCCGGCGGCCGGCCCGGGAGGACCGGCCGAACGGGCAGAACGGGAGGCCAGGGCCTCGGCGGGCCGGGTCAGCGGTTGTCGCCGGAGGCCCTGGTCATGATCTCAAGGTTGTGGCCGCTCGGGTCCTCGAAGTAGGCGCCGCGGCCGCCGGACCAGTCGTTGACCCGGCCGGGGTGGCGGTGGAAGGGGTCGGCCCAGTAGGTGAGCCCGCGCTCCCGGACCCGGCCGAGGACGGCGTCGAACTCCTCCTCGCCGACCAGGAAGGCGTAGTGCCCGGTGGGAACCGGTCCGTCGACCCGGAGCACGTCCAGGGCGACGTCGTTGGCGAGCCGCACGACCAGGAAGGGCTCGCTGCGCACCGGGGCGGGGAGGCCGAGGACCTCGGCGAGGAAGCGGGCGGTCTCCTCCTCGTCCCGGGCCGGGACGATCGTGTGGTTGAGCTGGACGGCCATGGAACGTTCCCTCCTGAGCCGGCGGACGTCTGCCGAGCGTAGGACCTCAAGTCCGCTTCACCTCAAGGGCGCCCGGGCCGGGCCGGGAGCCCGGCCGGGAGCCGCGCGGCGGGACGGACCGCGTCGCGCGGCGGCGGCCGGCTCCACTCATGACCTTTTCATCATCAGATCATCACAACTACGATGAGTTCCCGTGGGCATGATCGATCGTCATCTCCAGGTCTGCGTCATCGGCGCCGGTCCTCGCGGCCTCTCGGTACTGGAGAGGCTCTGCGCCAACGAACGAACCGGGCCCGGCGGGGCCACCGTCACCGTGCACCTGGTGGATCCGGCACTCCCCGGCCCCGGCCGGGTCTGGCGCACCGACCAGTCCCGCCACCTCCTGATGAACACGGTGGCCTCGCAGATCACCGTGTACACCGACGACAGCGTACGCATCGAGGGCCCGGTCGAACCCGGTCCGAGCCTGTACGAATGGGCCCGATCGCTTGCCCGTGAGGGCGGTTCTCCGGACCATCCGGCCCGCCACGACGCCCTGACGCTGGCCGAGGCCGCCGCGCTCGGCCCGGACACCTACCCGACCCGCGCCTTCTACGGGCACTACCTGCGCGACGCCTTCCGGGCCGTGGTCGCCGCCGCACCGCCCACCGTCACCGTCCGGGTGCACCGCTCCCGGGCGGTCGCGATGGCCGACGCGCACGGCTTCCCCGGCGGCCCGCAGGGCGTCCGGCTGGAGGACGGCACCCGGCTGAACCGGCTGGACGCCGTCGTGCTCGCCCAGGGCCACGTCCCCGCCCGGCTCACCCCGCGCGAGGAGCGCACCGCCGGCCTGGCCCGGATCCACCACCTCGACTACCTCACCCCCGCCAACCCCGCCGACGTGCAGGTCACCGCCCGTCCCGGCCAGAGCGTCCTGCTGCGCGGCCTCGGCCTCAACTTCTTCGACCACATGGCGCTGTTGACGCTCGGCCGCGGCGGCCGCTTCGAGCGGGTGGACGACACCCTGGTCTACCGGCCCTCCGGCGCCGAGCCGAAGCTCTACGCCACCTCCCGGCGCGGCATCCCGTACCACGCCCGCGGCGAGAACGAGAAGGGCGCCCACGGGCGCCACCTGCCCCGGCTGCTCACCACCGAGGTGGTCGCCGGGCTGCGCGAACGCACCCGCCGGGGCGAGCCGGTGCGCTTCGCCACCGACCTCTGGCCGCTGGTCTCCCGCGAGGTGGAGGCCGTCTACTACGGCGCGCTGCTCACCGCCGGGGGCCGCGACGCCGAGCGCGAGGCCTTCACCGACCGGTTCCTGACCGCCGCCGACCCGGCCGCGGTGCTGGACGCCTTCGACGTCCAGCCGGACCGCCGGTGGTCCTGGGACCGGCTCGCCCGCCCGTACGCCGGGCGGGAGTTCACCGACCGCGCGGACTTCCGCGACTGGCTGCTCGGCCATCTGCGCCAGGACGTCGCCGAGGCCCGGGCGGGCAACGTCAGCGGCCCGCTGAAGGCCGCCCTGGACGTGCTGCGCGACCTGCGCAACGAGATCCGGCTGGCGGTCGACCACAGCGGCATCGACGGCGTCTCCTACCGGGACGACCTGGACGGCTGGTACACCCCGCTGAACGCGTTCCTGTCGATCGGCCCGCCGGCCGAACGGATCGAGCAGCTGATCGCGCTGATCGAGGCCGGCGTGCTGGAACTGCTCGGCCCCGGCACCGAGATCAGGATCGACCCGGTCGACCCGGCGTTCACCGCGCACTCCACCACCGTCCCCGGCCCGCCGGTCCGGGCCTCGGTGCTGGTCGAGGCCCGGCTGCCCGAGCCGGACCTGCGCCGTACCGACGACCCGCTGCTGCGCCACCTGCTGGACACCGAGCAGTGCGCCCCCTACCGGATCCCCGGCGAGTCCGACGGCGGCTACCAGACCGGCGGACTCGCCGTCACCGAGCGGCCCTACCGGCTGCTGGACGCCCGCGGCCGGGCGCACCCGCGCCGCTTCGCGTACGGCGTGCCGACCGAGTCCGTGCACTGGGTGACCGCCGCGGGCATCCGTCCCGGCGTCGACTCGGTGACCCTGGGCGACTCCGACGCCATCGCCCGCGCGGTGCTGGCGCTCTCCCCCGCGCCCGAGTGGCCCGCGGTGCCACCGCCCCGCGACGGCGGCGAGGGCACCGACGGCGCCGCCGGGACGTTCCCGCTGAACGGGACCGGAGGGACCGGCCACACCGGAGGCACCGACCGGCCCGGCCCCGCCCCGTCCGACCGGTCCGACGAGACCGACGAGACCGAACCGAGAGGCGTCGTCGTATGACCGACCAGCACCCCGACCCGGCCGGGTCGGACACCGACTCCGGACTGCTCTCGCCCGTCCGGGCCGGGACCCCGGTCGAGGCCGCCGTCTCCGACCGCGCCTGGCTCCAGGCCATGCTGGACGCCGAGGCCGCGCTGGCCCGCGCCCAGGCCGGGCTGGGCACCGTGCCCCCCGCCGCGGCCGCCGCGATCACCCGGGCCGCCCGGGCCGAGCACTTCGACGTCCGCGCCCTCGCGCTGGCCTGCCGGGAGACCGCCAACCCGGTGGTCGGCCTGGTGCAGGCGCTGAGCCGGGTGGTGGCCGCCGAGGACCCGGCCGCCGCCGAGTACGTGCACCGCGGTTCCACCAGCCAGGACGTCCTGGACACCGGCGCGATGCTGGTCGCCGCCCGGGCCCTGCGGCTGATCCGGGCCGACCTGGACCGCACCGCCCGCGCGCTCGCCGCGCTGGCCGCCGGGCACCGTGACACCCTGCTGGCCGGCCGCACCCTGGCGCTCCAGGCGGTGCCCACCACCTTCGGCCTCAAGGCGGCCGGCTGGCGGCAGCTGGTGCTGGACGCCGACCGCCGGCTCGCCGCCGTCCTGGCGGACGGCCTGCCGGTCTCGCTCGGCGGCGCCGCCGGCACCCTGGCGGGCTACCTGGAGTACGCCCGGCTGGACGGCCCGGACCCGGACGTCGAGGCCGGCGACTACCTGGACCGGCTGGCGGAGGCCTTCGCGGCGGAGACCGGTCTGGCCCGCCCGGTGCTGCCCTGGCACGTGCTGCGCACCCCGATGGCCGACCTGGCCGCCGCGCTGGCCCTCACCGCCGGGGCGCTCGGCAAGATCGCGGTGGACGTGCAGTCGCTGACCCGCACCGAGGTCGGCGAGGTGGTCGAGCCGGCCGTCACCGGACGCGGCGCCTCCTCGGCGATGCCGCACAAGCGCAACCCGGTGCTGTCCACCCTGCTGCGCAGCGCCGCCCTCCAGGTGCCGGTGCTGGCCGCCGGGCTGGCCCAGTGCCTGGTCACCGAGGACGAGCGCTCCGGCGGGGCCTGGCACGCGGAGTGGCTGCTGCTGCGCGAGTGCCTGCGGCTGACCGGCGGCGCCGCGCACACCTCGGTGGAGCTGGCCGAGGGCCTGCTGGTCCGCCCGGAGCGGATGCGGGCCAACCTGGAGCTCACCGGCGGACAGCTGGTCTCCGAGCGGATCGCCGCGCGGCTGGCGCCGAAGCTGGGCAAGGCGCAGGCCAAGCAGCTGCTGACCGACGTCTCGCTGACCGCCGACCGGGAGGGCCGGACGCTGGCCGAGGTGCTCGGCGGGCGGCCGGAGCTGGCCGGGCACTTCACCCCGCGGGAGATCGCCGCGCTGTGCGACCCGGCCGGGTACACCGGTGCGGCCGGCGCCCTGGTGGACCGGGCGCTGCGGGACTGAGCGCGCCTGCCGGGGCCGTCCCGGCAGGCGTCCCAACCGCGCCTCCCGCCCCGGGCGATGACGGCCGGTCACCCGGGGGCTAGGGTGTCGACCGTGGACGAACTGACCTTCCGCGCGAAGGACCGGTACCGCTGGTCATGGCCTTTCGCCGTCGTGGCCGGGACCGCCGTCTTCGCGGCCGGCGTCCGGGTCGTGCACGACTTCGGCACGACACCCCTCTTCTGGGCGGTCGGCGCCCTCCCGGTCCTCCTCCTCGCCCGGCTGCCGGCCCGCGGGTCGTGGAGCACGGTGGGAGCCGCCGGGATCACCGTCCACGGGCCCTTCACCCGGCGCGGCCGCACCTACCCCTGGCACGAGGTCCGGTGGATGGAGGTGTACCGGCAGGAGACCCGGTTCGGGACGTACCGGACCCTGCAGATCCACTTCGCCAACGGGCGCAGCCGTTTCCTGCCCGGGCTCGTCCAGAACCACTCGCACCCCTCCCCCGACTTCGAGGAGCAGGTGTACCGCGTCCGCGCCTGGTGGCAGCTGAGCACCGACCCGGCCGACCGGGTCCGCCCGCCGAAGAAGTTCCTCGACCTCCCGACCTCCCAGCTGGTGGGCCTGGTCGCCCTGCTCGCCCTCGGCCTCGCCCTCCCGGCGGTCATCCTGCACACCTGGTAGGAACGCCCCGCCCTCACGCACCGCATCCGTCCCGGTCCGGACGGTGAGCGCGGCACCCCGGACCGCCGTTGGCAGCGGACGGGCGTCCCCTGTGACACTGGAGTCGCTCGAAAACCGAGGTGCGCTCCGCCGCATCTCCTTGCGAACCTAGAGGGATGCCCGCCGTGAGTTCTCCCGCAGTCCAGTCCGCCGCCGAGTCCGCCCCGGGCGACGGGCCCGGCATCGGCGAGCTGGCCGCGCGCCTGCCCGAGCTGACCCTGCGCGACCAGGTGCGGATCGGCCGCCGGCTGGACGGCGCGCGCCGGGTCCGCAAGCCCGAGGCCCGCGCGAAGATCGCCGCCGAGATCGCCGCCGACGTCGCCAGGGCCGAGCTGCTGGTCGAGCGCCGCCGCGCCGCCGTGCCCGCCATCGACTACCCCGCCGAGCTGCCGGTCAGCCAGAAGAAGGACGAGATCCTCGAAGCCGTCCGCGACCACCAGGTGGTGATCGTGGCGGGCGAGACCGGCTCCGGCAAGACCACCCAGATCCCGAAGATCTGCCTGGAGCTGGGCCGCGGCGTGCGCGGTCTGGTCGGCCACACCCAGCCCCGCCGGATCGCCGCCCGCACGGTGGCCGAGCGGGTCGCGGAGGAGCTGCGCAGCCCGCTCGGCGAGGCGGTCGGCTGGAAGGTCCGGTTCACCGACCAGGTCGGCCCGGACACCCTGGTCAAGCTGATGACCGACGGCATCCTGCTCGCGGAGATCCAGACCGACCGCGAACTGCGCCAGTACGACACCCTGATCATCGACGAGGCGCACGAGCGCAGCCTCAACATCGACTTCCTGCTCGGCTACATCAAACAGCTGCTGCCCCGCCGTCCCGACCTCAAGGTGATCATCACCTCGGCGACCATCGACCCGGAGCGGTTCTCCCGGCACTTCGAGGACGCCCCGATCGTCGAGGTCTCCGGCCGCACCTATCCGGTCGAGGTCCGCTACCGCCCGATCGTGGACGAGGCCGGCGAGGACGGCGACGCCGACGAGGCGGACCGCGACCGCGACCAGATCCAGGCGATCTGCGAGGCCGCCGAGGAGCTCCAGGCCGAGGGCCCGGGCGACATCCTGGTCTTCCTCTCCGGGGAGCGCGAGATCCGCGACACCGCCGACGCGCTCGCCAGGCTGAAACTGAAGAGCACCGAGATCCTGCCGCTCTACGCCCGGCTGAGCTCCGCCGAGCAGCACAAGGTCTTCCAGCGCTCCTCCTCCCGCCGGATCGTGCTGGCCACCAACGTCGCCGAGACCAGCCTCACCGTCCCCGGCATCAAGTACGTGATCGACCCGGGCACCGCCCGGATCTCCCGCTACAGCCACCGCACCAAGGTCCAGCGGCTGCCGATCGAGGCGATCAGCCAGGCCAGCGCCAACCAGCGCAAGGGCCGCTGCGGCCGCACCTCGGACGGCATCTGCATCCGGCTCTACTCGGAGGAGGACTTCCTCTCCCGCCCCGAGTTCACCGACGCCGAGATCCTGCGCACCAACCTGGCCTCGGTCATCCTCCAGATGACCGCCGCCGGCCTCGGCGACATCGCCGCCTTCCCGTTCCTGGACCCGCCGGACTCCCGCAACATCAAGGACGGCGTCAACCTCCTGCACGAGCTGGGCGCGCTCGACCCGGAGGAGAAGGACGTCCGCAAGCGGCTCACCCCGCTCGGCCGCAAGCTGGCCCAGCTCCCGGTGGACCCGCGGATGGCCCGGATGGTGCTGGAGGCGGACAGGAACGGCTGCGTGCGCGACGTCATGGTGATCGCCGCGGCGCTCTCCATCCAGGACCCGCGCGAGCGCCCCGCCGAGAAGCGCCAGGCCGCCGACGAGCGGCACCGCCGGTTCGCCTCGGAGACCTCCGACTTCCTCTCCTTCCTGTCGATGTGGCGCTACGTGCGCGAGCAGCAGCGCGAGCTGTCCTCCTCCGCGTTCCGCCGGATGTGCAAGGCCGAGTTCCTCAACTACCTGCGGATACGGGAGTGGCAGGACATCTACTCCCAACTGCGCACGGTCGCCAGGCAGCTCGGCGTCACCATCGAGGAGGCGCACGACGACGCCGAGCCGGACGCCGACCGGATCCACCAGTCGCTGCTGGCCGGCCTGCTCTCCCACCTCGGCCTGTACGACGTGGAGAAGCGCGAGTACGGCGGCGCGCGCGGCGCCCGGTTCGCGGTCTTCCCCGGCTCCGGCCTGTTCAAGAAGCCGCCGCGCTGGGTGATGTCCGCCGAGCTGGTGGAGACCTCCCGGCTCTGGGCCCGGATCAACGCGAAGATCGAGCCGGAGTGGGTCGAGCCGCTGGCCGGGCACCTGGTGAAGCGCAGCTACAGCGAGCCGCACTGGGAGAAGAAGGCCGGGGCCGTCATGGCCTTCGAGAAGGTCACCCTCTACGGGGTGCCGGTGGTCGCCCAGCGCAAGGTCAACTACGGCCGGATCGACCCGGAGCTCTGCCGCGAGCTGTTCATCCGCAACGCCCTGGTCGAGGGCGACTGGGAGACCCACCACCGCTTCTTCGCCGAGAACCGCAAGCTGCTCAGCGAGGTCGAGGAGCTGGAGAACCGGGCCCGCCGCCGGGACATCCTGGTCGACGACCAGACGCTGTTCGACTTCTACGACGGCCGGCTGCCCGACGACATCGTCTCCACCCGGCACTTCGACTCCTGGTGGAAGCAGGCCCGCCGGGAGCAGCCCGACCTGCTCAACTTCGAGAAGTCGATGCTGATCAACGACGCCGCCGACGGCGTCGCCGAGGCCGACTACCCGGACTACTGGCAGCAGGGCGCGCTCCGCTTCAAGCTCACCTACCAGTTCGAGCCGGGCAGCGACGCGGACGGCGTGACCGTGCACATCCCGCTGCCGGTGCTCAACCAGGTCACCGCGGAGGGCTTCGACTGGCAGATCCCCGGCCTGCGCGAGGAGCTGGTCACCGCCTGGATCAAGGCGCTGCCGAAGGCGGTGCGTCGCAACTTCGTGCCCGCCCCGGACTACGCCCGCGCCGCGCTGCGCGAGCTGAGGAACCACCAGGAGCGCCAGGAACCGCTGCTGCCGGCCCTGGAACACGCCCTGAAGCGCCTGACGGCGGTCACCGTGCCCCCGGAGGCCTGGGACGGGGAACGCGTCCCCGAGCACCTCAAGGTGACCTTCCGGGTGGTGGACGGCCGCAAGAAGCTCGCCGAGTCCAAGGACCTGGAGGACCTCCGGCTGCGGCTCAACCCGAAGCTGAAGGAGACGCTCTCCTCGGCCGCCTCCGGCCGGGGCATCGAGCGGTCCGGGCTGACCGCCTGGCCGGAGGACCTGCCGGTGCTGCAGCGCACCTTCGAGCAGCGCTCCCGCGGCCACTCGCTGCGCGCCTACCCGGCGCTGGTGGACGAGGGGGAGACGGTCGGCATCCGGCTGTTCGACACCCCGGAGGCGCAGGAGGCGGCGATGTGGGAGGGCACCCGGCGGCTGCTGACGCTCTCCACCACCTCGCCGGCCAAGTCGATCCAGGGCCGGCTGGGCAACCAGGCCAAGCTGGCGCTGTCGTACAACCCGCACGGCTCCGTCCCGGCGCTCTTCGAGGACGTGGTGGCCTGCGCCGCGGACCGGCTGATGACGCTGGCCGGCGGCCCGGCCTGGGACGGGGCGGCGTTCGGCGTGCTGCGCGACAAGGTCCGGGCCGACCTGTACGACCTCTCGGCGGACACCACGCTGAAGACGGCCACCGCGCTGATCGCCTTCCACAAGGCGTCGACCCGGCTGAAGTCGGTGAGCAGCCCGGTGCTGCTGAACGCGGTGAACGACATCCGGCTGCACCTGGCCTCGCTGGTGCACCCGGGCTTCGTCACCGAGACCGGCTGGCAGCGGCTGCCGGACCTCAAGCGCTACCTGCTGGCGGTGGACCGCCGGCTGGAGGCGCTGCCCAACCACCCGCAGCGCGACGCCCAGCAGCTGCTGAAGGTGCAGCAGGTCCAGCGGGCCTACGGGGAGCTGCTGGCGGCCGTGCCGGCCGGGCGGCGGCCGTCCCCGGAGGTGCGGGCGATCCGCTGGATGATCGAGGAGCTGCGGGTCAGCTTCTTCGCACAGTCGCTGGGCACGCCCTCGCCGGTCTCGGAGAAGCGGATCACCAAGGCGATGGAGGCGGCCAGGGCCACGCTCTGAGCTGCGCCGGGGGCCCCCGGGGGCCGGTTCGGAGCCGGTTCGACCTGGGGCCCCCACATGGGCTACGATCTGTCTTGTTCGCAGCGCGGCCCGCAAGGGAGAGCGGAGCGGACGGATCAGGAACACTCTGGTCCCGTGGAGCAGTTGGTTAGCTCGCCACCCTGTCAAGGTGGAGGTCGCGGGTTCAAGTCCCGTCGGGATCGCCGTAGGCGAAAGGCCCGGAACCGTTTGGTTCCGGGCCTTTCGCGTTTCCCGGTCCGGCCCTTTTACCCGGACTAGGTCTAGACCACAAGTGACCGTGCGTGTGATGGTCGTCACCCGCCTTTCCCGGGAACCGCCCGTTCGGACACCCTTCCCAGAAGCCACTAATTTAATATGTAAAATTGTACTGCTATTCACAGTAAATCCCCCCCACCTCTCCCCCCTCAAATCGTTATCCGGAGTTCAACATTCCGGGGTGGATCGCATCAGTACGACAGTCCTGTAGAACGAACTCCCGCGAGGGTGCGCCGGGACAAACAAAGGGGCTGCTTACCGGACCCGGCGGAGTCCGGTAAGCAGCCCCTTCGAAAGAGCCTTGGGCGTTCGACCTGTCAGGCCTCGGTGCGCTGCGCCGGAATACCGGCCAGCAGGGCGCGCACCTCCGCCTCACGGTAACGGCGATGGCCGCCCAGCGTGCGGATGGACGTGAGCTTGCCGGCCTTGGCCCAGCGGGTCACGGTCTTGGGATCCACACGGAACATGGTGGCGACCTCTGCCGGAGTCAGCAGGGGCTCGGCATCGGGGGTACGAGCGGTCATGAGCGGCCTCCTCGGGAGAACCGAACCAGGGCGGTTCTATCCTTCAAATTCTGCACCTTGGCCCGCGATGCCCGAAATGGCATAGACGGGCCGAGTCGGTTATAGGACGAACGGCTTGTCCTGGTGTCTACAACTACACCATCCGTCCAGCCCTATCGACCAAACCGCCAAAATTGACCCCTCACGGGTTCAAGCCCGGCGGATGGCGATGGACCACCCCATAACGGGCGGTCACCCTATAGTGACATTCGGTTACGAGGGGACCAGACCCGCCGTTTCCCCGCAAAGCACGCATCGACTCCAGAACCACCCAAAAGTGGGCACGCTCACGTGAACTTGGGCTGGTTGTCCCATTTTTGCACATAGGGGTGAGTTCGCGTCAACAGTGAGTAGTGTCACGTTCGACAGGTATTGACCCGAACCGGGACCTTGGTCATACGGCTCGGGCCGTAGGACTCTTACAGTCTTACAAGTACCACCGACGCCTGCTCCGGCCAGCGGTGACGCCTCCTCAGCCGCCTCGCGCCCGGCCGCACCCGTGCCCGTGGCCGCCCGCACGCGGCCCGCCCGGCTCAGTTCGCGTGGCGCAGCGCCAGCACCTGCCGCCAGCGCACCGTCAGCGCCTCGTAGGCCCGCAGCGCCTCCGCCGCGTCCCCCGCCCGCAGCGCCCGCAGCCCGTCCTCCAGTTCCCCCGCCGAACGGTCCGCCAACAGCCGCTCCGGCCCCAGCAGATGCACCAGCCCCCCGTAGTCCAGCTCCACCAGCGACCGCGGATGGAACTCCTCCAGCCACCGCCCGACCTGCTCCGCCCCCCGCACCAGCTCCCCTTCCGGCACCGCCTCGCGCAGCGCCCGGTACGCCCGGGCCACCCGGCGGCGCGCCTGCGCCATCGGCGTCAGGTAGAACAACGACGCCCGGTCCCCCCGGACCCCTTCCCCCTCCTTCTCCCCCGCCCCTGCGGGAACGAAGCATCGATCCTCGTCCCCGAACGGCAGGAACCACCGCACCGGCACCTCCCACCGGCTGGTGAGGATCCACGGCCGGGCGTCCGGGTGGTCCGCCCGCCAGCGCTCCCGGTCCGCCTCCGCCTCGGCCCGGGTGGCCGGCGGCAGCGCGGTGTCCAGCAGCGCCACCGGCGCCCCGGCCCGCAGTTCCTCCAGCGCCTGCCAGTTGCGCAGCCTGGTCGCCCACGGGCAGATGTACAGCACCCCGTCGACCAGCCGGACGAAGGCCCGCTCGCTCTCCCGCTCCGGCAGCGCCCGCGGGGTCCGGCCGACCAGCTCGGCCAGCGCCGTCCGCTGCTCGGCCAGCGCCGCCGCGGCCACCGAGCGGCCCGCCTCCGGCGCGTCCGGGCCGTGCTCCGCCGCGTAGACCTGCCAGTGCTCCCGCTCGGGCTCCGGGTAGGCGGCCAGCGGCTCGTAGACCCGCAGGTGCGCGGCGTAGGGCGGCAGCACGGAGGTACGCACGACGGTCACGTCCTGCATCGTCGCACGCACCCCCCGCCGCCCGGGAGTCTCCGGCCGCCGCGGGCCGGCGGGCGCCGGGCGGCGGCGCCGTCCGCGGACACGTCCCGGGGACCCGAACGGGCTGCTGGCGCCCCCTTCGTCTCACCCCTCGGACAACCGGCCCGAGCTTCGTCAAGGGTGCGGATCGGCGGCGCCCTCGGGGCTACGCTTCGCCCTAGGCGCCCGCACCACAGCAAGCGGGCCTCGAATACTGGAGTCACCACAGTGACCGACGTACAGACCGCCGCCCCCACGCACCCCGTACCCGGCGTGCTCGGCAGGATCTTCGGCACCACCCAGGACGGCGCCACCGGCGACGGCCACGAGCAGGTCGTGCTCTGCCACGACCGCTCCTCCGGGCTGAAGGCGATCATCGCCATCCACTCCACCGCGCTGGGCCCGGCCCTCGGCGGCACCCGCTTCTTCCCGTACGCCTCCGAGGAGGAGGCGCTGGAGGACGCGCTCAACCTCTCCCGCGGCATGTCCTACAAGAACGCGCTCGCCGGCCTCGACCTCGGCGGCGGCAAGGCCGTCATCATCGGCGACCCGAACAAGGACAAGAACGAGGCGATGCTCCGCGCCTACGGCCGCTTCGTGGAGTCGCTGCGCGGCCGCTACATCACCGCCTGCGACGTGGGCACCTACGTCCAGGACATGGACGTCGTGGCGCGCGAGACCGAGTTCGTCACCGGCCGCTCGCCCGAGCACGGCGGCGCCGGCGACTCCTCCATCCTGACCGCCTTCGGCGTCTTCCAGGGCATGCGCGCCTCCGCCCAGGCCCGCTGGGGCCAGCCCACCCTGCGCGGCAAGCGGGTCGGCGTGGCCGGCGTCGGCAAGGTCGGCCACTACCTGGTCGGCCACCTGGTCGCCGACGGCGCGACCGTCGTCGTCACCGACGTCTCCGAGGCCGCCGTCAACCGGGTGCGCGCCGCCCACCCGGAGGTGGAGGTCGTCGCCGACACCGCCGCACTGCTCCAGGCCAAGCTGGACGTCTACGCGCCCTGCGCGCTCGGCGGTGCGCTCACCGACGACAGCGTGGCCGCGCTGGGCGAGCACGGCACCGTCGTCGTCTGCGGCGCCGCCAACAACCAGCTGGCCCACCCGGGCGTCGAGAAGGACCTCGCCGACCGCGGCATCCTCTACGCCCCGGACTACCTGGTGAACTCCGGCGGCGTCATCCAGGTCGCCGACGAGATCGACGGTTTCAACTTCGAGCGCGCCAAGAACAAGGCGACGAAGATCTTCGACACCACCCTGGAGATCTTCACCCGGGCCGCCGCCGACGGCGTGCCGCCGGCCGTCGCCGCCGACCGGCTCGCCGAGAAGCGGATGCGGGAGATCAGCGCGCTGCGCTCGGTGCTGCTGCCGGGCGCCCGCCGGGGCTGATCCCCGCCGGAGCGCGAGCGGACCCCGGCCCGGTGACCGGCCGGTGACCGACCGGTGCTGCGCGGGGGGCGTCCCCATCCGTCCCCCGCGCATCACAATGTGGAACCGGATTCTCACTTCTGCACCCGATCAGGTGATCCAACGTCCCCCTTGGGGGGATAATCGGTGGGGAAACAACGGACCTGAGACACCTGCGGACCGCGTGCAGAAAGCCGCAAAACCTCCCCTGACCTGGGACGACCTGGTCGCGGGTGCGGTTGGTACGCGCCACGTCACACCGACGACGTACCGTCCAGCGGCAGAAACAGGTACCGTTGATGCTCCAAGGGACGGTTCTCCCCATTCGGGCAGGCCGCTCCTGATCATGAACACGTGTCAGACTCGGGGCCGTGAGCCCCATCGTTGAGGGGGTCGACCCATGGGGCGCGGCCGGGCCAAGGCCAAGCAGACGAAGGTCGCCCGCGAGCTGAAGTACAACAGCGGCGGGTTCGACGCCAATCGTCTCTCCAGCGAGCTGGGCGTATCGCCCTCCACCTCCCCGATCGAGCCGGAGCCGATCGAAGAGGACGAGGACGACGACCCTTACGCGGAGTACGCGGCTCGTTACGCCGATGACGGCGAGGACGACGACACCGAGTCGGGTACCGGGCCCTCCCAGGCCCGCCGTCGCGCGTAGTCTCCCAGTCTGACCGGACCGGCTCCGGTGCCCAGCGCACCGGAGCCGGTCTTCGGCGTTCCCGCACGACCGCACCGGCGGGCCCGCCCCGGACGGCGCGGCGGGCGGACGCGAAGGGCCCCTCCGGCGGTGCCGGAGGGGCCCTCGTGCGTCACCGGAGGGGCTCAGCCCGCCGTGAAGCCCTCGTAGGCGTTGTAGAGGGCCGCGCCCTCGGTGTGCTCGTCGGTGCGCTCGACGATGTCGCCCAGCACCCAGGACTCCACGCCGCGGTCCTCCAGGACCGCCAGCACGGCGTCCACCGAGTGCGGCGGGACGACCGCGACCATGCCGACGCCCATGTTGAGCGTCTTCTCGATCTCCAGGGTGGCCACCTTGCCGACCTCGGCGACGGTGCGGAAGACCGGCAGCGGGGTCCAGGTGCCGCGGTCCAGGCGGGCGTGCAGGCCGGCCGGGATCACCCGGGCCAGGTTGGCCGCCAGGCCGCCGCCGGTGACGTGCGAGAAGGCGTGCACCTCGGTCGCCCGGATCAGCGCCAGGCAGTCCAGCGAGTAGATCCGGGTCGGCTCCAGCAGCTCCTCGCCGAGCGTGCGGCCGAACTCCTCGACCTTGCGGTCCAGCTTCCAGCCGGCCTGGTTCAGCAGCACGTGGCGCACCAGCGAGTAGCCGTTGGAGTGCAGGCCGGAGGCGGCCATCGCGATCACCACGTCGCCCGCCCGGACGCGCTCGGCGCCCAGCAGCTCGTCCGCCTCGACGACACCGGTGCCGGCGCCCGCGACGTCGTACTCGTCCGGCCCGAGCAGGCCGGGGTGCTCGGCGGTCTCGCCGCCGACCAGGGCGCAGCCGGCCAGCGCGCAGCCCTCGGCGATGCCCTTGACGATCGCGGCGACCCGCTCCGGGACGACCTTGCCGACGCAGATGTAGTCGGTCATGAACAGGGGCTCGGCGCCGCACACCACGATGTCGTCGACGACCATGCCGACCAGGTCGTGGCCAATGGTGTCGTGCTTGTCCATGGCGGCCGCGAGGGCCACCTTGGTCCCCACGCCGTCGGTGGCCGAGGCCAGCAGCGGCCGCCGGTAGTCCTTGAAGGCGGAGACGTCGAAGAGGCCGGCGAAGCCGCCGAGACCGCCGACCACCTCGGGGCGGTTGGCCTTCTTCACCCACTGCTTCATGAGCTCGACGGCGCGGTCGCCCGCCTCGATGTCGACGCCGGCGGCGGCGTAGGTGGCGCCGTTCTGGTCGGTAGTCACTGCTGTGCGGCCCTCTCGGGTCTGTGGTGGGGGTTGGAACGGCGGTGGGGGGGCGGGGGGGGGGCCCCCCCCCCGGGGGGGGGGTTGGGGGGGGGGCGCGCCGGGGGGGCGCCCGGCCCCCCCCGCCGCGCAGCGGCGGCCGCCCCGGAGCTG